>PGYD01000013.1 GCA_002839495.1 Planctomycetes bacterium HGW-Planctomycetes-1
TGAACTTTGCAATCCGTTGCCATTGTTCGTTTGTTATGTCCATAAACCATATATCGGCTCATATTAACCCAAAAATTGAGGTTTTGGGATAGGTTTTAGCCACAGAGAACACAGAGGACACAGAGATTTTTGCAGGTATTAAAAATGGATAAAAAACATATCATTGACGAAATTATTAGAACGGCCAAAAAAAACAATGGAATCCCATTAGGACATAGGAAATTTGTCAGCGAAACTGGAATTGGGCCTTCAGAATGGCTTGGAAAATATTGGGCTAAGTGGGGCGACGCTGTTAGAGAAGCTGGACTTGAACCAAATAAACCAAAATCAGCATACGACGAAAATTTATTGATAGAATACGTGATTACTTTAATTAGAGAAATAAAAAGATTTCCTACGGCATCTGATTTCAGACTAAAAGCACATAACACTAATGGTTTCCCATGGAGATTTAGTCGGTTGGGAAAAAAACCTGAAATGGCTCAAAAAATTCTCGATTATTGCAAAAGCAATCCTGAATATGCAGACGTTATAGAAATTTGTAAAGGTGTCTGTGGTTCTTCAGGAAAGAAGAATGACTCTGATTCTGAAAAAGACAATTTGAAATTCGGTTATGTGTACCTGATGAAATCGGGGCGATATTATAAAATAGGTAAAAGCGATTGCGTTGAAAAACGAAACTATGAAATAGGAATTAAGCTGCCGGAGGAATTAAAAATAATCCATAAAATCAAAACAGATGACCCAACTGGGATAGAAGCCTATTGGCATAATAGGTTTGCAGATAAAAGAAAACGCGGCGAATGGTTTGATTTGACAAATAGTGATATTAAGACGTTCAGACGAAGACCGTTTATGTGATTTTTAAAATAATGTGATGGAAAATCCAAATATTAAAATAAATTATTTCTCTGTGTTCTCTGTGAGCTCTGTGGCCATAAAAGTAATTATCTCTGTGGCCTCTGTGTTCTCTGTGGCTATAATAAAATAAAACCTCTGTGGCTGCGATAAGGAATAAAAAATGGCACTGGAAATAGAACTGAAACTGAAAGTCGAGGATTTAGCGCCGGTTGCGGAAAAGCTCAAGCAGCTCGGCGCCAAATTCGAGGGCGATTTCCTTCAGACTGATGCCTATTACGATGACTGCGAAGATTCGCTTATCAATTCCGACAGGTGCCTGCGGATAAGAAAACATAAAAATCATCTCGGCGAAGCAATCGAACTTACTTATAAAGGCGCAAGGGAAAACCACCGTTTTAAAACCCGCCGTGAAATCGGCCTAAAGGTCGAAAAGGCCGAAGAACTCGCGGAGCTTTTTGCCGAACTCGGCTATAAAGAAAAACTTACCTTCGAGAAGAAAAGGGGCCTGTGGGATTTTCATAGTTGCAAAGTTGCTCTGGATGAGCTGCCGATGCTCGGAAAATTCGTGGAAATCGAAGGGCCAAACGACGATGTAATAGAACAGGCACAGAAAAAACTCGGGCTTGAAAACCTCAAACACACACCCCAAAGCTACGCGCATCTTATGGAAGAAGCGCTCGCGAAAACCGGCTCGAAGAAAAGAAGGATAGCTTTCGATTTAAAATGATGAATCCCGCACCTTTTGAATATTCAGTTTTTTACGTATATTTTTGAGAGTTTTAAAGGTTAATAAAAATCATAAAAGATTTAAATAAAATTCAATATAAATAAGGTGCGGGATGAACCCGGAAAACGGCTACATATTTGTGATAATAAACACAAAGGCAGGTCCGTCCGGCGAGAAGCTGGTCGCGAAAAATTTCATAGAATACCTGCAGCAGAAGGGCCACAGGCTTGAGATTAGACATACCGAGTCTTTGGCGCACGCACAGACTTTGGCGGCTGAAGTTGCGGTTAAATACGACTGCTCAATGGTCATAGTCGCCGGTGGAGACGGTACGATTAGGGAAGTCGTCCACGGACTCGAAGGCAGCGACAAGCCCCTGATGATTATTCCCTGCGGCACGGAAAACCTGCTGGCCAACGAACTCGGCTATAAGACAACGCTCAAAGATATGATAAGCATTTTCGAGTCCCGGACCATACGGCCGCTGGATTTGTGTAAGGCGAACGATAAATTTTTTACCTCGGTCGGCGGCGTGGGCTTTGACGGCAATGTCGTAAACCTCGTCAATGCACAGAGAAAGGGAAATATCACGCATCTTTATTATTTCTGGCCGATATGGAAAACTTTCTGGGCGTATGATTTTCCGAAGATAACCGTTGAGGTCGAGGATAAAATCGTTTTTTCAGACCGCGGCATAGTTATTTTCGGGAATATATCGCGGTACGCTTTGGGACTGCCGATTCTGCGGGCGGCAAATTTCAGCGACGGCCTGCTGGATGTGTGCATTTATAAATGTTCCGGCCACATATCGCTTTTGCTCCACGCCTTGCTGACGGTATTCAAAAACCACCGCAGGAGAAAAAACGTCTTATACAAACAGTGCAAAAAGATTAAAATATATTCCGAAACTCCGATGATGACTGAGCTTGACGGCGACCCGGGTCCGGATTTGCCGCTCGAAGTTACAATTATTCCGGAGGCGGTTAAAGTCCTTGTCCCGCCGGGCGGAAAACCGGTCGGAATGAGAACAAGAATATTCAGAGTTTTTAAATGAGGCTGGAAATCAATATGTTCAAGATAGGAAATATTAAGATAGAGCCCAACGGCGGACTGTTTGTCATAGCAGGCCCCTGCGTTATTGAAACTGAAAAGATTTGCCTCGACATCGCACAGCGGCTGGCGGAAATCAGCGAAAAGACCGGTGTGCCCATCATCTTCAAGGCAAGTTTCGACAAAGCCAACCGCAGCAGTATCGCCAGCTTTCGCGGGCCCGGCCTTAAAAAAGGCCTTGAGATTCTGGCAAAGGTAAAGCGAAAAACCTCACTTGCCATACTGACCGATGTTCATGAAATCGGACAGGTTTCCGCAGCGGCCAAAATTGTCGATTGTCTGCAAATCCCGGCTTTTCTCTGCCGTCAAACCGACTTGCTTGCGGCCTGCGGGAGAACAGGCAAACCGGTCAATATCAAAAAGGGACAATTTATGTCTCCTGAAGAAATGAAAAACGCTGTTGAAAAAGTCCGCTCGACCGGCAACAAAAAAATTCTGCTAACCGAACGCGGCACATTTTTCGGCTATAATCGTCTCGTCAACGATATGACATCGATACCGGCTATGAAAAAGCTCGGCTGTCCGGTCATTTTTGACGCTACCCACAGCACTCAGCAGCCCGGCGGGTTAGGCAAGGCTTCAGCAGGGACAAGGGGTATGGCTCCGGTTCTGGCCAAGGCCGCCGTTGCGGCAGGGGCCGATGGACTGTTTATCGAGGTTCATACCGACCCAAAAAAGGCAAAATCCGACGCGGCAATAGTCATACCTATCAAATGGGTCGAAAATTTACTAAATATCTGCCAAAAAATCCATAAAACCATAAGAAATTAAAGATAAAACAAGTCTTTAATTGCCTTTTGGGCCATATTAATACTGATACAACCCATAGTGTTTTCAAACTATAAATATGCCCTACGAATTGGGGGTATCCGAACCGACAAAAATCAGCTAACTGCCTTTTACTAAAAGTACTTATTTCAAATCTTTTACCTATCTTCCTAAAGTAAATATTTATAAATGGCCGATAACTTGTATATATCGGCTCTGTAATTAAAGAGAAAAATTCGGGAAAATTTTAAAAATTTGGTTATCGGTCTGACAAATCAGACCGATAATTATAAGTCCCAAGATAACACGATTTTTAGCGAAAGATTATGGACAGACATTCACGGCAGAACCTGAAACAGCTTATTCTTACCAAAGGCGCCGAAAGATTCATATTCAGATATGAATCCGGCTCTGAAGACCTTCTGTTAGATGCACTTGTCGCCCAGGCAAAAGACGGCCGAACCGGATTCGACTGGTTTGATGCGGCGGTACTGAGTTTTAAACTGACTCAATCGCTGATAAGTGAAGCGGACAGACTTTTAAACGAACAGGCTCCGCAGGTAATGCTTGAAACTTTCGAGCAGCAGGAATGAAAAACTGAACACCCTCGTTATTGAGGCGATTTGGAGACAATAAATATGGAAAACTGCGCGATTATTCATGAGTTTCTGGATTATCTGAAATTTGAAAAGCATTTCTCAGAGCATACGGCCAAATGCTACAACGCGGACCTCAAACAGTTCTGCCAGCACCTAACCGGCGGCGAAACAGGTTCGTCGGACTGGCATAAAGAATCGGGCGGCGTAGCAACACAGACTAAGACGAATGTCGAACAGCTTCTTCTGACGCTGACAACCGACAGCGTCAGGGTATATATGGTACATCTGAACGACAAACAATACTCCAAATCGACAACGGCCAGAAAACTGGCGACCCTGAGAAGTTTCTACAAATTCCTCGTAAAAAGAGGACATATCGACAGCAATCCTGTTACAGCGGTCAGGACGCCTAAACAGGACAAGAAACTTCCGAAATTTCTCGAATATGACCAGGTTAAAAAGCTTCTCGAAACTCCGCCGGCCGACAGCTGGCTTGGAGCCAGAGACCGTGCGATTATGGAAACGCTCTACGGCACGGGAGTAAGGGTAAGCGAACTTGTCGCCCTGAATATCGAAGATGTGGACTTCCTCGGCGAGGTGCTCCACGTAAGAGGCAAGGGCAAAAAGGAAAGAATATCCCCGATAGGCTCATCGGCGCTGCAGACGATACAGCATTATATGGAATTTCGAAACAGACGTGCCCAGAGCAACGGTAATTTCGATTCGAAGGTTCTGTTTGTCAATAAACACGGCAAAAGATTAAGCACCAGAAGCGTTCGCAGAAAAATGGATAAATATCTGAAAATGGCAGGACTCGACCCATCAATCAGCCCGCATACGTTAAGACACAGCTTCGCGACACATATGCTCAATAACGGAGCCGACCTGCGAAGCGTTCAAGAGCTTTTGGGCCATCAGTCTCTGTCAACAACTCAGATTTATACGCACCTGACAACAAAAAGGCTGAAAGAAGTCTATGACGGCGCCCATCCGCGTGATGAACAGGCCGACAAAATTCATAACAGCTAAACCAACAAAAAACCCGTCCCTAAGGGACGGGTTTTTTTATGCGCTTTTTTAAGCCTCAATTATTAATCTTGTCGCCGATAAATTCCGGAACGAGCTGCTTGATAGCACCAACGATTTGCTTGTAATCCTGCGTATTGGCCGTTGAAACAAGGCCGCCAATTATTTGATGAAGCTGCTCTCTGCCGATGGCAATATTGGTCCCCCATATTCCAATCTTGGGATGGCGTGTAGGCACCATATCTTCGCCTTTGATTGACAATTCCTCGAAAAGTTTTTCTCCCGGCCGGGTGCCTGTAAAGATAATTTCTATATCCTCTCCGGGCCTAAAACCGCTAAGGGTTATAAGTTCTTTCGCGAGGTCAACGATTTTTACCGGCTCGCCCATATCGAGCACAAATATTTCGCCGCCTTTACCCATCGCGGCGGCCTGCAGAACAAGCTGCGATGCCTCCGGTATCGTCATAAAATACCTTCTCATTTCCGGATGCGTTACGGTAACAGGCCCGCCGGCAGCAATCTGATTTTTGAATATCGGAACTACAGAGCCGTTCGAGCCGAGAACATTGCCGAACCTGACGGTTACGAAATGCGAGTTGCTTGTCCTGTTAAGGTCCTGAATATACATTTCGGCGACGCGCTTCGAGGAGCCCATAATACTTGTCGGGTTGACGGCTTTGTCCGTGCTTATCATTACAAAGTTTTCAGCCTTATATTTATCAGCCGCATCGGCAACGGTTCTCGTACCGACGACATTATTTTTGATCGCCTCGCCGGGGTTGAGCTCCATCAAAGGCACATGTTTATGGGCAGCGGCGTGGATAACAACGTCGGGTTTAAACTTCTCAAAAAGCTGCTCAACCCGTACTTTGTCAGTGATATCGCATATAACAGCTTCCATTGCAACCTGCGGAAAGCTTTTTCGCAGCTCCCTTTCGATAAAAAACAGAGCATTTTCAGCCTGTTCGACAAGAAGCAATAGTTTCGGGTCGAAATGGCAGACCTGCCTGCTCATTTCCGAGCCGATAGAGCCGCCGGCACCGGTTACGAGAATAACTTTATTTGTGAGATACTGTTTTATTATATCGAGGTCAAGCTGAACTGCCTCACGACCGAGCAGGTCGTTAATATCGACGTTTCTAATCTGTGAAACCCTGTATTTCCCGCTTGCAATATCCGTTACGGAAGGCACTGTCTGGAACCGCATCTTTGCGCCTTCGCAAATCTGGACTACTTTTCGCAGCTGCTTTGCCGTTGCGCTCGGCATTGCTATCGCAATTTCGTCGATATTGTGTTTCTTGCATATTTGCGCCAGTTGGTCGATTCTTCCCAGTACCGGTATGCTGTGAATACTGACACCCCGTTTTGCCGGGTCATCATCGACAAAACCTATTACATCGTATTGCTCGACAGGCATACGGTGCAATTCACGAAGGAGAGCTTCGCCCGCATTGCCTGCCCCTATGATAAGAAATCTTTTCAGTTTAGCCGCCTGTTCGGTATGAAACTCCTCGTGATATAACCTGACAGCCATTCTCAGTCCGCCGAGCAGAACAATAGTTGCGAACATATCGAGGATGAAAATCGCCTGACTGAAGGTGGTAAATTCACGTAAATGCCTCCTCAGCGGCTCGGCAGACAAGAACCCAAACCATAATACTACCAGAATCAACGTACTGACAAGCGAGGCTTTGACTATCGCCAACAGGTCTGAAATGCTTACGAACCGCCACCAGCCCTGAAACTGTCTAAAATAGGAAAAAACCGGAAGCTTTATTATTATAAAGCACAGCAGGAGTTTGGGGTACTGCTGAACGAGCCATTCGCCAAACTGCATATTGCTGACAAGCAGAAACGCCATCATCAGACTTGCGGCGAACATCAGGATATGGGCAAGTATGATTATCGGCCTGCGGAACCGCAGCATCGCCGAAGATGAAGCCTGCTCATAGCTTTGCTTTTCAGGCGTTTCGGACATTTGAATATTTTTATTTTCTTCAACCATATTTTGTATAAAAGTTATTGGACTTCTTCGCTATTTTCCGTTTGAGCCGGCTGTTCGGTTTGTTCCGTACTTCCCGGCTCGGCTATCTGCTCGGCCTCAATGAAAACATCTTCAAGGGCGATATTGTCTGCCTTGTTCCTCAGCAGACAGTAAATAACGGCTCCCGCTGAAAAATAAAAGCTGACGGCGAAAGCTATTACCAATCCCGAAATAATAAATATCTCAAGGGCGACGACAAACGCGGCGATAGATTCTGTCGGATTTCTTGAGATGTCGATTCCGCCGCCCAAAAAGCTGAAAAATTCCGGCTTAGGCCAAATCGCTGCAAGCTTATCGAACTGGTCGGCTTTGCTGCTTTTGGTCAAAATACCCAACTGCAAAAACCATCTGCTCATAACAAGCATTACAAAGGCAAAAAATCTGACGACTAAATAGCTGATTGCCCCATACACAGCGGCCAGCAAAGTATAAAATCCAAGACGCCAAGGTCTCGAATAAACATAATTAAACGATTTGCTGATGGTATCGAAGGTGTCGGAATTGTCATAAGCAACAGCGCCGAACATAAGATTCAAGCCTGCAACAGCTTCTATAACCGCAAAAGATATCAGCAGTCCCGCAAAAAGGACGATTACGAAAAATAAAGCCAGAACCAGCTCTCCGAGCCAGGGAATATTCGTTATAAGGCCGAGCACTGAAATTATTACCAATCCGAGCAAAGCCACCAATACCAATGGAGCGGTCGGCGCACAGAAAAGCGGAAGAAATCTTCTAAGGGCAAATTTTACGCCCTGAGCAATTCCGATTTTCTCGTCTTTCGAGAAATGCAGGGCCGCTCCTCTGCAAATTGCACCGCCTGCCACGGAAATAACAGCGAAAGAAATCAGGAGAAAAATAATGCCGTAAACAGTGTGATATTTCAGCAGCCAGATAAAGGATAAAATACAGCCTGAAATTGCCGCCGTCAGATTGTCCAGTTTCAACTGCAGAAGCGAAACAACCGCCTGATTAAAATTCATAAGACAGAAGTTCGACCAAACTTTAAAAACGCCCTGTTTTTCCCCCTTGTCTTTGTAAATTTTGATAAAATTGTCCATTCTTTCAGGATTATTTACAAAGCAATGCAGTTCCGTCGGCCAGGTTACCGAACCGGTCAATGTCGAAGTCCTGAGCTGCCGCTGGGTGAGCTTGCCTGAAGTAATTACGGTTTTGCTGAAGTCCATTAACCAGCCGGCGATGAAAATAATAACCAACGCTGAAAAGGCGGTTAAAATTCTGCCCGGCTGGATGGCTATTCTGAACAGCTTAAAAACGTGCGGGAAAAGCAGGTTTCCACAGCATTGACTTAAATCTTTTTGCTCTGTCATCCCTGAGCCCTTTCAAAAATCACGACAGATATATGATTTTTATATGAACCATGTATGTTATCACTATTTAAGTTATTGTTCCAGCATATTTTCCGGGTCGTTTTCACTGTCTTCTTTCCGCTGCTGAACCGGCGAAGATATAATATATTCGCTCCGGAACCAGCGGTTAAGGTCAACCAATTTGCATCTTTCCGAACAGAAAGGGAAAAAGCCCGCCTGACCCCCGGTTTTTGAGGGTTCAGGAACAGTTTTTCCACATACCGGACATCGTCTATTCATAGCTGAATATTATAAAATAGGAAAAGGTTTGCTGCAAGATTTGCCTGCCGCAGAAGGTATAACGGGACAAAATCACCCCTGATTTATGTGTTCGTGCCGATTAGTCGATCTCGACATTTTCCGGCACAGGTTCGCCCTGCCTTACAATACCCTTTTCAACTAATTCGGCATATTCTATACAGTATCTCGCCCAAGGTCTTGCTTCAAGCCTGGCTTTTGATATACCTCTGCCGGTAACTTCACAAATTCCGTATGTGCCGTCTTCGATTCGCTGAAGGGCCTCGGCGATTTTGTGCAGAATTTTTCTTTCGCTGTCGAGAAGATTGAGCGCAAATTCCTGCTCATAATTATCCGTGCCGATATCGGCCATATGTATGGGCATACTCGAAAGGTCGCCTGTCGCGTCAAGACGGGATTTCTTCAGCGCTTCGTTCTCAATCGAATTGACATCGCCGACGATTTCCTGCATTTTCTCGATAAGCTGGTGCTGAAAATGCTCAATTTCCTGCTGACTAAGATATTCGCTTGTTTTTGTATAGACAGGAACAGCTTTTTTCTTGACGCTCTTCCTGTTCGCAGGAGATTTGCGTTTTACAGTTTCTCTCTTTTTCACAGCATTCGTATCCGTAGAAAAAACATTAATAACCGAGTTTTCCGACATTTGTACAAAAATTCGTACAAGAAAACCGAACTTTTAAAGAGCAGATACTATATTCAGCGACCCGTCTGTTTGCAAGCCCTTTTATTTAAATTATAACTCTTTTGCTCAAAAGCACTTACGTTCTTTTGAATTGTTTTTCGAGCTCTGCCAGTGAAAATCTTATAGTTGTCGGTCTGCCGTGGGGACACCTGCTTGCTCGCTCTATCGCCTCTTTATCGGCTAAAAGCTGGTGCATCTCAACCTGATTTAATTTCTGTCCCGCCTTGACGGCGGCCTTACAGGCGGCCATATCGAGAACCTTATGAAGAAGTCTTTCGGCATCGAGCCTCTTGGCAGAGTCGGCAAGTATGTCGAGAAGGTCTATTATGAAATCCGCCGGCTTGACCTTTGCCAGCAGAGTGGGAAAAGACTGTATCGCCCATAAGCCCGGCCCGAACGGTTCGACGGTTATGCCGAGCCTTTCGAGAAGCTCGGCTGAATTATTCAGTATTTCCTGCCGGGCAGGATTTATATCGAATGTCTCTGGTATAAGGAGCTTCTGCGATTCGAGTTTTGCCGCTTCGTCGCCGGCCAGCCTCCTGCACAGGTCTTCATAGATTATCCGCTCATGAAGAGCGTGCTGGTCGATAATTAAAAATCCGTCCTCTACCGGAGCTATTATATAGCTGTCGTGAATCTGAAAATACTCCGGCCCTACCGGCTGCGAAGGAATATCGCTGTAAAAATTCTCGCGCTGACCGGCGGCGGAAAAATCGCTTCTTTTCGCGACCTTTGAAAAATCAAAACGCTGCTGTGAAGTCGGCGTTTTACTATGATTTAAAAAGCCCGCTATGGCATCGGTAATCTGCTGCTTGGCTTCCTGACTCTCACTTGACGGAATATCGGGCAGTTTCGCCTTTGTGTCGAGGTCAATTGACAATAGTTTTTCGCGTATCAGGCCGAGAACCTGCGAATAAATAAGGTTCGGATTGTCGAACCGAACCTCAACTTTTGTAGGATGAACATTCACGTCAAAATCCTGAGGCGGCATCTTTAGAAATATGAAAAGCACGGGGCACCTGTCCGGCTCAATCATACCGCGATAGGCTTCCCTGACGGCGTGCGAGAGAAATTTGTCGCGAATGTACCTGCCGTTGAGGAAAAAATACTGAAATTTTGTGTTTGCCCTGCCGTTTTCAGGTCTGCAAATAAGAGCGGAAACCTCAAGATTTTTTTCCGTGCTGTGCAGTTCGAGCAAAGAGTCCGCAAGGTCGGCGGAAAACAAACTTCCAATCCGTCCTCTTATGCCAAGCCCGCCGGCCAATCTGTAAAGCTCCTTGTCGTTATGAAACAGGGTCATCGAAATATTAGTATGGGCAAGAGCAATCCGGGCAAACTGCTCGACAATATGCGATATTTCCGTGTTCGCTGTCCGCAGGAATTTTCTCCGAGCAGGCAATTTATAAAATAAATTCCTTACCTCTATCGTTGTGCCTGCGTTTGCGCTGCACGGTTTGATTTCATCTTTAACTCCGCAATCTACTTCGACTTTATAAGCCTCGACAGCATCCGGACGTTTACTGATAATGGAAACATTCGCGACCGAAGCGACACTGGCCAGAGCCTCGCCGCGAAAACCCATAGTGGAAATATTCAGCAAATCGGCGCTGGATTTGAGTTTGCTCGTGGCGTGGGCCTCGAAAGCAACGGAAAGGTCGTCGCTGTCCATACCGCAGCCGTTGTCAATTACACGGATAAGCCTTTTGCCGCCGTCTTCTATGTGAATGGTTATATCCGTCGCACCGGCATCGATGCTGTTTTCGACAAGTTCCTTGACTACGCTGGCGGGTCTTTCGATAACCTCGCCGGCGGCAATCATATTCACCGTATTCTGGTCAAGTACCTTTATCTGGCCCATTATATCACCGCCCAGCAGAAACGGATTGTTAACTTACGAATAAACTTTTTCCGGTCATTTCCTGGGGCTGGGGAATTTCCATCATCTCGAGCATAGTCGGCAGGACATCGGCAAGTCTTCCGCCGCTGCGGAGTTTTTTATCTTTATTAAGCTCATCGAAAACAATCAGCGGTACATCGCCGGTTGTATGCGAGGTATAGGGATTACCATTTTCATCGCTCATTTTTTCGAAATTGCCGTGGTCGGCGGTGATAATCGCCGCCCCGCCAAGCTGTTTTACCTTATCGAGAATTCTGCCGACGCAGGCATCGACCGTTTCAGCCGCTTTAACGGCAGCTTCGAGGATTCCGGTATGGCCGACCATATCGGGATTTGCGAAATTTATTACAATAACATCATATTTGTTCGCTTCGAGCCGCTGCATCACAACATCGCAAACCTCGAATGCGCTCATCTCCGGCTTTAAATCATAAGTTCTAACTTTCGGAGACGGGATAATCTGCCTGTCTTCGCCGCCGAACGGGGCTTCGGTATAGTCATTAAAGAAAAACGTTACGTGCGCATATTTTTCCGTCTCGGCACAACGGAATTGTTTGAGTCCCAACTCGCTGAAATAAGCCGCGGCGATATTTTTCATCTTCGGCGGTTTTGAAAAAATAACCGGAGCCGGAATCGTAGCGTCATATTCTGTCATACACAGATAATGAATCTTCGGCCTTGTTGTCCTGACAAATCCTGTAAATGCATCATCGACAAACGCGCGGGTAATCTCTCTGGGTCTGTCGCCGCGGAAATTAAAGAAGACAATACCGTCTCCGTTTTCAATTTTCGCCAACGGCTGGTCATCTTCATCGGTAATACAGACAGGTTCGATAAATTCATCGGTTATCTTTTTCTGATAGCTTTGTTCGACGGCCTCGGCAACGCTTTTCGCCCTGCCGCCTTTGCTCTGCGTCATACATTCATAAGCCCTCTGCACCCTGTCCCATCTGCTGTCTCTGTCCATCGCATAAAACCGCCCCATAACAGAAGCAACTTTTCCGACGCCGATTTCGCTCATTTTCTTTTCTATATCGGCCAGATAACCTTTGCCGCTGTCCGGCGGAGAATCCCTGCCGTCGGTAAACGCGTGGAGATAAACTTTCGTCAGGCCGTTTTCTTTTGTGAATTTAAGCAGGCCGTAAAGATGTTCGAGAAACGAATGCACTCCGATATTGCTGCAAAGTCCGAGCAGGTGCAGTTTGCCGTTATTGGCCTTTAGAAAATCCACCAGTTTGAGCAGTTCGGCGTTTTTAAAAAAAGAACCGTCGCAGATTGCCTTACTGATTCTGACTGATTCCTGGTCAACAATCCTGCCGGCTCCGAGGTTTTGATGTCCAACTTCGCTGTTGCCCATAGTGCCCTCAGGCAAGCCGACATCTTCGCCGCTCGTGTGGATAATGCAATTGGGATACTGGCTCATCAGCATATCGTCCACAGGCGTATTCGCCTGCTTTATGGCATTACACGCATCATCTTTCGGATTTGGGTTATAGCCCCAGCCGTCACGGATAAGCAGGATAAAAGGCCTTCGCTTTAGACTTACTTTTTCTTTAGTCATAATACCTCTGTAATATTCGGTTCTTTGAGTTATAGAGGGAGTATGTTAAGAAAATAAGATATGAAAGTCAAATCAAAAAGGACGTAAGGAAGTAAGGATACAAAGACGCAAGGTGCCATCTGTTTTTTCCCTTACTTCCTTATTTCCTTACTTCTTTTACTCATAATACATAAATCTGATATCCGCTTTCCAGGCGTCTTTTTCGCCCTTGATTTTTGTCAGGGTCGCGTTGGTGCATTGCAGATTCGACCATCGCATATGCATAGTTGAAAGAAATTTCGAGAATTTCCCGATGTCGATTTTGTCTATCGTCATCGAGGCGTCCTGATTTTTCTGGCCTCCTTTTATCCTCCTAATGGGACTCGAACTGAGCCGATAGCTGGTCGGCAGTATCTTACAAAGGCGCGTTACCTGATCGACCGCGGTTGTGTAATCGAAATCTTCGCCGGTCTTTTTAGAACTTGCGTAATCAAGTCTTTGCGGGTCGAGATTGAGTATTTCGCCGATAAGGTTTCGGGCATCAGTATAATCTTTAATTTCTTTATCCAGATTCTTCTCAGCGACAGGGATACCGACGCTGAAAAGCCAAACAGGCCACAAGCCGATAACTATCGGCACAAGCACATAATAAAAAATCGGTTTTTTATAAATCTCTTTCATTGTAATTCTATAGTAAGCCTGAAATTGTCTCTGCCGTCCTTCGATTCATAGGTGGAGCTTCCCCTGACAAGTTTCGGATGTTTATCTATCGCTCCGAAAAGCTGCAAATATCCTCCGCTGTTCGTACTGCCGATAATGCTCATAGTCTTTGTCGTTACGGAGATTTTTTCGATTTCGATATTGACATTCTTCGGTACGCCGACGAGCGCTTCGAAAAGAAAAGTGAGCTTCGCCTCTATCGAATCCTCGCCGCTGGCGCTGAGCAGGCCGCTTTTAACGTCTTTTATCCTGTTGATTTCGCTCTTAAGTTTCCTGACGGCCTCGCTGCTTTTAGTAAATTTTCCTCCCGACATAGCTATGACATAATCCGTCTTGAATTTGTCTCCGATTCGGATACGGTCTTTGTTGGTTTTGTAATACTGCATCTGCAGAAAAACTCCAATAGCGACAAAGAACACGAGAAGACAAACGCCAAGAATTTTGATTGTTTTTTCAAGGGCCGCTTTTTTGCCTTCGTAAGGCATAAAATCTGAGCGAAAATCGACCTTTTCGGTTTTCCCCGCAAGAGAAGCACCCGCCCCTGCCGCTATAATCAAATCGATATTTTCAATATCTTCCTGAGACTCAAAAGCTATACTTTCCGCAATGTTCAGAATCTCTATTTTCAGGCCGGTCTGGGCGGCAAGGGTTTCAAGGTCTATCTGACCTGTAGTGTCGTATATCTTTACCGTTTCTGTCCGCTTTTCCGCACCGAACATAGCCGTAGTCATCATTATCTCTCTTGCGAGCAGAGACATTTTGTTTTGGCTTTCAGAGGTAACAAACGAACGAACGGTCGCTTTGCCGCAGGCCTCGCGGCCTTCGAGCCGAGGGCCGCCGGCCATCGGCGGGCAAATAATAAAACATCTTGTCTGCGAAACAGCGGCAATAATCGCATCTTCACCGGCTGTATCGATAACCCTGCGAAAACATATCGAATCGGGTTCGATAGATACAGGGTCAAGTTTGTTGGTTTGCAGCGATACTATTATTTCGGATACAAGGCCGGCAGGTGCGGCAAATGTCGCAACTTCCGAGCCGGAAAGCTGCCTGCCGATAACTTCAAAAGCAACCGCTGTCTGGGCGGCATCGACCGCCAACGCTTCCTCGGCATCGAACTTTATCGTCTGGGCAATCTGGCGGTAATCCGTAAACTCTGAATGAAGTTTCTGCTGCCTGTAGAGTCCGCAGTCAATTGCGACGGCAACATCGGAAAAAACAAGCTGTTTTTCGGTACAGACAGCGGCAATAGATTTCGCAGTTTCGGCAAAGCTAAAATTCTGCTGCTGGCTTTCCGGAGGCGGCGCAGCAGGAACAGAAAACCTCTCCAGAACCTCGATTTTCCCGTCTGTCTTACTTAACAGTACGGCGAACGTTTTGTCCGAAGCGATATATATGCCGAGATATCTGTTCTGTTCCAAACGATATAACTCCGAAAATTAAAGATTACCGATTATTCTACAATTATACCTATTTGCTGAATTTTTCCTTGTACTTTTTTCAGGCCCGCTGTGGCGCTAACAGTTGCAACGCCGCTGACCGCCTTTACACGAATTGAAAAGCAATCGCTTTCTGCCGTGATATACGGCTTGGCCTTATCAATCGAGGCTGTATAAATGTACAGTCTTCTTGAGAGGTCGTCTATATCTTTGAAAGGCTCTGCCTTTCTCAGGGTTATTATCTGCTCGGCAATTTCCACGGCATCTCCTCCGAAAGTAAAAGCCGCTTCGAGGATATGCCTCGGCGCCGTATTTATATTTATTTTTTGCGCACCCCACAGACTGATATATTTCAGGGCCGATTCCGTACGGTTTTCATCTTTATTTACAGGCTTGGCAAGAGTTTCAAGATTAACCATAGGACTGTGCAGGATTTTCGCATAATCCAACGTATGGCTGATATCCGGTCTGGTCTGCTGAACGGTTCTTGTTCTTGCCGCTCGCCGCCGAGCGGCCAGTCTGCTTCGCCTCAATCTTGCCCGTCTTTCGGCGGCAGTCTCTTTCTTGGTATCAGCCGCATTATCTTGTGTCTCGGTTTTTACTGCTGTTACGACCGGCTGAAGATTGATGCTGAACGGTTTGACCTCTTTTATCTGCTCGAGTTCGTCCATAAAAGGTTCGATATCGGCAGGTTCCATCTGCATCCATTCGCAAAAGGTTACAACCGCCGCCTTCGATTCGGATTTGGAATTCGCGTCCGCGGAAATCCCCCATACTATCGGCAGCTTGGCGTTTTCATCGATGATTTCTATTACCAAACGTGCATCGCCAAACTCTATTTCTACAGGCTCTTTCACATACGGCCAGGGCACTCCGTAAGGCCCTCGGACATATAACCCGCTTACATCACAGGTATCCTTTACGCCGCTTGCTCCCAATAACGAATTAAAATCTATTGTTCGGCTGTTAGAATCCGCCAGCGATGAACTTAAATTCATAAATTGGGTAAGAAAATCACTTTTGCTCAGACTGTTCGCGTCGATTTCTACCGCGAGTTTCTGCGCCCATTCGGCCATCATCAGCCTGTATTCCTCGTCGCTCATAGTAAAAAGGTCGGAAAAGTCCGGCTCATCCGGCCTTGAAATATAATTGGGTTCAAGCTCTTCAATCGTCGCAAGGGCATATTTAAGCCCTGATTCGCAGGCATATCTTGCCGTCTGATAATCAATCATATACTGCATTCGATGTTTCCACTGGCTGACAGACGAACTCAAGCGATATACCAGCGCGGTAAGAAGCACAAGCACAACCATCGTAAGTATCAGGGCCGCGCCGGCTCTTCGAGTATGAAAATTTATCCGTTTTTTATCTTTGCCGGCGCTCATCTGTCTCTCCCCCGCAATTCGGTCAAGGTATTATTAACATCATCAGATTCATTCGGCTCCTGGGGCAGATTTACATCGGCAATATCATTAATATCAGGAAATTCTTTCGCTATGAACTGGTAATTTGTCTTTTTGAAGCGGTCGATAACAAATGTTCTCGTGCTTACCAGGTCTTCCGGAACAATCATATTGCCCAATGCGTCCTGCTGACGGTCGGCAAATGATATTGAAATCTTTACTGCCGGCGGCAGAGCCGTCGATTCCCAAACCTCAACTGTATTGCCGTCTTTGACTGCTTCTATCGCAAAAAGAGCCGCTCCGCTGCAAACCGGAACAAAAAGCTCCCTTTCATATTTCTCCTTCCGCTCCTCGAGCATTTTATCCTCCATTGTATAGCCGCTGTGCGAACGATAGACGACCAGCCCGTTGGCATCGACGCTAACCCTGCTCTGCCAGATTATTTTTTCGAAAGTCAGCGGCTTATTGTCTTTGCCGTATATCTTGCTCTCGATAATCATTTGCGAAATTTTATATCCGCCGATGTCGAGCTTGTTTTTAACGGACATTGTAACGTCAGAGCCGGGCATTGCCACTTTACTTATATCATCGGCTATTCTCTGAAGGATTTCCGCTGCGAGAAAACCGTCTTCGAGCCTTCTGTTTATCGACGATTCCGCTCGTTTTACTCCCATATAAATCCCCACAACGGATGCCATAACCATCGCTGCAATGGCAAGAGTCGCGATTGCCTCGGCAAGCGTAAATCCCGATTTTAATAAACAGTATTTTTCCGCTTTATCGTATCTCATTTTTTGAACAACTTTTCCATTATTGTTTTCCAGAATACATCTTCTGGCGCCCGACCCCAATGCTCATATCCTGCCGGCGGCGGGCCAATCAGATTTTCTATAGATTCCCACGCTTCTGCTTCATTATCCTGATCCGTCCGCGGCTCATCAGACAACTCATCCTGCAGGTCGATATCCTCTATATCCTCGCCGGAGGCCTCTGCCAGTTCTTTAAGATATTCTTCCTCCAGTAATTTCTGTTTGAGTATTTGTTCTATTTGTTTTTTATCCGGCCCTGTAATCCAGTGAGTAAATTCTATTTTCTGTTCCTGTCCGCTGTCATCGGTATATCCGGCGGAGCATACCGCCCGTATCCAAAGACGATTCGATATCGGCTCATAAAACGATTCGACCGTCGTTTCCCAGTTTATGTCGGGGTATTTCTCGCTCGTGCCGTATTCGACCACATCCGTTACCGACTGCTGCGCCAGGACTTTTTCCATATTTTCACGAGCAACCTCGAAAGCTCGTATTTTTGTCTGCCAGGCAACGACGGTATCCATAGCCCGATTGACAACGACCAGCACAGTCGCGGCGAGCATACCGAGCAGAACCAGCGCAACCGAGACTTCCATCAGGGTAAATGCTCTTCGGCGCATCAACAAATTTTTTCTAAAATCCCATTTCATCCGCAGTTCTCGGCAGAATTATTTCAACATCGCCTTCGACGATATTTATCATTCTGCTCAACCTGTTAATTATAATCGAATATTCTTTACCGTTTTCGTCCGTAACGACTATTTTCCCGCCGTACTGCCAGCCGCTTTTGCCCGCCCTGAAAAGGGCCGGCGCTTCGTTTGTCCAGTCGCCGTCGTCGAATATCACATACGACAACTGAAATTTATCGCTGAACTGTCCGGTCTGGATAATTTCTTCCTCCAGTATATCTTCGACAGCGACAAGGCCGGTGGTTATCTGCCGCAATGTATAAGTATTCTGCACGAAATCCACGATTATTTCATATCTTCTGCCGGTCTCCGCTGCGCTTGTCGCGGCCATTTGAAAGAGCCTTACAAAATCATACGCCCTGCTTTTAAAGCTGTCCCTGCCCAGCGCTCCGGAGAGATTTATCATCGCTATCATCGTGAACATCGCGACGATAAACAGCACCATAACGACTTCCGCGAGAATTGCACCGGCCTTGAAAGATGTCCTTTTCATCAGACGATATGAGTCGAAAAGTATCATTCCGCATCGGTACTGTGCAAATCAGCATCGTATCCTTCGCCGCCTTCCTGGCCGTCGGCGCCGTAACTGACGACTACATACGGCTTGCCGCTTTCAGGATAGGCGATATACTCAAACTCATTGCCCCAGGCATCAGTCGGCAGCGCAGTCGAATCGAGATATCCGCCCGGCTGATAGCCTTTGACGTCGCTGGGCTGTTCAATCAAAACATTGAGCCCTTCTTCCTCGGTGGGATATCTGCCTGTGTCCATTTTGAACTGTGCGACGGCGTTGTGAAGCATCTTCAGATTAACTCTTGTCGTTATAACACGGGCCTTGTCGGTTTGTCCGAGAAAATTCATCGCCCCAATCGCGGCAAGCAGGCCGATAATGATAATTACCGCCATAATTTCAACTAACGTAAAACCTGTTTTTTTTCTACTTCTTTTTATCATATAAAACCCTTCCAAAATTGAAGATTGTAGATTGAAGATTTCACATCCATAATATCACCTTTTTTTCTTCGAACTTAATGTTTTACGAGCTGCGAAAAAAATAGCTTTTAATTCATTTGCTTCCTCAAGTAATGATTTTATTTTTATCTTTGATACCAGTTTTTCTTCAGATGAAAACTCCATCCAAAAAATCGCTTCATCTGTTTCTTCCAAAACTATACTCAATTTAGCAGCAAAAGCGGCTCTTGACTGAGCTAAATTGCATGCTCTGTAATTTGCCGCCGCTGATGTCGAGCATCTTATTAATTGCCCCGATATATGATTACCTAATTTCGTACCTTCCAGAGCAACCGCAAGTTTTACACAACGATGTGCAAAATCATTCGTCCGTTTTTCTAATTGTTTATATTTAACAACTTCTGCCATTGCTTATGTTTCCAATCTTCAATTTACATTCTTCAATCTTCAATTTCAAAAGTTTCCCGCGGAAAATCTTAAAATCGGCAGCAATGCCGCAAGGGCAATCATTCCGACAAAGAACGCCATTACGACAATAATTAACGGTTCCAGTGCGGCACTTAACCGCTCGATAACGATATCCGAAGAAGATTCGAGGCTTTCACTTATACTCTGCAGCATTTTCGTAAGCTCTCCGCTTTTTTCGCCGACAGCGACCATATGCGCGATTGCCGGCGAAATTACGCCGCTTTCCCGAAGCGGAGTGGCAATATCGGCGCCGGAAAGAATCCTGTCTCTGGCTTTCTTGACAGCGTCAGCCATAATAACGTTTCCGGTAACTTCCGCAACAACCCGCAGCGATTCGGCCATACTAAGCCCCGAGCCTAACAGCGTCGAAAGGGTCGAAGCGAACCGCGAAACAACCCGCTGTTTGATAAGCGGCCCGAATATCGGCAAAGACAGCATCGCCTTGTCCCGCAGATAAGCGCCTCTTTGTGTCTTGAGAAATCTCCTGACTGCCCATACAATCAGGCCGATTACAATTACAACAATATACCAGTAATGTATAAGAAAATAACTAACAGCCATCAGGATATTTGTAATCATAGGCAGTTTCATTCCAGCCTTTTGTATCTGCACAATAATTTTGGGCAGAACGTAAGTTGTAAGAAAAATAATAGCTCCCATACCTATCGTTACGATACAAAGCGGATAAATCATCGCGGTCATAATTTTCGATTCTATTCGCCGTCGTTTTTCCATAAAGCCGGAAATAGTCTCCATCGTTTTGCCCAGCGTACCTGTCGCTTCGCCGACTTTAACCATACTGATATAAATAACATCGAAATACTCCGTATAATCGCCCAGCGCATCGGTAAATGATTCGCCGGTAACAACCCTGTCGCGTATGTCGGTAATTACATTCTTGAATCTCGCGTCCGGCGTCTGCTCTATCATAACCGAAAGCGATTCGGTTAATTTAATCTCGGAATTGAGCAGAATAGACATCTGCTTGGTAAATTCTATTATATGCGATTTTTTCGTCTTGCCGAGCATACTGAGCAGGCCGCTTTTGACTTCGCCTTCGGCGGCAACCTGCTGTATGTCCGTAGCGTGAATGCCGCGGGCGCGAAGCTGCTTGCGGGCAGAATACGGACTTTCCGCGGTAACCGTCCCCTTAACGGTCTTGCCGCCCCCTGCTAACGCTGTATACGAGTATCTTGGCATAGTTTCCTAAATTTAAGATTGAAAAATTGAAGAATGAAAATTTCGTTTTCGGTATTGGTTTCGGTATCGGTAAAGTCGCGTTATAGGTAATGGGTATCGTGTTTCGTTCACACCAGCACCATACCCAAACCGAAACACAAGACGTTACCAATACCTATACCGACACCTATAACTAATTAAAAAATTTTCAATATTCAATTGTCAAATGTCCGCTTGTGTAACTCTTAACACTTCCGCAATCGTTGTCGCTCCTGCCATTACTTTTCTCGCTCCGTCCATTCGCAGCGTCTGAAGTCCTTTTTCAATTGCTTTTTGCTTTATCACGCCCGCAGTCTGGCGAACATTAACCATTTCACGGATTTGCTCGTCAAGCATCATAAGTTCGTATATGCCCGTTCTGCCCTTATAGCCGGTATTGAAGCACTTGCTGCATCCTGCGCCGACATAAAATTCGACGTTCCCTCTGTCGCCAATGCCAAGCTCGCGCAATTCGTGCTCCGTAGGTCCGTATCTTTCTTTGCATTCCGGACAGGTTTTCCTCACAAGTCTTTGCGCAAGCACGGCGAGAAGCGATGAGCTGACCAGATAGGGTTCCACGCCGAGGTCTAAAAGTCTGCTGATGGCCCCTGCCGAATCGTTGGTATGCAAAGTGCTGAATACAAGGTGGCCCGTCAGAGACGACTGTATCGCCATCCTTGCGGTCTCTTCGTCGCGAACTTCGCCGACCATTATCACATCGGGGTCCTGCCGCAAAACGTGCCGCAGCGCAGTAACAAACGTCATACCCTTTCGAGTTGCAACCTGCATCTGGCTTATGCCGCCAAGCTGATATTCTATCGGGTCTTCTATGGTGATTATATTTTTCTGAACAGCGTTCATTCTGTTAAGCGCGGCATAAAGCGTAGTGCTTTTTCCGCTGCCGGTCGGGCCTGTAACGAATATCACGCCGTGCGAACGGTCAAGCAGCGAGTCGAATATTTTTAAATCGTCCTCCCACATACCCAGTTCGGAAAGACTGAACAAGCCCGTGCTTTTATCGAGTAATCGCAGCACACATCTTTCGCCGTAGCTTGTCGGAACGGTACTTACACGCAAATCGATTTCGCGATTACCCAGCCGAACCGAGCATCTTCCGTCCTGCGGCATTCTTCGCTCGGCTATATCCATTCCCGCCATAACCTTTATACGCGAAACTACGAGAGATAGAACATTGCGGTTAAGGCTGAGCGTATCGTACAAAATACCGTCAATCCTGTACCGGATTTGAATCTTGCCCTCGTAAGGATGAACGTGAATATCGCTTGCCCTCAACTGCAAAGCGCGGAAAAGTATATCGTTGACGAGTCTGATTACGGGTGGACGATTTACGACATCGAGCAAATCGTCCGCGGTAGCGACTTCATCGACAAGCTGGTCGAGATTTTGAGCATCAAGCTCCTCCGCAACCTCGTCGATAACCGTGGACTTTTGTTCATACGCGACATCTATCGCCGCTGTTATCGCCGTCTTCGTGGCAAGGGCGATATTTACCGCCGATTTGGTAAGCCTTGAAACATTGTCAACCGATTCGTTGTCAAACGGTTTGGAAAGCACAACCGTGATTTCGCTGTCTTCGGGATTATGCCTTATGCCGATGAGATAATGATGCTGGGCGTAAACCGGCGGGACATTTTCGATAAACTGTTTGGGAACCTCGGCAGTGTCAATCTCGGCAAGATACTCTATTTTTAAAACTTGCGCGAACAGCCGCAAAATAGCGTCTTCGGTAAAATGTGGGCAGCTAAGAAGCAGTTCGTCCAGCCGCATCGGGCTGTCGGTGTTCTGTTCGAAAAATTTCGCAAGAACATCCGCATCAACTATCCCCGTCCTTTGAGCCGTTTTTATTAACAAATCTTTCATCAGATTTTCTATCCATACTCGGCGTTCTTCACTTAGTCTTGATTATCGTAAGTGATTCCGGTTTATTTTACATCCTGTTCAAGAACATTTATCGGGTCCACAGGTTCAGGCTTAATTCCGGGAAAACTTTCGTATTCCTGAAATTGCGTTTCATAACGTTCGAACTCAATTTGACTCTTTTTAGATATATCCTTGAGTTGTCTTAACCCTATCTCAATATCAGGCCTTAGTATATTGGCCTTAACAAAGATATACAGTCTGCGGTCGGTCTTTGAATTATCGACGCTTCTGAACAATCCGCCAGCAATTGGAATATCGCCGAGCAGTGGCACTTTGGTGCCGCCTTTTGACTGTTTCAGTTTATTCAGACCGCCGAGAATAATTGTACTTCCGTCCGGAACAGTTACTACGGTATTGACATTGCTGGTCGTCATATTCGGCGGAGCCCCAGTTGCCGAAGGGTCTCCAAAATCTTCACGAACCATTGTTATTACGAGACGCAGTAAGTCTCCCTCGCTGATTTGCGGCGTGATTGCCAACTTGATACTTGCCGAATAATCTTTCCACATAGTAGTAGAGATAAGCGTGTCACCGGTAGAACCGGAAGCACTTTGGGTTTCTTCTTTCACATAAGTTTTTTCTGAAGTCTCTATAATGCCTTCTTCATTGTCATTGACAAGCACTTTCGGTTGAGCCAATACCCTGCCGTATCCTTTGGAATCAAGCATCGTCAGCAGGGCATGTATCCGTTCATTGCTGTAAAACCCTTTTACACCTGTCTTGTTATAGCTGGCCTCTCTATTGCCGCCGACAGCGGACAGATATGACGATTTGAGCACTAAATTATCTGTCACAAGCCCTTTGGCGTTGGCTACAATATTTAAGTCATACTCAAAATCATCATTACTTGTAATTTCGACAAGTGAAACATCAATCAATACCTGCGGCCTGCGCTTATCTAAAGATTTAATAAGGTTGCCTATCCATTCCTGATTTTTCCTGCTCGCGTAAACAATAAGCGAAAACGTGTTTTTGTCCGGCACTACCACAATATTATCCTCGGTATATTTTACCGTCTGCTGGATTTTGCCTTCGCTGTCCTTCACAGTTTTTTGTATGAGGTTATTAAGTGTTTCAGCCAAATCTTCAGGTTTTTGATTTTCGAGCCTGTATATCCTGTAAGGTATGGCTGTTTGCACCGCTTCTCGGTCAACATACGAAATAACCTGCTGAATCTGGATATGCTGTTCAGGCGTTGCGTTTACGAGCAGTGAATTTGTTGATTCGAGCATAACGATTTGCGGCTGGTCGAGCACCGCTGCGCTCTGAACCCCTGTTTCGGCTGCGGCCGCAGGAGGAGCGGCAGGCTGAGGCGGACCGGCTGTAGTCCTGACACTGGTCGTTCCAGTTGCAATCGTTCCCTCAATTATATTAAGCTCTTTTAACGCCTCGACAATTTTACTGATATCGACATACTGCATCTCGTATTCGCGTATAATACGCAAATCCTGCTGCGGCACATCGAGCGAATCTATTATATTATCTACCGCCGACATTTCTGCTGCAAGCCCAATCATCAGTACGCGGTTGGTTCGCTTGTCGAAATCTATATATACGCCTGTCTTGGCTGTATCCGTCATCTGCGGCTGTGGCTGCGGCGGTGTATGGGATCGGGGTCTTACGCGTGCCGACGGTTCGCCAGTCACGGTCGCTGAGGATGTACCTACTGTTATACTAACCGTGCCGAGCTGTTCGGCAAGGTCTTTGATTTTCGGCACAAGACTCTCGGCCAATGTGTACTTTAAAACTCGCAGCTTAAATTCCTTCGGCGGACCCGGCACATCGACAAGCTTCAGCAATTCTTTGATACGCTGAATTCTAAACGCATACTCTGTAACGACGAGAGTGCCGGTTTCCGGAATCTCGGTAATGTTCGAGCCGAGTCTCATCTCAGCCAATAGCTTTTGGGCCGCTGCGGTACTTATATGGTTCAGATAAAAAACATTCGTTACGGACACATCGCCCGGCTTGATGCCCGCATCGACAAATTGCGGATCCTGGTCGAGCACTTCTGATGCGGGAGCAATCGTAACAAGATTGCCTTTCCTGCTCATTACATAGCCGCGGAACTTCAGCACGGATTCGAGCAGACTATAAAGCTCCCGAACACGGATTTTGCCCTGAACTTTCACGGTAACGCTGCCGGTTATTTTCGTCTCATCGTATAAGTAATTGAGATTCAGTTGTTTGCCGACAAGGTCTATCAAAGCCACAACATTAAGCTTCTCCGGAAGGTTAAGCTCAATTATCTCATCGCCGTTCGGTATATCCATATCCAGAACCGTCGGCGTTCTTGCCGGTATGCTCTCCTGCTCGGCGGGTTCTTCTGTCTCCTGAATTAATTCTTCCTGTTTGACCTGCAAAATCTCCGGCTGCGGTTCGGGCAAAGGCTCTATTTTTTCTTCCTCAACTACAAGCTGCGGAGCGGGTACGGATTCGGCGGCGGCCTTTTTAGCCTCCGCTTCGGCTTTTGCCGCTTCTGAAAGCTCGGTCATAAACTCGCCCATAAGTTCGTCTTCTATTTGGGTATCCGGTTTGGATATAACCGGAATTTCATTTGCCTCTACGACCAGAGGCTCCTGAACAAAATTGACATCGTTGGCTGACGGCACAATGTCCGGCTCCTTTGGAGCAGCGAGCAATTCCTGAACCGCTTTGGCTACGGTATCTGTTTGTCCTGCCGGCGAAATTATCAGCATTTTGTCTTTATATTTGTCAACTATTACTTTCACAGCTTCAACAGAGGACGAAGAAACCGGCCCTTCGAATAATGTGCCGACGGCGAATTCTTTGCCCAGCTTTTCTCCAATATCTTCACTGCTCGGCAATGTCTTGACCGGCTCGATATCGATAAATTCCACATCGAACTGTTCGCTGCTGTCAACAAGTTTAAGAATTGAGGTTGCAAATACGAGTTCTTCCGGACTGGCCGTTACCGAAACGGCTGTTGTGCCCGGAATGATAACTACGGTATCGCCGACCCCAGCGCGGGCCAGATAATCTTTGGCCTGCTCGGCGGTGATATTTTGCATATTAAATATTCGGACACGGATGGGCTGACGGATATTCTGCTGCTGGGCCGATAACATACGCACGTTCAGCGCGGATATAATTAGAAACAAAGACAGCATCAGACCCATCGGCCGATGCCTTTTGCTATGCGCTATAAAGGGCATTCGGTTCTCCAAATGTCTTTCCGCCTCGCTTTGAGGCCTTATATATTGTTTTATCGGACAAAATGGCATAAATTCTTCAAAATAATGTACTTAGTTTGAATTTACCCGCCTCCCTGCAGACGAATATAAATTGTCTATCTCGCCGGTCTTGTTCTTCTTATTAACCGAGGTGGAGGTTGCGATTCAGGCTCGTCCTCCTGACTAATACTTTCCATCTCTTCCCTGATTTGCTGCTCCTGAGATTCGAGGGTTTCTTCGTCATAAGTCTGCTGATTTGCGTCCGGAATCGCTGTTGAATTAGTGTCAAGCTGTTCAAGTTCACTTTCGAGCGATTTTAAAAGCTCGCCCAGCCCGCTAAGTGCCTGAGCCTCTTCATCGGTCATACCTAACGAATTAGGGTCTTGCTGAAGCTGTTTGAGCCATTCGATACTTTCCTGCGTTTGTCTGCGAAGCTCTTCAGGGTCTTGTTCCTGAACAGAAGTCTCGGCAATATCATCACTCAGAACAGCCGGTTCGGCCTGCGCCGCAGGTTTTTCACTCAAATCCCATAGAATAATGGGCTCATCTTTGATAACCGTGCCAGTATAGGATTTAACCAAATCAGGCCTTTTTTCCCGCTCTGCGACAAGTTCATAAGTATTGCCGTTATCGTTAATTAGGACTTTTCCATCGCCTATCTTTTCTATTGTCAAATGCCCGACTTTTCCGCCCTGTTTTACCCAATGAAGACCTTTTCCAACCTCATCTATAAGAGCTAACGAACCGGCCTCATCGCCAAAATGATAACTCGTGCCGATTAACTTAAACTTAGCTGCTACAGTGGCTTGCGGCCTTGGAGCGGCGGTCGGAACCGGCTGTGTCCTAATCGGAGCAGGCGGAGGCGGCGGATTTATGCGAAGCGCAAATGCTTTTGCTTGCTTGATTAACGGCGTTTCCGCCTCGCCAGAGGCGGGTTTTTGACCGGTTTGAAATTGCTCCGCAACGCCGGGGAGTTTGAGAAGATTTTCGACATTTTCATTGGCGGCCAGGCCGCGGGCCGCAATAAAAACAAAAAAGCCCAAGGCTGCAACCGCCGTTAAAAAACTCGTTATCCTCAGTGTTTTAATCATCTTATAGCAATTTCACCTGTAAAATTTTATAAAAACCGCCGTCAAAAACTCTGCATCTATTTTGACATCGGAAAGTCGCCTAAGTTCCCTGCAATTTAAAAAATAGTTGGCAGTTGTAAGTTGTTTGTTCACGTTTGGATTGGTTACGAAAATAAAGGGGTTATGAGCGAAAATGTCGGCAAAAAGCGCAAGTTTTTTTGCAATTTGTGTTATTTTAAAAAATTAGGCTAAAAATGAGGGTGAAAATCGACACTTTTTGACGAAAAAATAGCGCTTTTGGCTGAAGATAGCCACAAAGACCCTAAGGCACTAAGATAAAAAAGATATATTTTAGCCACCCCGATGAGATAGCCGAAGCGACATCTCACGGGGCAGGCGCCGCTCACCGAGAACACAGAGAATTTCAGACACGGATTAACACTGTTTGTTTCAATGAGTTCTCCGATAAATCGGAGTCCATAAGCCAAAGCAAAGGCTTTGCTCAAAGCGAGCTTTTGCGCCAGCCATTGTGCTTTGTCTGTCGGCTGATATAATCAGCTTTCATTGAAACAAAACGCGGTTTTTTTACGGCTTCGGGCAGGCTCTATGTAAATTGCTGAAACGGATAAAATAGGTTGAGTTTGGAAAGAGAAGAGATATAATTTCGTTGAGCTTACAAAAAAAGTATCCGAGGAAAAAATTATGGATAATGACAACTATCCGAAAATTTGGGAAAATTTGTCATAGGTTTTGTTTTTATATATACAGATTTTTATGAAAGTTATGGAGTGGACGCATGTCGCAACCTTTAAATGTTGAGAACTCGCTTGATTTGCTATTAGTACTTCTTTATGCTCCTGGCCAAGAAAAAAAGGAATGTGAACCAATTGATGGGATAACTCGTTTGCAAAAATTGATTTTTTTACTGAATCAAGGCAAAGGACCAAGTTCTCTTGTTAAAATAGCTAAAGAATATAGCTTTGAAGCATACAAAATGGGACCTTATACTGACAGTCTTAGAGAAGATTTAGACACACTGATATCTCTTGGGCTTGTCGGTACGAAAAGACTTAACTATATGATTTCCGATGACAGAGATGACCTTGACTATGATATAGATGACCCTGATTATAAACAGGGAGAAAAACGCAAAAGGATAGAGTCGCAGAGGTTTTATTTGACTGAAAACGGTAAAGTAGCTGGATCTGAATTATGGCATAACCTTACTTCTAAAGACAGAGACGCTCTTAAGGAGTTCAAAACATTTTTCTGTACTTTAACTTTACGTCAACTCTTGATTTTTGTTTATGATCAATTTCCGAAGTTCACAGTTAAAAGCGAAATAAAAAAACAATTAGGCTTATAAATGAATTTATATGCACACATTCTGGCGCAAGGATCAACAGGAGAGGCTTTAATACCTCAACATTGCTTTTATCAAAATTGGGGGTGTGCTGGCGTTTTTGCTTCATTAGTTGTTGTTGTGGGCAGTTTTTTAGTCTTGATTGTACTTCAGTACTGTCCCGTTAACTTTTAACAGTTTTATTATAACATTAAATAAGCAAAAGACTTAAAACAAATTATGACCTGTATCGATTTCAATTTGACCG
>PGYD01000103.1 GCA_002839495.1 Planctomycetes bacterium HGW-Planctomycetes-1
GGACAACAACTGGACATACGCAGGACAACCCTATAATATTACTGGTAATTGCACCAATGTTACATTAGCAGGTAATGTATTCAATGTATCCGGAATACTGCATCCAGGCGATTATTGTAAATTTAAATATAATGTAAACATCTATGAATTTGTAACTGATGGAAATTATACAAATACTGCAACAGTATCAGGAAAAGATAATTACGGCGGAAAAATACCAACTGACGAGGATGATACGGATAATGCAACCGTAACAATTAAATCGGAAATTAATTTCAGCATAGTCAAAAACGCATACGAAGGACCTTATGAAATAGGAGAAACACTGAATTATACAATAATTGTAAATAATAATGGAAATAATACGCTCTATAATGTCACAGTAAATGATACCGTTCCTTACGGATTAGAAATTTTAGGCTTGAATGATACAATTTGTGATGTAACCGGACAAGTTGTTAATTGCAGTTTAAGTAATATAAATGCTGCTGGCAAAATTAACATAGTAATAATTGTAAAAGTCAATTCATCAGCATCACGAGAACCAACAGTCATACAAAATAATGCAACAGGTTATGCACGGGATATTAACAAAAACTCGTTTAATGAAACAGATGATGCAAATATATCCGTAATTTATCCGATAATTACTGTTGAAAAAACATTGACATCAGGAACAGTTGTTGAAGCCGGCGATTATGTGAATTATACAATTAAAATTACCAATACCGGAAACGGAACGGCACATAATTTAACAGTGATTGACGAAATTCAGGAGAATATAACCTTTTATTCATGGAATGATTATACAGATGGAACGGGAAGCGTTAATAATTACTCACAGGACAGGATTTATTCATGGAATTTAACAAAATTAGAGGGAAATAATTATTGGGAAATTAATATAATTTTATATATAAATTCAGAGGTCTCAGCAATACTCCCAAACCAGGCAAATGTCACTTACCATTATGGAGACGGGGTTGAAAATGAAACAGAAAGCAATTTAACTAATGATAATAATTCAATCGGCGTTGGAAGACCTGATTTAAATGTAACCAAAGATGCTGAAACTACAATACCACCAAACATTGCAAAACCAGGCGATACTGTGAATTACACTGTAACTATATGTAATAATGGAACCGGAACTGCTTACAATATTACGGTAAATGATACCGGACTGCCGAGTAATTGGAATTATACCGGAATTATTCCGGATACAAATACCTGCAATGCAACTTTTAATGATTATGGTGATTATACTCTGTTTTCATTAAAGAATTTAAACAGCAGCGAATGTTGCAGTTTTACATATCAAGTTAAGATTCCCGAGTTCCAGGGTGAAGGTGTGTTCACCAACAACGCAAGTGTTACAGGAGTTGATGGTGCAGGGGGACAGATAACTCCCGGAGAGAGTAAAGGTATTGAAATTTATGTTAATGTCACACTATATGTTTATAAAACTATAACAACCAATAAAACTTGTTATGAACCGGGAGATACCATACAATTCGGGCTTAATGTGACGAATATCGGAGATAGCACTGCTTATAATGTCACTCTTGTGGATTACTTACCTTCATGGCTTAATGTTAGCAGCATTATCATTGATGGTACCTCCTGTTCATTACCATCATCTAATTGTAAGCTATCAGGAGACATATCAACGGGGCAGGTCATTAATATGAGTATTGGAAATATTAGTGCGGGAACGCATAAGATGATTTATATCAATGCAACCATAATGAGCAATGCTTCTGCGACAAATATCAATAATGCAACTGTAGAAGGTATAGAACCTGGGGGTAACAGTACCTTCCCACATAGTCATAATGTGTCCTTTAATGTTTGTTACCCGAGTTTAAGTATTGATAAGTACACTCCGGATTCTACATATCCGTTACCACTTGAGGCAAAACCCAATGATACAATTGTATATGCAATATCCATTGCCAATACAGGAAATGCAACAGTAAAAGATATACTTGTGACGGATGTATTACAGAATAACACATGGACATACGCAGGACAACCTTATGATGGATCGGGCAATTGCACAAATGTTACAAGAGAGGGTAATGTATTCAACATCTCCGGAGTACTACTTTCAGGAGAATATTGTAAATTTAAATATAATGTAAGCATTTATGAATTCGCAGCCAGTGGAAATTATACAAATACCGCAACCGTTACAGGAAAAGATAAATATGGTGGCGAAATTCCTGTGGATAGTGATGATACTGATAATGCAACTGTCACGGTCAAAACAAATGTTTCGTTTTTGATATATAAAATAGTAGAACGATATAATCGTACTTATGAAATCGGCGAGATCGTGCATTATGAAATGGGTATAATGAACACAGGTAACAACACAATTTACAATATTACTCTAATGGATGTCGTTCCTGCGGGATTAGAAATAATAAATGCCACGGCATATACATCCGAGAATGATAGTTTCAACTGTTCAGTTAACTGGCAAAATGTAACCTGTACAAAAGAAAGCCTTAGCCCATGGGGCCGGTTGGATATGGCAATAACAGCAAAAGTAACATCAGATATTTTGCAACAACAAGATGATCCGAATACCATAATAAATTTTGTGAACTTAACTGCGAAAACAGCCGGCGGAATTCCAATTACTGAAAGCGATTATTCTGATGAGGTGAGTAATCTTTTTGCAAATATAACCATAATTTATCCTATAATTAACATTTCAAAAACTCTTGAATCCGACTATTTAATTTCGCCACCCGGTGAGTGGGCGACTTATAACATAAATGTGACAAATACCGGAAACGGAACTGCTTATAATATTACAATTAATGACACGGGATTACCCGAAACATGGACGCATCGCAATGTTAAGGATACGCCAAAAGACTGCGTTCAAGAATCACCGGACAATAAATCCTTCTATATCTCAAATTTAAGCGGAAATTCATGGTGCTCTTTTAGTTACCAGGTAATAATCTATGAACACGAAAATAATGGAATATATAACAACACAGCAATTCTTAATGGGAAATACGGCGATGGAAGTCCGATTCCGGAGCAAAATGCCACTGCAAATATAACAGTTGAAGCAAATATCTCATTTATCTCTATTAAAACAGTAAATAAAACAGAATATGGAATTGGTGAAATAATCACTTATGAAATTACAGTAAAGAATATCGGGGAAAATATATTGTATGATATAAATGTGACTGATGAATTACCAATAGAAAATTTAGAACATATTACTTCTAAATGCGACTCCTGCATAAATGTAGTTAAAACAAATAATTCAATTATATTTTATCTTGGTAATATCTCTCCTGAGGATGATGAAATTAAAATTTATATTAATGCAAGGGTTTTAAGCCAGGCAGCATGTGAAATTGATATACCAAATATTGCATATTTCAACGCAACAGCACCAAACGGAACAACCTTGTCTAATCAAAGTTCTGTGAATATAACTGTGTTGTGTGCAAACTTGAGTATTGATAAGGAAGTTATAGTTCCCGCAGGTAATGCAATAGTTAGACCTGGAACCAATGTTACCTACCGGGTGATTGTATCAAACAACGGTAGAGGAATTGCTTATAATGTTACCGTAAATGAATCGTCTTCAGGGAATTTAACTTATATTAATGGAAGTGTTACAGATTCAGCCGATTGCGATGTCGCTTATGATAAAATTAGTAATAAATTCATAATTGGAATATTAAATGGTAGTACTAATTGTATATTTACATATAAGATGCATGTTGATGAACTTGCAGGGGATGGAGTATATAATAATACGGTATGCGTTAATGGGTTTGACAGTCCGAATACTACTGCATTAGAGCCGGATTGCGATAGTGCGAACATTACCGTTGAAGCAAATGTGTCTCTCGTAATCTCAAAAACGACAATTGGTAATGAATTAACTTATGGAATTGGCGATATTATTCATTATAAAATAACTGTAAGAAATGCAGGTAATAATACGATATTTGATGTTAATGTGACTGATGAATTGAATAATAATTTGAATTATACAAATTATTCATGTGATCCTATTAATGCTTGCACATCATCAGATAATGAAACATTCCATCTCGGAAACATGAGTCCTGATCCTGATGGGGTAATCACGATTTATATTAATGCAAGCGTAACTGACTCCGCAGTATGCGGGAGCGTTATACCCAACACCGCAGAGGCGCATGCTATGGCACCAAACGGGCAAATAAATAAGAATAATTCAGTAAATGTAACTGTTGTGTGTCCTGATTTAACAGTTAATATAACAAGTGCTGCACCAGGATCTCCGGAATTAAACGAACCTGTAAACATTGAAGTATTAGTGGAAAATCAGGGTTATAAGGCGACAATTGCTCTTGATAAAGTTAATGTTTCATTATATGTTAATGGATTATATTATAATTCAACAATAATTAATATGACTGATAAAGCCGATGAAACAATTAATTTTACATGGAGTTCAACATCGTCCGGGACATTTAATCTCACTGTTGTAGTTGACCCGGAGAATGAAATAAAGGAATCATACGAAACAAATAATAATGATACTATCAACATCCTAATTAAAGAGCAATTAGACCCCCCAACAATAAAATACCTCTCCCTTGCCGGCGGAAATTATTTATCTCACAAAGAAACATTTAAACAGACCTTTGGAAACAATTCCCCAACTAACCTGGGCACATTATACGCAAGAGTTAATTTCAGTTCATGTCCTGATGTGGATGGTAAAGATAACTGCACGGGCGTTAATGTAAGCGTTAAAGTCATAATTACTGATGAGAATAATAATCAAATAAAATCAATAAATTTAATTTATAATCCTGAATCAGGAAGGTGGGTGGCATCATTTAATGTTAACGAATATCTCTCCGAGGGCAATTACAAATTAACATGGATCGCAACCGAATCTTATGGCATTAACCGCACTTATGCAAATATCATGCCTTTCTCAGTGGATAAAACTCCTCCAACCATTCCATCCGCTTCGTGCAGTACCGGCAACGATAGTATTTTAATTAAAGTTACTGACCCCTCAGGCATAAAATCCGCAAGGTTTTTATATGTTATTGACGGCATGCCGTTTTACATTGACTTACCCGCCGGGGGTACTGAAATAACCGAATATGTGAGTCCGGATGTAATATCTTCAAATGTAGAATATTATTTAATTGCAACGGATAATGTAGGAAATAGCCATAAAACTAAACTTAACATTGTTAGTTGCTTCTCTGTTTCACCTCCATCAGCGGTGTCTCCGAGAATTCCGAAACCCCCCGCAGTTTCAGGACCCATC
>PGYD01000104.1 GCA_002839495.1 Planctomycetes bacterium HGW-Planctomycetes-1
TCCCATTGTTTTGCCTCCGACAAATATTATCCTTTGCTGGCATTATCGGCAAAACAACAGGCTTATCTTCATATTATTAACCATGACAGAGTACTAGCGCTATTGCTGAGATAGTCTTCATTGTTGTCTACGTAATGATCTTTTGGATTCACAAGGGTACAGCGTGGTGGATCGGATGTATCGTCGCCACCGTTATAGGAACGGGAGCACTGAATGGAATTCTATCTTCACATCGCCGATAACAAAACCGTCTCGTACAGAAACCGGGGCAAAACGATGCGCTTATTAACTGAATTTGATATTAAAATAGTGTAAGCTTACTCAGCAGAAAGGGAAAGTTATGATTTGGTGGAAAAAATTGTTCGGGGTAAGAAATAAGGCTTACAATTATCTTATTCAAGATAAGAGTGTAATGACCGTACCCGAGTTCGTGAAACTTATTGAGCAAAACATCCCAGGTGGTGGACTCCTGTTTGTAACACAAGGTCGAAGGGTACGTTGCTCGTCCTGTGATTCTACTGTGGACGCTGATAACTGTTTGGAAACAAGTACGTCCTTAGGAGCTATCCGTCTCAGTTGTCCCTCTTGTGGTGCGGTGTGGAACATGCTTCGCTGTAGAATGTAGTTTCTGTATAGTACAGCATCAGATAGCAGAAGAAGGAATATGGGAATTCTTAAGCAGTTTGGCATAGATAAAAACAGCCGTCAGAGAAAAAGTGCCAAAAAGGTGGCAGAGGTGTCGATAGAGAAATATGAAAAGACCGCTATGCAATGGCTGAAAAAGCAGATCCAAAACAATTGATAACGATGTAAAAGGAAAATACAAGACAAGACCCCCGCAGACTTGCGGGGAAGAAAGAATGTAACTTTTTATTGACCTGCTGTGCCAAGTGCGCAGCACGGCGAGAAGGAATTGTAAAATGGCAAGATTCCCAAGAACAGATACTACTCCGCGAAATAGCTTCGTTACGTAGCACGAGACCAGAAATAGAGGCAATTCGCAAGGCCTACAAATAAGTCTCGATTAAAACCGTAATTTCTGGTATAATCCCACCCGCTTTATTTATGAGCACAATAAAAACTATGGCAAAACAATCAAAATCACAATGGGAAGGCTTTAGTTTAAAGCCGAGGCGGGAAATGCCGGAAGGCCTGTGGATTAAGTGTCCCGGCTGCGGAAAGTTGCTGTTTAAAAAGGCGGTTGTCGAGAATCTCGATGTCTGTCCGGAGTGCGACTACCATTTCCGCATCGGCGCCGCCGAAAGAATCAAATATCTCGTTGACGAAGGCACGTTTGAGGAATTTCTGACGGAAATGGTAACCGCCGACCCGCTGAATTTTGAGTTTAGGGGTACGACTTATAAGGAGCGTGCCAAAGCGGCTGAAAAGATGGTTGCGGGCAAAGAGGCAATGCTTGTCGGCAAGGCTTTCGTAAAGGGCAGGTCGATTATGCTGGCCGTGATGGATTTTAATTATCTTGGCGGTTCGATGGGGGCTGTCGTCGGCGAAAAACTGACCGTAGCGATTGAAAAGGCGATAGATGAGTCCCTGCCGCTCGTAGTCGTCAGTTCGACCGGCGGAGCGAGGATGCACGAAGGTGTGGTATCGCTGGCCCAAATGGCGAAAACCAGCGCAGCTTTGGCGAAATTCGACGATAACGGTGGTCTTTTTATATCGGTTTTGACCGACCCTACCACAGGCGGGGTTACGGCCAGTTTTGCGATGCTGGGCGATGTTATAATAGCCGAGCCGGGAGCGCTGATTGGCTTTGCAGGGCCGAGAACGATTTACGAAACGATTAAAGTCGAGCTACCCAAGGGGTTTCAAAGGGCTGAATTTCTGCTCGAACACGGCTTTGTCGATATGATTGTCCACCGCAAGGAGTTAAGAAGCGAAATAGCACGATTAATTGATTATTGCGGTAAAAAATGACACCTTTTGGTGTCATTCTGAGTGAAGTCCCGATGAAGTCGGGACGAGTCGAAGAATCTCGTTTCAGCCCAAAATCACACTTTGCAATCCACAATTTTCAGCGTATAATTCAGGGATTATGGGTTATTTTCGTGAAAATATAGAAAAAATGGCCGGTTACGAGCCGGGCTTTCAGCCGAGCAGTGCCGATGTGGTTAAGCTCAACACCAATGAAAATCCATACCCGTCAAGCCCGAAAGTCCTCGAAGCACTCAAAAATATTACCGCTGAGCAAATCCGCAAATACCCCCAGCCGCTCGGCGATAAATTCAGGGAAACTGCATCCAAAATTTTGGACGTAAAACCTGAAAACATCATCTGCACCAACGGCGGCGATGATTTACTGAATATGGCAATCAGGGCATTTTGTGATGAGAATCGAGCCCTCGCTTATCCGACGCCGACGTATTCACTCTATCCGGTTTTGGCGCAGGCGCAGAATTGTCCGATTATCGAGATACCGTTCGACGAGGAATTTAACCTGCCGGTAAAACTCGCATCGAGCGGCGCAGCCTTGACAATCGTCTGCAATCCTAATGCTCCGAGCGGAACATTTATACCGAAAGAGGAATTGGCACAGCTTGCAGGCGAAATAAAAGGCGTTTTGCTGATTGACGAGGCGTATGTCGATTTTGCAGAGGATAATTGTCTCGAACTTGTCAAAAAATTCGACAATGTAATTGTGCTGCGTTCGATGAGTAAAGGCTATTCGCTGGCGGGAATGAGATTCGGATTCGGCGTCGCAAACGAAAATTTAATAAAAGGTCTTTTGAAGGTTAAAGACTCTTATAATGTCGATACTGCCGCGATTGCGGCAGCAACCGCTGCGCTCGCAGACCAGCAGCACTTCAAAAATAATATTCAGAAAATCAAAATCGACAGAAAAATCCTGACAGAAGAGCTAACAAAACTCGGGTTTCAAGTGGCCGCAAGCCAGACCAATTTTGTGCTGGCAAAACCGGCAAAGATACGGGCTATCGATGTTTACGAAAAACTTAAAAACAGAAATATCTATGTCCGTTATTGGGCATATCAGGATATAAAGGACAAGCTGAGAATAACGGTCGGCTCGTCAGGGCAAAACGAGATACTGATTAAAGCGTTAAAGGAAATTTTAGCCGAGGGACAAAAAAATGGCTGACAGAAAAGCGAAAATAACAAGAAAGACAAAAGAAACGGATATTCTGGTTCAAATTAATCTTGACGGCGTCGGCAAATATGAAATCGACACCGGCATCGGATTTTTGGACCATATGCTCTGCCACTTGAGCAAGCACAGTAAAATCGACCTTATCCTCAAGGCCAAAGGCGACCTCGAAGTTGACCAGCACCATACGGTCGAGGACGTCGCTATATGTCTCGGAGAGGCACTGGGCGAGGCGCTGGGCGATAAAAAAGGCATCGCACGCTACGGCAACAGTGCGGTTCCGATGGAAGATGCGCTTGCGAATATCGCGCTCGATTTATCGGGCAGGCCGTTTTGCGTTTATAACGTAGAGTACCGAACAGAAAAAGTCGGCGATTTCGATGTCGAATGCGTAGAAGAGCTTTTAAGGAGTTTCGCGAATAACGGAAAACTCAACCTGCATATAAGCGTACCGCACGGCACAAACAGCCACCATATCGCTGAGGCGGTTTTTAAAGCTCTCGGTCAGGCGCTCGGACAGGCAGTTAAAATTACCGGCAAAGATATTCCAAGCACAAAGGGTTCGTTGTGAATAGCGATATAAATTACGAATACAGGACAGGAATAGGCACCGATATTCACAGGCTCATCGAGGGCAGGCCGCTGAAACTGGGCGGTATGACCGTTCCTTTCGAGAAGGGACTGCTTGCCCACAGCGACGGCGATGTCGCGCTGCACGCCTTGATGGATGCCATCGTCGGCGCCGCGGGTCTGGGCGATATCGGAATGCTCTTTCCCGACAGCGACCCGCAATTCAAAAATATAGACAGCAAAAAACTCGTTCTTGCAGTCAAAAATTATATAACGGAGAAAAACTGGGAAATAGTCAACGCCGATATAATCATCACCGCTGAAGAGCCGAAACTGGGGCCATACAAGGCGCAAATGAAAAGAGCAATAGCTTCTCTTTTGGGAATTGATTTTCTTAATGTAAACGTAAAGGCAAAGACGAATGAGGGGCTGGGCGAAATAGGAACAGGACTGGCAATCTCAGCGATGGCAACGGTGCTGCTGAGAAGAAGATTAAAAAGGAGCCTTTAGACACGGATGAACACGGTAACGACGTTAGACACGGATTTACACGGATTAACACGGATGTAAAGAAAGTCAAAAAAAATGGAATTGAAACATAAAGAACTGTCAGAAAAAATCGTCGCTGCGGCATATAATGTCCACAAAGAATTAGGATATGGATTTCTCGAAAAAATCTATAAAAATGCACTTGTCATCGAATTAGGAGAGGCAGGAATAAAGTGTACTGCCGAATTTCCATTAAAGGTAAAATACCACAATATCGTTGTCGGTGATTATTACGCAGATATAATTGCCGATGATAAAATAGTCATTGAAGTTAAAGCGGTAAGCAAACTGGAACCGGTACACGAAGTTCAACTGGTAAATTATCTGAAAGCTACCGGCATAGAAGTCGGATTATTGATAAATTTCGGGCAATCCGTTGAAATTAAACGTCGGATATTTGGTTAGATATAGGATTTAGATATGACTATAAGCATTTTCTTAAATGGACAAAATTGCCAACAGGTAATTTATAACAAAGAAGATGCGTTTGAAAAATTCGTTGTTGATAATGCTGAAACTATATTCGGTACAAATTCGATTTACGTCGATATGAAGCACAAAATAGAAAATTCTTCACTTGGCGGCACAATACCAGATGGAGTATTAATAAATTTGGCGGATTTAGAGAACCCTGAATTTTATTTGGTAGAAGTTGAGCTTCAAAATCATGATTTTCGCTCACATATTTACCCTCAAATAGACAAATTCTTCGATTTCTTTAGAACCTATCCCAAAACCTCAATTTTTGGGTTAATATGAGCCGATATATGGTTTATGGACATAACAAACGAACAATGGCAACGGATTGCAAAGTTCA
>PGYD01000105.1 GCA_002839495.1 Planctomycetes bacterium HGW-Planctomycetes-1
TGCTTCAGAAATGAGACTGCTTCGCGGAGTTTATCCTGAGCGAAGCCGCAGGCCTCTCGGCCTTCGAGCCGAGGGCCGAAGGGCTCGCAGTGACAAACTGAATTTTTAGAGATACCCATAAATTTGAAATGCGAATTCTCCTGCCTTGCCTTAATACTTTCTGTTCCCTATTCGTTGATGTTTGCCCCTAAAACCCCTGTTTTTGAGAGGTTGAGAAGATTTTAAATTGATGCTGTAACCGCAGCATCATTGATTTTGCACTTTACGATTTCGCCTTTAATCAAAGGTTTATCGCTTACGACGGAAATTTCGTAATATCGCTCGCATCTGCCTGTTTTTTTACCTTCATTTTCGATAAGGACTTCGGCAATTTCGCCGATGAACTGTTTTCTAAATTTTTCAGCCAATTGTTTTTCAAGCTCTCTAAGTTTCGATGTTCTTTCGGTGATAGTTTTCTTGTCGATTTGGTCCTGCAGTTTCGCTGCCGCTGTGCCGGGCCGTTTGCTGAACGGGAAAATATGAATTTTTGAAAAGCCTGCAAGTTTAGCCACTGAAAGACTTTGCGCAAAATCCTGTACGGTCTCGCCGGGAAAGCCGACTATAATATCTGTTGTGATTGCGGGCCGGTCGAGCTGTAAGTTTATTTTCTCTATGGAATTAACGAAATCTTTTATGGTGTACTGGCGGTTCATTTTTTTCAGGATTTTTTCCGAGCCGGACTGAAGCGATAAGTGCAGATGCGGCATAATGTTAGGATTATTTTTCATCACATCGAGCAGTCGGTCGGTTACATCGGCAGGCTCAAGGGAGCTTAATCTAATCCTTTTAAGGCCCGATACTTGCGTAACTTTTTCGAGCAGTTCGGCGAGGATTGGATTTTCGTTATTCGGCCAGTTTTTTCGTTTTACGGTTTCTTGTCCGTAGGCGCCGAGAAAAATTCCGGTAAGTACGATTTCTTTATGTCCTGCATTTACGAGATTTTGTGCCTCTTGAATGACTTTTTCAATGGGCTTGCAGGTTATATTCGGCCTTGTTTTCGGGATTATGCAGTATGAGCAGAAACCGTCACAGCCGTCCTGAATTTTCAGAAAGGCCCGCGTTTGGCCGTGAAATTTTTCTAACATATTGTCATTTAAGGAGTTATGCTTAAATTCGGACAGCGACAGTTCTTGTTTTAATTTACTGAAAAGCTCTTCTAAATTACCTGTCATAAGCAGTTTTTCATCGAGATTTTTTAGTTCGGCCGGGTCTGCGTTTACTAAGCAGCTTGAAACAAAGATTTTAGCGTTTGGGTTTTGTTTTTGTGCTTTTCTGATGAGCTGTCTGCTTTTTGCCGATGCGATATGCGTAACGCAGCAGGTATGAATGATAATAATATCGGCCTTTTTGAAATCCTGTACGTATAATAGGTTGCAGCCCGTCAGGAATTTTATAATCTGCTGGGCTTCGTACTGGTTTACCTTACAGCCAAGGGTATTTATAGCAAAAGTTTGCATAATTTACATAATCTGTTATAATCTACTGTCTTGTAACAATACACAAAAGGGTGTGTAATAATAAGCTATTCGGCGTTTCAGGAGAAGCCAAAAAATGGCAGCGGGCAGTCGCTCTGTATGGGCAATTGACATAGGCAATAATTCACTGAAGGCTCTTCGCCTTCAGCAGGCGGGTGACCGTGTAGAGGCAATCGGCCTCGATTACGTCGAGCATTCCAAAGTTCTCAGTGCCGAAGGACTTAGCGAAGAAGAAAAAAATCAGATTATCCGCGCAAGCCTCGCTACGTTCGCGGGCCGAAACGAGTTGGGCAAAGACGAAGTTGCGATTTCGGTAGCAGGCCAGACAAGTTTTGCCAGATTCATAAAACTGCCGCCGGTTGAGCCGAAAAAAGTTCCCGAAATAATCAAATTCGAAGCTGTTCAACAGATACCGTTCGATATAAACGAAGTCGAATGGGACTGGCAGCTTATGCCCAGACCCGACAGCCCTGAAACCGAGGTCGGAATATTTGCGATAAAGAACGAGCTTATAAGTAAGCATCTCGAGAACTACAGTGCTGAAAATGTTTGCGTTACAGTCGTTCAGATGGCTCCGATGTCTCTTTATAATTACGCACAATTCGACCGCAGCGACCTTGATGATGCCGACAAAAAGGCGGTTGTGCTTCTCGATATGGGCTCAAGCGATACGAACCTTGTGATATGCACGAAATCGACCGTTTGGCAAAGATGTATTCCTATTGGCGGAAATAACTTTACCAGGGCGATAGCCGATGCATTTAAGCTCGATTTTGAAAAAGCCGAGAAACTCAAACGCGGCGCTCCTGTAAGTAAATATGTCAGGCAAATCTTTCAGGCAATGAAACCTGTATTTACCGATTTTGGGGCAGAAGTACAGCGTTCGCTCGGGTATTACAGCAGCAGTCATAAGGGAACGACTTTCGCAAAAATGGTGCTGCTCGGCGGAGGCTTCAAACTGCAGGGACTTAGCAAATATATTCAGCAGACAACGCAGCTTACCGTTGTCCGGCCTGATTCATTCGAAAAACTCGTCCCGGCAGGAGGTATTTCGAGCGCTAAACTCCACGACAATCTCTGTGATTTAGCGATTGCATACGGACTCGGGCTTCAGGCGCTTGGTCTTGCGAGGATACAGAGCAATCTTTTGCCGAGAGGGATTGCCCGCAGGATGTTATGGGCAAGAAAGAGCAAATTTTTCGTACTTGCGGCAAGTATTTTGCTTACAGCCTCATTGTTAGCACTGCTTAGGACAAACCTCGACTTGAGAGCCTGTGCGGATAAAAATGCCCAGTCGAAAAGACAGGAAACACAGCGAATAATTCAATCGGCAAAAAGTGCAGCAAGTCAATTGAGGCAGCAGGAGGACAGAAGCAGCGGATACGAAGAAAGAATAAAGAAACAGATGGATGTATTTAAATATCGCGATGTGATTCCTTTGTTTCATAAGGTAATTTTTGAATGTATTCCAAATGCGCAGAACAATCCCGCTCAGGCCGAACTTTACAGGGCTTATGAGCAGGGTGATGTCGCAAAGATAACGGCGATACCGAGAAATGATCGTAAGCAGGTTTTTATAACGAGCATAAATATAAACTACGCCGACAGTTTGCTTGCCTCGCGGTTTGAAATGGGCAGATTTGACACATCATCGTCAACTGCCGTTTTGCAGAATGAACAAGAACTGGACGGCAAAGGATTTACTGTTGTAATAGAAGGTTATAGTCCTTACGAAAAAATCGGCGAACTTATGGACCCTGCAGGGGTGGGAAATGATAAGAGCAGGTGGGGCATTATAACACGAATGATGAATCTCAACGAGATTTTTGACGGCAATAGTCCGTTTCAATTATTTGCCAAGGAAAAAGTCGAACATTTCCGGATTGAAACAGGCCCTGTCGATATTTCTGATGTTCGAATGCCCGCCGGTATCGGTGTCTTAAGAATCAAGTCGGAAAGCTTATATGAAAGCGGAGGATATGCCGGTCAGGCCGATACATCGGCTACTACTGTCGCAACCAGACAAATACTCGTTGACCCTCTGACAGAAGAAGAAATTCATAAGACAGTTGCCCTTGATGAAAAAGGCAGGATAAAATACGATGTTTTCGGACAGCCTTTGGCTATAGAGCGGGACAAGTGGTTCAGAATAAGGGCTAAATTTCTCTGGACAGAGGGTAAAACCGGCGGACAGTCCGATGGAACAGCGGATAGTTCATCAACCTATAATTCGGAGTGATATAAACGACAAAGATGAATATAGTCAAGATACTGAAAAAGAATATTTTAATCATTATACCGGTATTGATAACCGCAGCGGCGGTGCTGCTGTTTATCCCCGTGGCTATGATGCGAGGTAAAATAAGTGCCAAACTCGATGAAAGCATAAAACTCGGCAGAGAGGTGGATTCTGCGCTGCGGGCAAATATATCCGCTAAACAGTATGAAGCTGTCAAGATATTCGAGGATGTGCATGAGGCCGATGCTAATGAAATTGAAAAACTTGCACGGCAGACAAGCCAAAGGGAATTACTTAATTATAAGATATTTCCTGAGCCGAACGAGACATCGGTACAAATTTTCAATGAGTTCAGGCTGGCGTATGTAACTGCATTTGCAGAACTTACAAAGGATATGAAATCGCTTGATGCTCCGACTGATGTAGAAATTCGCAGAGAAGCCGGTCCGGTTAATATCGCAACAGTTTTGCACAGAAGAGAATCAGCGGGCGGATTACAGGCAGAAACAGAAGAAAACAGAATTATCGAACTGTTGTGTAAACGCCGCAGTGAGGAAACACCGGTTTATGCCAACCCAAAGGCTTTCAGCGGATATGGAGTGTGGGATGGTTGGGAATACAGCGGACTTGATGATGCGCTGACGAAATGCTGGTATAGCCAGCTTGCATACTGGATACATAAGGACATTGTCGATACCATAAATGCAATGAATCAAGATTTTACCGGTACGACAAGGTCATCGGTAAAAAGGCTTATCAGCGTTCGATTTGCCCGCAGCGATGCCGCCGGTTTTGCTATGGATAACGGCAACGAACTGCCTTTTTATGTTACCGGCGCAAGGGGCGCTTTGTATCAGAATTGGACGGGCAGACAATGTGATGAACAGATTGATGTCGTTCATTTCAGTTTGTCAGTGATAATCAAAGCGGATGACGTACTTAAGTTTATGAGTGAACTGTGCAGCGAGAAGGAACATTATTTTGCCGGATATAAAGGCGACCAAGAGCCTGAGAAATATAAACATAATCAGATAACTGTTCTTCAAAGCCGTATCGACCCGGTTAATAGAGATCTGCCGGAGCATAAAAGATATTTCTATGGAAATGATGCGATTGTTTTGCTGAATCTTGTCTGTGAATATGTTTTTAATCGTTCGGGTTATGACCAGATAAAACCAAAGTATGTTCAGGGCAGTACAGGACAGACTGAGACTGAGACTG
>PGYD01000106.1 GCA_002839495.1 Planctomycetes bacterium HGW-Planctomycetes-1
TTTTGGCTTTGGGGCGATTAAAGATATTGTCGGAGTGCCAATTTGATTTTTTGAAAAAAATTCTCAAAATGGTTCTGTTATTGCGCAACAAGCGGAAGTTGGCTGGCTACGAAATCGGCATCGACGGCGCCTTTATCGGCCATTTTTTTGAGAAGAGCGACTATGTCGGAATAAGAGGCGCCTAATCCGAGTTGTCTTTTTTCCTTATCTTCTGTAGTCGGTGTTTCGCCGAGAATCCTTATGACATCGGCCAGCATCATAGAACATTTAAGCGGGCCCATCAGGGTTTTTGTAATAGGGTGCTTTCGCATTATGGAAATGCGGTCTTCTTCCGGCAGGGCATTAATGATAATCTGCCCATCGTCTGATTCAACATATATATCCGGCTGACACTTGATAGGTGCACCGAAAAGCACGATACCAGCCTGTCTGGTCCTTGCCGCATAAATGGTTTTAGGGCCTGCGGCGATGAGCTGGTCTATATAAAAGTCTTTCGCTGCAAGCGTGCGGATAATAGATGTGTCGTCGTATTTCTGCAGATATTTGTAAGCGTTGTATCTGACGTCGAAATTATTCTCTCTGGCAAGTCTTCTCATAAGGGATGTTGCATCATTTTTTCTGGCATACTCGCCTACGGCCTGGATTGCGGGAATTTGAAACGGCGAAGAGCTATCCTGAGCGTGCTCCCGGAGTATCTTTAATCCGCTGTCGTTGCCGACGGCAAGCAGGCATTTTGCGGCGCTGAATTTCATTTGCTCATTGTCAGAATCCAGAAGAGGTAAAAGCTCATCAATTGCATTTTTGCCGACAGCCTCTATGGCGGTTTCATATTTTTCTCTGTCTTTGCCGCTGCCGAGACCCGCGATGAGGGAATTTATATGTTCGCTTTCAGTCACGGCGGCGGTAGTTATATAAAGTGATTTTATAAGTTCTATGAATCTTACTTTTCTGTTTTTGAATTTTTCCGGTACGGAAAGATAAATTATTTCAGGCGAAACAGCCGATGCGACATCTCTGCCGAAACGCTGGTTTATCCGGTTTCTTATGTTTGCGGCCATCTGAAAGTCCGGTTTTAAAAGCGTTAGCGTAATCTGATATTCCTGCATACTTTTTCCGCCGCCGAGAACGAATCCGCTTCGGAGATTAGCTTTAGCATTGCCCAGATGGTCTATATAAACAGGACCGGCGGCAAGAGCCAGTGTCTTTGATGTTTCGATGGCGTCATCGACGCGGACAATCAATTTGAGTTCGGTAGTATAAAGTCTGCCGCCGTTGAGCGAAGTGGTCTGGGTGCCCGGCAGGGCGGCTACTGTAACATCAAACGGCTGATATTTAGACGCTGCCGGCGGAATAAAACCTTCAACAAGGACGACGGCGGTATCGAGACTATTAATCATCCTCTCGGCATTGACGTTTTGAGGGCCGAGCTGAGCGATAATATACTGACGCAGATAATCTCTTGTCTGCGGGGGGCATTCCGACGAGCCGGTATTCGGCAAACCGACAACCAGTCCTACGCCTTTTACCGGTATGGGGCTGAAAGCTACAACCTCGGCAAGGTCGCCGATGGTTCGGTCGAGCCGGACCGCCGCGGCCGCAGGAGTTTCGATTTTTTTCACGTCCCTGCTTTTCTTTTTTTGTCCGCCATAGCAGGCAAGAGTAAATGTTAAGATTATTACAGTCAGAATCTTACAGATATTGCGGATTTCCATATCACACCACCAAAATAATAGTTATAGTTTCAAACAAGATGATATTGCCGATTGCAAGTATAGTCAAGAACTTTACATACGTTTGCGGAGGCATTAATGGGGCTGTTTTTTAGTTTTTGATTGATTCAAAACGAGTAAAAAATTACTATACGCCTGAAAGGGGTCCGGCGGAGCGATGAAAGGGATTTTATCTGATACTGTAATGGTTGGCATCGATGAGGCAGGTCTCGGCCCGATTTTAGGGCCTCTGGTCGTCTCGGCGGCGGCTTTCAGTATACCGGCCGACAAAATCGGGGCCGATATGTGGCAGCTCCTTTCGGACAGTATATCATCGAAGAAAAAACACCTCGCAGGCAGGCTCCTGATTTGCGACAGCAAAAAAGCGTATACCCCCTCGACCGGAACAGTGCATCTGGAAAAAACGGTTTTATCCTGTCTTAAATGTCTTTCCAAAACGCCCGATTCGGTGGCGCAGCTTGTCGATTCGCTCGATTCCGACCAAAAGCAAAGACTGCTCGATTGTCCGTGGTATAAAAATATCGAAATACAAAAGATAGATTTCAACGCTGATGAGATTTCCATCTCGGCGGGGGCGTTTGAAAAAAATCTTGAAAAGAACGACCTTGCCCTGATTGGGCTCAAAAGCTGTTGTCTCGAAGCGGGGCATTATAACCAGCTTATTGAAAAAATCAGGAATAAATCAAAGGTAGTTTTTCAGCTTGTATGCAGGCTCATCGACGAGGTAATCAAAGGCTCGCAGCACCGCGATTATCATTTCAGAATCGACCGTCAGGGCGGCAGGACGCGATACGGCCAAATGCTTCGGACGATGTTTCCTGATATGGCACTGAAGATAATTGATGAAAACGACATTTTCAGCAGTTATGAGCTTTCAACGTCATACAAAATGGTAAAGCTGGATTTTGTAGTCAAAGCCGATGAGCTTTATCTGCCGGCCGCTCTTGCGTCGATGACGAGCAAGTATCTGCGCGAGCAGTTGATGGCGTCCCTTAACAGCTATTTTATCGAAAAGTGCAGCCGGTTAAAACCGACGGCGGGCTACTGGACGGACGGCAAGAGGTTTTTGAATGATTTAAAAGTTATTGCCCCTCAGATTCAATTCAATCCCGCCCAGCTTGTCCGCAGCCGATGATAAATCATTTCCCAGACCCGATGTTATCATCGGCCATAGTCTTTTAGTAAAGGTGTAGCGATTTACTTACTTTTGCGCAGATTGGCTTCCGCCAGCCAGCAATAAAGGACAGGCACAACGAGCATAGTAAGTATTTCAATCGTCATGCCGCCGAAAGATGGAATCGCCATAGGAATCATAATATCCGCCCCTCGGCCTGTAGAGGTCAGTACCGGCAGCAGAGCGAGTATGGTAGTGGCCGTTGTCATAAGACAGGGTCTTATTCTTCGAGTTCCCGCTTCAATTACGGACTGACGAATATCCTTTATATTATCAGGTTTTAATTTTACAAAAGACTGCTTAAGATATGTACACATTACCACGCCATCGTCGGAAGCAATGCCGAATAATGCCAAAAAACCGACCCATATAGCTACGCTCATATTAATCGGATGAATCTGGAAAAGCTCCCGCAGCGACTGGCCGAAAATGCTGAAGTTCAGGAACCAGCTCTGATTGTAGCACCAAATCATCAGAAAACCGCCCCCCCAGGCGACTATGATGCCGGAAAAGACAAGCAGGCTTGTCATAACGGATTTGAACTGCAGGTAAAGAATTATAAAAATTATAAAAAGCGCAAGTGGGACGACAACTGCCAGAGTTTTTTGGGCGCGTGCCTGATTTTCATAACTGCCTGCGAAAGCGTAGCTGACGCCTTTTGGTATAACCAGTCGGCCGGAATCGATTTTTTCCTTCAGAAATTTTCGGCATTGTTCGACTACATCGACCTCGGCGAATTGCGGGTTTTTATCGAAGAGAACATATCCGACAAGGAAAGTATCTTCGCTTTTAATTTCCTGCGGGCCGCGGACATATTTTACGTCCGCAAGCTGGATAAGCGGAATTTGCGCCCCGTCCGAAGCGGGCACGAGAATTTTGCCGAGCGTTTCTATCGAATCGCGAAGCTCACGCATATACCTGACGCGAACCGGATACCTCTCTCTGCCTTCGACAGTCGTCGTAAGCGTATCGCCGCCTATCGCTGTTTCGATAATGTCCTGAACCTGACGAATGGAAATGCCGTATCTGGCAATCGCCTGACGGTCTATGTCTATCTCCAGATAAGGTTTTCCTACGATTCTGTCGGCGATAACGGTTGACGCTTCGACAGAGGGCACTTCTTTGAGGAGTTTTTCGATTTCAAAGCCGACTTTTTCAATAGTGTCGAGGTCGGGCCCTTTGACTTTAATGCCCATTGGAGCCCGCATACCGCTTTGCAGCATCACAATCCTCGCAGCGATAGGCTGAAGTTTAGGCGCACTTGTCGTACCGGGAATTTGGGCCGCGTTTACGATTTCATGCCAGATATCGTCCGGCGTTTTAATGTTGTCTCGCCACTGGCGGTACGGCCTTCCGTTTTTATCGGGTATAAGATTGCCGTCTCTGTCGCGTGCGAATTGCTTTGTTTTTTTGTCGTATCTGAACCGGGTTCTTCTGCCGTCCTTGCCGATGATGTACTCGGATTTATAGTTAATAACAGTTTCAATCATCGAAACAGGGGCAGGGTCAAGAGGCGATTCCGCTCTGCCTATTTTACCGACTACCGTATCGATTTCCGGAATTGACCCGATTGCAGCATCCTGTTTTTGAATTATGTCGAGGGCTTCACCGAGGGAGGCGTGCGGCATAGTGGTCGGCATATACAGAAATGAACCTTCGTCCAGCGACGGCATAAATTCCTTGCCGAGGCCCGACCAGATAAAGCCGCCGAAGAAGGCCAAATGACGGACGAACAGTTCGAATTCATTATGGCCGTTGACCAGTACAAAAAATTAAACTCCAGACCTTTCCCCATCTGGACTGAGGTGCTGGATATTGTAAAGACCCTCGGCTACAGAAAAGTTGCAGAGCCTTGCTCACTCAAAGACCTGCAAAATCAGGATTCTTCAAAATAAAAAGACTGAAAACTTATTGCCGCAAAGAACTTCTGCTTAGAGATTAATCATAACACAAAAAAGGCCGGTATAAACCGGCCTTTTA
>PGYD01000107.1 GCA_002839495.1 Planctomycetes bacterium HGW-Planctomycetes-1
CCATAGGCAGTTGTTCAGCGGATATCCCGATTAAATCGCAGCATACAATTTCCGCAGCTATCGGGTCAGCAGAGCCTATCAGCCAGCCGAGCTGTCTTGGATTTCCGCTTATCGGGCCGGGGCCGTCCATCATAACAACACCATCGACAATCGTTATGACCGGATTAAGCAATTTGTAAATATCTATAAGCATCGTGCAAAAATCATCGAAGGTCGCGCCTTTCCTGTAATGCCAGATTGCCTTTGCCTTTCCGCTCACACAGCCGAACATATTTTTCACCGCAATCGTCGCGACAAGCTGCTGATGCGTCTTGAGTTTCGGCAGATTTATAATTTTATCCGCATCGAGCGCAACAGAGCTTATGCCGATTTTCGCTCCCGAATGCTCAAGCCTGCGACTGACGGGTTTTCTAAGCTGTTTTATCCCAACGCCGAGTTTATTTAAAGGTTCGACAATGCCGATTGCCTCCGAACACGTCGCCATATTTGCCCACGCCGGCGAATCGCCGACAAACGGTTTTGCCCCGAAATCAAGCAGGATTTTGGCAAGCTCTATTATTACGGCCGGGTCGGTTTGTGTCGCGCAGCTCGCCGGTTTGGGCGCTATCATATTGGGCTTGATTAGAACCTTATCGTCTTTGCTTATGAACGATTCGATGCCGCCCTGAAGCTCGAAATGCCTTAAAATGGCCGCCCGAACTTTTGCAGGTTCGTAATCGCCGCATCTGGTCAATGATACTTTTACTTGATTCATATTTTGGTCATTTCGAGCGAAAGTCTGCGCAGCAGACTGTAGCCGAGAAATCTATTAAAAACTTGTTAAAAATATTATTCGTACCAATCATCGCTTAAATCCTTCCATTCCGGATTTATTGACTCAACCAAATAAACTTTTTTCTCTCGCCGCCACTTTTTGATTTGCTTCTCTCTGCTAATTGCCGAAAGCGGGTCTGATACAGTTTCAACATAAACTAAATGGATAACATTGTATTTGTCCGTAAAACCCGGCACCAAGTGATTTTTATGCTGGTACACTCTTTTCTTAATATCATTTGTCATCCCAATATATAAAGTCCTGCTTTTGCTTGACATTATATAAATATAATAGTTCTTCATAAAATCCCACTACGCCCATTTTGAGCGAAAGTCCGCTTCAAGGCTCCCGCAAAGCCGTCTTTAAAAAAACAGATTTCTCCACTCCGCTCCCCTAAAGGGTCGCTTCGGTCGAAATGACAGGCTTACTTTCCCCTGTATTCTATCGCAAAATCAAAATCTTTCAAGAAAATGCACTTCTATAGTTTACTGCCTGATTATTTAACTATATAATTAGTCCTATGAAAGAGCTTTTAAAAAAACTTGTTCATGCAAAATCTGCACAGGATGTCGGCGAACTGAAATGCGCCAAGGTGTTGGTCGATTTTTTCACATCGAAAGGCATAAAGTCAAAAGTCGATGTCTGGAACAAAAATCGTGCAAATATTATTGCCACGCTCAAATCTTCAGGCAAAAAACCTGCACTTTTATTCGTCAGCCACCTCGACGTTGTGCCCGCTGAAAACAATTTGTTTAAACCCATCGAACGCGGCGGCAAAATCTTCGGCAGAGGCGCCTGCGATATGAAAGCCGGTATGGCCTCGGCGGCAATAGCAATGGCCGAAATACTTCGGTCTAAAGTCAAACTGCAAGGCGACGTAATCTTTGCCGCAACAGCCGGCGAGGAAACCGACAGCGCAGGGGTTAAAAAATTTATCAAAACCTTTAAAAATAATAAACTCTGCGGAATAATCATACCGGAGCCTACCAACTTCGACCTTGTAACTGCCCATCGTGGCCTTTTATGGGTCAAAATCACCGCAAAAGGCAAATCCGCGCATAGTTCGATGCCGCAGCTCGGAATAAACGCCATAGATTCTATGAGACTGTTTTTGAATGAACTGGCAAATTATAAAATCCCCGGCACAAACAAACTGCTCGGCAAAGCATCCATCAGCGTAAATAAAATTATCGGCGGAAAGGCCGGCAATATCGTTCCTGATTTCTGCTCGGCCCAAATAGACATCCGCACAATACCCGGCCAGAATACAAAACAGATTGTCGCCGGTATCAATAAGATATTGACCCGTCTTTCAAAACAAAATCCCAACTTTAAGGCTGAGCTGAAAGTCATCCGAGATTCAGGCTCATTGCAGACCGATGAAAATTGTAAGTTTGTAAAACAAACTGAACGGCTTTTGAGGAAAGAACCCAAAGCTGTGCCTTTCACAACTGATGCGCCGTTTTTGTCTTCTTTAAAGGCGCCGATAATTATCTTCGGCCCCGGCAGGCCGCAATTATGCCATAAGCCCAACGAACATATTGCGATAAAAGATTTGAAAAAAGCGGTGGAATTTTGCAAAAAATTGATTCTACACTTTTTGACCTGATTATTTTACGATATGGCCTCGCTAAGCGCCGCCAGAATGTCCTGTCCCCTTGCCACTTTATTGCCGTTGGCGCTTTGCCAGTTGACCGGCGAATTGTTTTTAAGAATACCCTCTATTTTCCTGCACGCAAGAATCACCGTTGCATGATTTTTGTTGCCCATCAGTCTGCCGATTTCCGGAAACGACATATCGGTATATTTTCTCGCAAGATACATACTGAAAGACCGGGCTAAACTTACCGTCCTGTCCTTCTTGGATGAATGCACATCGGCGGGCGTGATTCCGAAATATGTCGTAACCGCAGCTTCGATGTCGGAGATGTGCACAATCGGGTCCGTCCTCGAAATATGTTCGGCCAGAACCAGCCTTGCCATTTCAGGTGAAATCTTCTCGTTGCACAGCGACGAATAGGCGATAAGTTTCAAAATCGCCCCTTCCAGCTCACGGATATTCGAGCGGATATTTTCAGCGATATACGCTACGACCTTATCCTCGAGCTGCTTATTCATCGCGGCAGCCTTCTGGCAGATTATTTTGCAGCGGGTCTTGAAATCCGGCGTCTCAATCTTAACTACCATTCCGGACACAAATCTGCTCACAAGACTTTCGCAAAGCTGGCCTATCAATTTCGGATGGGCGTCCGAGGCCAGCACTACTTTTTTGCCCGCAAGATTTATCGTATTAAACGTATGCAGGAATTCTTCCTGCGTTGATGGTTTGCTGGCCAGGAAGTGTATATCGTCAATAGCCAACAAGTCCGTTTGCCGGTATCGCCTCCGGAAAGCCTCCAGCTTTTTGGTCTTCAAGGCCAGCACAAACTGATTGGTAAAGTCTTCCGCTGACACATAAAGCCATTTGGCTTCCGGCCTGGTTCGGCTCATCATATTGCATATCCCTTGCATCAGATGCGTCTTGCCAAGGCCGTATCCTCCATGAATAAACAGCGGATTAAATAGACTTACCTCATCAGATATTAAACTTACCGCTGCGTTGTAGGCTAACTGATTGGACGGACCTACAACAAAAGATTCGAGCGTCATTTTCAGCGGCCGGTCCGTCATCTGCCGTTCGCTGAACCTGCTTCGAGTCGTCTTATTTTGAGCCTGCTGTACAAGCTGTGCCTGATTATCGAGCTGCGTCCTTCTCTGGCTGCCCGCAAGCTGAGGCTCAATATTAAAAGTTATCTTTTTCGCCGAACCCGTTACCGATTCCACCGCCGAATTTATCTCTGTCAAAAAATGACTCTCAATCCAACTCCCGACAAAAGGATTCGGAACGCCGATTTTGAGATAATCGTCAGCGACCGTGAACCTGGTCGAGTTTTTAAACCAGACACGGTGCTTCTGCTGACCTATCTTTTCAGCAAGAAGCTGATTAATTGCAGCGACTTCATCCGTGATTGTTGTTGACATATAAATTTCTTCGGCTCCTGCCGTTCCGCTATGTAATTGTGTACGATAAACAAAAATTCTTAATTGAATATACGTCCTTATAACAAGTAAATCAATGCGCTTTTATTAAAATTCTTTTCCACTGAACGGATAATTTTTAAAGACAATGTGTTGTGAGAAAAAAAATTTTGTTTTGAACAGGTTTTACACCGCTCAAATCTATTTTGTGGAAAAAATGTGGATTGAAATGAAAAAATTTTGTTACTTTTTAATAAGTATCGCGGCAAAACAGCCGTCACAGTCGAAGTTTTCTGCGCTCGGCAAAAAAATCCGCTGACTTTCGAGTTCAAAGTCTTTCGTCTCGGCAAGAAACCTTTCCACAACGCCCTCGTTTTCCTGATTTAATATACTGCAGGTGCTGTAACAGATTTTCCCGCCCTTCTTTACAAGTTCGCAACTTTGTTCAAGCAGCCCAATTTGAATTTTCGCAAGTTCCTCCACCCGTTTTTTATCCAATCTAAGTCTTACCTCAGGTCTTTTTGCCATCACGCCGGTATTGGAGCAGGGAACATCGAGCAAAACCGCATCGGCCGGAGAAAACTTATCCGCCTCTTTTAGAAAAACGTCATAACTCATTGTTTTTACTGATGTTATACCAAGCCTTTTGACATTCTCATCGACCCTTGCCAGCCTTGAACTGTCTTTATCGGTTGCAATCACAAGACCTTTATCGCTCATAACTTCAGCGATTTGTGTCGTCTTTGTGCCGGGCGCAGCGCAAATATCAAAAACTTTCCACCCCGCCTGCGGATTTAATAAAGGAACAACAGATGACGAAGTTATATCCTGTATCGTAAACAGACCCGCTTTGAAACTTTCGAGCTCAGCGACATTGCCGAGCTTATTCAGCTTGACCATTTTATGCCGCTCATCGAGTTCGCAATCAATATCCCGCCCTTTTAAAATATTCGCAAGTTCCTGCGCGGTCAATTTGAGACTATTGGGCCTTGCGTAAACGGAAGGCCTACGATTGGAGGCAAAACAAGCGAGAACGCAATCGCTAAATATTGTGCCTGCTGTTCATTTGAATCCGGCAGAACATTTACATTAAACTCGCAGCCGAGTGCCGAACTTATCGGCACGGTTTTTTGAGGCTCGGCATCGTTCAAATCCGCTGTTCTGTTCTTTATCGAACCGCATATCTTTCGCAGCACTGCGTTTACAAACCCCCCTGCTTTTTTCGAGCCGATTTTCTTGGCCATATTAACCGCTTCATTGACAATTGCGTAATCTGCCTGGCCGGTAAACACAAGTTCATAAACCGCTATGCGGAGACAATTTAGCAGTTTTGCCGGAATATTTTTTATGGATTGGTTCGAGCTTTGCGCGATAAGGCGGTCGATAAACGTAAAATTTCTTATCACGCCGAAGACGATATCGACGATAGCTGCGCGGTTTTGACTTTTGCCGCCAAATTTCTCAATAAGCTCAGCCGAATTGTGCTTTGCCGCGTTAAAATGATTTAAAACTATCCAAGCAGCCTGCCGCGGGCTTAAATCGGATGTTCTCATTGCCAGTTTCCCTCAAGCGGCCCGAAATAATCGCCTTGTCCGCTTGCTCTGCCGTTCAAAAACGACTTAAAATCCATAATTTTCCCGCCGTGCGGCTTTAATTCCAAAATCTTCAAACTGCCGCTCCCGCAATCGATATCGAAATCAGCATTAACCCGCCCCGCTTTATCGTGTTTGCCGTCTTCCTGAACAACTTTTGTTCTCGATATAATTACCGGATATTTTTTATTATTGCCTGCCGAGACAAAGCACGCCGCCGCCCCCGGCCAAGGCCAAAGCCCCCGAACTTTATTATGTATCGCCCTTGCCGACTGATTAAAATCCAGATTGCCGTCCGATTTTTTCAGTTTCGGCGCACGCGTCGCTTTCGAATTGTCCTGTTTTGTATAAACCGCCCTGCCCGCCTCGATTTTGTCGATTGTCTCAATAAGCAGCGGCGCCGCAATTTTCGCCAGCGCATCGTGAACAATATCTGCCGAGTCGTCATCGGCTATATTTATCTTGGCCTGCGCGAGTATCTCGCCTGCGTCCATCTTCTCGGCCAGCGTGATAATGCTTATGCCGGTTTGGATTTCGCCGTTAATAATCGCCCAGTTTATCGGCGCAGCCCCGCGATACTTCGGCAGCAGCGAGCCGTGTACGTTTATCGCGCCTTTCGGAGCAATTTTAATTATTTCAGCCGAGATTTTCTGGCCGAATGCGATAACCACCAGTAAATCCGGCTCAAGTTTCTTCACAAGCTCCACGCCTTCGGCACTGTTTATATCTTCAAGAGTAGTAAACGACATATTATTTTGCTCTGCCCATTGTGCAACATCGTTTGCGCGGAGTTTCCTGCCTCTGCCTGCCTGTTTTTCAGGATGTGTGATGATATGTACGAGCTGATGGCTCGACGCCTTTAAGGCATTTAGCGAGTCAATACCGAATTTTCCGCATCCGCAATAAACAATTTTCATTTGTTCTGATTCTCATAATCTTCGCGAAGCTGTTTGAGCTTCCTGCGGGCGGCAATCTTCGCGACAGTGGACAGCTTGTCCGCTACAAGAGTTCCGTTCAGATGGTCGCATTCGTGCTGAAAAATCCTCGCAAGAAGTCCTTCGGCCTGCTCGGTGAATTCCTTGCCGTCAAGCCCTATAGCCTTTACCGAACATTTCGAATACCGTTTAATATTGCCCCAAACCCCCGGCAGCGACAAACACCCCTCTTCATTTGTTACAAGAGTTCCTGACGGCGTGATAGCCGGATTTATATAAACCTTTGCGTTTTCCTTTGTGCCGTCCGGCGACGCAACAAAAATTCTCAGCCCCACTCCCGCCTGCGGCCCGGCCAGCCCCACGCCTTTATGCTCAACCATTATATCCTTCATTTTTTCGGCAAGGGCACGAATACTATCGTCAATTTCTTCGATTGGTTTTGCCTTTTCGATAAGCACCGGCGTCGGCCACCGTGTCATTTTGCACTTTTCAACATCAACCATTTATCCGCTCCTGTCGGATGTATCGTCGAATTCGTCGCCGTCGAATGTGTGCCCCAGATAGCTCTTGCGGACAAGCTCGTTTTTCACAATTTCCGCCGGACTGCCCTCGGCTATAACCTTGCCGTGGTCGATTATATACGCCTTGTCGGAAACCTCCAGCGTCCTTTCGACATTATGGTCCGTTATCAGGATACTCACTCCGGAGGCAACCAGTCTGCGGATTTCGCTTTGAAGCTCTTCGACGGCAATCGGGTCAACGCCGCTGAACGGCTCATCGAGCAAAATCAGCGACGGATTCGTAATCATCGCTCTTGCTATTTCGAGTTTTCTCCGTTCACCGCCGGAAAGAAATCTCGCCTGGCTTTCGGCAACCTCTTCCAGCGCAAACCGCTGAATAAGCTCATCGGCTCTGCGTTTGCGTTCCGCCGCCGTCACCGACATCGTCTCAAGTATTGCCAGCAGGTTATCGCGGACGCTGAGCCTTTGAAAAACGCTCGGCTCCTGCGACAGATAACCCATTCCCATACGGGCGCGTTTGTACATCGGCAGATTGGTAACGTCTGCGCCCTCGAAAACGACCGCTCCGTCGTTCGGAATAATCATACCCATTACCATTCTGAATGTAGTTGTCTTTCCCGCTCCGTTTCGCCCGAGCAGTCCGACTATGCTTCGCTGCTCGACCGTAATGGAAACCTGATTGACAACCGTCCTGCTGGAATATTTCTTCACCAGCCCGTGCGTTTCAAGAAGAACCATATCTACCAAGATTTCACCTCCATATCTTTCAAGGCCGTCATTATAACAGCCCTTTGGCGCCCTGAAAACCATTTTTTGCCGATTTACCATGCCCTAACCATACTCATAATCCGCAATCATCGTCTTATTTATTGGCTGGTTTCTCTGCGATTTCTACTTTTTTAACTTGGGAGGTCAATGGTCACAGGCGTTTTCTCCGCTTTGCAGAGTTCCGTTCAGATAAGCCGAGACCAGGTTTTCAGGCGTATCGGCAGATGCACCGACAACGACTTCGATTTGATTCTGATTGAACAACTGCTGGGCACGCTGACCCATACCGCCTGCGATAATGCAATTACTTCTGGTCTCGTGCTACGTAGCGAGCCTACTCCGCCGAAGCGGCTGCGAAGGCCGGAAGCTACTTCGCAGAGTAGTATCTGTTCTTGGAAATCGTGCCATTTTAAAAATCCTTTCAATAAATTGTGTTTTTCTTTTACATCATTATCAATTGTTTTGGGTCTGCTTTTTCAGCCATTGCAGGATTTTGTTGAGCGTTCAAAATTTTCCCTATCAAATTATTACTCATTTGTATCGCCATTTCTTCATTAGTTTTGGCAATATCAACCACTTTATCGGCATCTCTATCATCAATCATTTCAAATTGATTTTGGCTTGGGCATAAACTATCGTTTAGATCACCTGGTTCAAACTTATCTAATTCATCTCCATAACTTCGTTTATTAGTTTTTATTATCTCTTGCCCCAGATCGCTTAGGAAATATACGAACAACTTATTTATAAGTTGTTCACCAAACATATTTGGATAAAAACAATGAAAGCAGGTGAAGTTTATTGCTGTTGTGAAATTTCGTATGACCTTCAAACGACCCCTATTAAAAACACCGACCAAAATTGACGCAGGTTTTCTGTTTTCTATTTTATACCAAATAGGCCTTGTTTTTGTAAGATACCTTTCGTGATATTCTAATTTTTCGCCTTCCTTTATGTAATTTTGTATTTCTTGGTTTCCGTGATCTTTTACATCTAAACAGTGAACAGGCACATCTGCATTAAAAAGTCTATTGAAATCAATCTCAGTAAATACCGATTTTCGTATTTGTGAGCTTTTTGTAATACATTTACAATAATTGTTTTTGTCTAATTTATGTTCTTCGATTTTTGATTTTGTTAACGCAAAGAATTCATTTGCGCCAGTAGCTATGCCTCTAGTAAACGAACCATATAGAGACAACTTACAAAAACCATCTGGGCGTTCCTGTTCAGAGAATAATGATAATATAATAGGTGTCCACTTTTTGTCATATGGTAAATCCGAAGGCATTATTTCCTGCTGGTAGAAATTACTAATATCAGATATTTTATCAATTTCTTCGCTGGATTTGATATGTGTGATTTTTATGGTTTCTTCTTTCCCGTCATTCTTACAAAAAAGCACACAGACTGTCGTTGTTGCATCGGGGAAAATTTCCTTTTCATTTGAAAAGATTATTATTTGCTTTAACAAATGATTCGCAAGGAGGCTTTTCTTGATTTCTTTTCCATAACCGGTATTAAAAAATTCAAATGGCATAATAAACGCCAAATTCCCATTAAGGTTGAGCTCATTAAGAGATTTTACAAGGAATACAGAAGAGATGTTCGAGTAGCCAACAAGTTTTTTCCCTAATTTTTCTTCGATTTTAGGTAACACATCATGGCGGTTAAAAAAATTTTT
>PGYD01000108.1 GCA_002839495.1 Planctomycetes bacterium HGW-Planctomycetes-1
AGTTGACCACGACTGGTCGCACGTGGTTTTCGGGGCATCGACAGACTACAAACTCGCTGAGAATACTTATCTGACCCCCGGAATGTACTTTCAAAAATCGATGGACGATTCTGTAAACAAGAATAACGAGTTTTGGCTCAAACTCGGCCTTAAATATCTGTTTTAACGGCAGTTTTCCCATTTCGGGCGATGATTTCCCCTGTCATCGCCCGATTTTTTTATCCGCCCCCGCAACCGTATCTTCAAAATTCAGCACTGCAAAATCGCCGTGATATTTTCTGGCGGATTGGGTCAAAGGCTGTTATAATGAGTGTTTAAGAAGATTAAAGGCTTATTATAAGGAGCGAACTAATGTGTGAAAATTGCGGCTGCGGCGAGCAAAAGACGCTAAAAGACAGAGTTTCCGAGGTTATCAATGGCATCCGTCCGATGCTTCAAAATGACGGCGGCGATATAGAATTTGTGGATATGGACAGCGATAATACGGTGAAGGTTCGTTTGCAGGGCGCCTGTAAGGGATGTCCCGGCGCGGCTATGACGCTGAAAATGGGGGTCGAACGACTTCTCAAACAACGGGTGCCTGAAGTCAAAGAAGTTGTCGCGGTGAAATGAGGAGAAGGATTTTTCATTGGACGCAAACAGCAACAATCCGCCCAAAACCATAATCGTAATGCCGGCATACAATGCGGCGGCGACGGTGGAGGCAACGGTTAAGGATATTCCGGAACAGTTCCGCAAAGATATTATCCTTGTGGACGATTGCAGCAGGGACAACACTGTCGAGCTTGCGGAAAAACTGGGGCTGACGGTAATCAGGCGCGAGAAAAACGGAGGGTACGGAGCAAACCAGAAGACCTGCTACGATGCGGCACTAAAAAAAGGAGCGGATATTATCATTATGCTTCATCCCGATTATCAGTACGACGGCAGGCTGATACCGTATTTCATAGGATTTCTGCAAATGGGGATTTGCGATTTTATGCTGGGCAGCAGAATACGGACACGAGCCGAGACGATAAAGTCGGGAATGCCGGTCTGGAAATACCTTGCGAACAGAGCTTTAACCATCACGGAAAACTTTATTTTAGGGCAGAACCTTGGCGATTTTCACAGCGGATTTCGGGTTTATAAACGGGCGGTTCTGGAAACGATACCATATCATAAAAATTCGGACGATTTTGTGTTCGATTCCCAAATGCTTGCGCAGGCGGCATACTTCGGGTTCAAAATTGCCGACGCTCCTGTGCCTTGCAGATACTTCAAAGAGGCGTCGAGCATTAATTTTTCACGCAGTACGAGATACGGCCTGCTGACACTGTGGACGATGCTCCAGTTTGTTCTTGTAAAACTCAAGCTGGCAAAGTTCGATATTTTTGATGCGGGGATAAAAAAGTAAGGGATTTTTCGGCAGATAGGATTCAAACAGATTTCTCCGCTGCGCTTCGCTCCGGTCGAAATGACTTTTACTTCTGGAGCACTTCCGATAGTGGTTTTAGGCGGTAGAGATTTATATACCTTCTCTGGTTGACCCTTATTTGAGTGATGAACCTGTACGGGCCGATGTCCCGGCCTGCAGCGAGAGGAGCAATATTTGCCATTTTCCAGTATTTGTAATAATGGTCGTGAGGAACAAGACCTTCGCGCGAATCCCAGGCGACGTAAGTAATATTCCTTTCGTAGCACTCCTTTACGAAATCCGTCGGATTATTGGCGTCGAAAGTGTTTGTGTGAATAAAATTATCCTTAAACTCCGGAGCCATAATCTGAAGAATAACAGGAACAGTAGTAACGAGTTTTTCATCGGGTTTCGCGTTCTGACGATACCAATCGACAAGATATTTGAATTCTATGTCGCGTTCGCCGTTGCCGACGATGCCTGCGACAATAAACTGATTTGAAACGAGCATTAAAATCATCATCGCAAGGACGATAAAATCTTTCGGTTTGACTTTATAAATGAAACGCTCGGCGATAAACGCGACGGCGACGACCAGTATCGCAACAAAGGGCAGCGAAACACTGGCTCTGCTCATAGAGGAAATTTGCGGCAGGTAGCCGGCAAGAATGAGAATCCAAATAACCGCTGTCATTATGGCGAGGGCCTGAGCAAGGACAACGGCAGGAGTCGGCAATTTATCCTTTATTATATTCCAGAAGCTGCACAGGCCATAGATACAAATAAGCATTACAATCGCAAAAATCGTCGCGTGGTAGCGATGAATGGGATAAGGATATTTTGCGTGAATCCAAAAATACGGCACAAGAAAAAACAGCAGGACGAGAATTTTCCACTGTTTCCTGTAAAGGCCGTAAATCGAGCCGAAGAGAAAAGAGACAATAACGATAACTTTGTTTATGGTGAAAATCACATCGGCCAGAGATTTTCCCGCCTGTGGAGAAGGCGTAAGGAGCGGATAGAAGCCGACCTGCCATAAGATATTAAGATGCCTGACAATGCCTGTCCTGTTCTGGACGCCTTCGACAAAATGCGATGTATAATCTTTTTTGAATATATTAAGATAGTAAGTACCGCCGAGGTCTTTACCGCTGAGAAATGTTCCGAGCATCCATATTACCAGCGGGAGCGAAGCAAGGGCGGAAAGGCCGAAAGCAAGCCAGCGTTCTTTTTTATTTTCTCCCTCAATCATATCAAGGACAAATGCGCCGGCGATGAGGGCGGCACATTCGTAACGGACCATCGTCGCAAGCGAGGCGGCCAGATAAGCCCATTTAGACCTTATGAAAATAAGATAGAACGACAGCCAGATAAAGAACAGCATCGGGGTTTCAGCGATGGCTTCGGTCAATAACTGCAATCCGAAAGGATTGACAATAGCGATGATTGCAAACCAGACTGCGGCCCGGCCGATGATTTTTCGTCCTGCCAGCCAAAGCATTACAATAGTCAGAGAATGTACGATAGAATTTAGGAGCCAGCCTCCTGTAAGGTCGGGGTGAGTTCCGCCTGCGATATGGCCGAGAAGCACCTGAAGCATTCCGGTCAAGGGGACGCGTTTGTAATCACTCGGGAGCTGGAAATTCAGAATTTCTCGTCCGATGCCTGCGAAACAGTGAAAATCGAAATGCGGGACGGGCTGATGGGCCCAATATATAACGGCCTGATAGACACCGAAAGCGAGCAGAAGAAAGAAAACGAAAATATCGACTTTCTTTTCGTTTTGCGTTGCCGCTGCGGCAACGGCTAAACAATTATTTGTCTGATTTTTTCTTCTGTCGGACACCGGATAACACCTTTTTCCGTAATTATTGCAGTTATATTTTCCGCAGGCGTTACGTCGAAAGCAGGATTATACACATTTACGTTCGGCGGTGCAATCTGAACGTTCATAAAACAGGCAATTTCCTCTGCCGGTCTTTGCTCGATGGGAATTTGCGAGCCGTTTTGCAGCTTTAAATCGAAGGTGCTCGAGGGGGCGGCGACGTAAAACGGTATTTTATGCTCTTTGGCCAGGACGCTGATAGAATAAGTCCCGATTTTATTCGCGGCATCGCCGTTGGCAGCGATTCGGTCTGCGCCGACAAAGACCGCATTGATTTTTCCGTCTTTCATTAAGGCGCCGGCCATATTGTCGCAGATAAGCGTAGTATCAATGCCGGCCTGCTGAAGTTCCCAGGCGGTAAGTCTCGCACCCTGAAGCAGTGGTCTTGTTTCATCGACATAAACTTTGAATTTTTTGCCTTTTCTCTGCGCTTCGAAGATTGGGGCAAGGGCTGTGCCGTCGCCGGCGGTTGCCAAAGCACCGGCGTTGCAGTGGGTTAGAACCGACCCGCCGACGGGAACGAATTCTTCGCCGTTGATTCCTATATTATGACACATCTGCACATCTTGAGCGTAAATTTTTCGGGCCTCGGTCAATAAGCACTGTCTTAAATCGTCGATTGCGGCGCCGGGATTTTCGGCTGCGAAATCGTGAGCGGTTTTTTTCATTCTCTCAAGAGCCCAGAAAAGATTTACGGCAGTGGGCCTTGATTTTGACAGAAAATCCGCCTGCTGTTCTATACGTCTTACAGCGTCGGAAAGTTTTGATTTGTCTAACTGCTGAGCGGCAAGGCAGATACCGAAGGCGGCGGCGACGCCGATGGCGGGCGCGCCCCTGACGGCAAGAGTTTTTATAGCGTCAAACAACTGTTCGGGGGTTTTGCACTGAATCGTAATAAACTGTGCGGGAAGTTTCCGCTGGTCGGTAAGTTCGAGACAGCCGTCAATATCGCCTTTCCATTGAAGGGTTGTAAAGTTTTTCACTATCAATCCTTTTTTTTGCCGTTGTTAAGATACCTCGCCAGATATTCGGCGGTATGGCTCTTTTTTACTTTCAGGATTTCTTCGGGCGAGCCGGCGGCGATAACTTTCCCGCCTGCCTGGCCGCCTTCGGGGCCGAGGTCGATAATATAATCGGCTAATTTAATAACATCAAGATTATGCTCGATTACGACAACGGTATTGCCCAAGTCGCAAAGTCTCTGAAGAACATTGAGCAAATTATGGATATCGGCAAAGTGCAGGCCGGTCGTCGGTTCGTCGAGCAGATAGAGAGTATGACCTGTTGAGGTTTTTCCGAGCTCTGCGGCGAGCTTGACTCTTTGTGCTTCGCCGCCGGAGAGAGTCGTGGATGACTGGCCGAGCTGCATATAGCCGAGGCCGACATCGTTTAAGGTTTTGAGCAGGCGGACAATCTTCGGGAAATTGCTGAAGAATTTCAGGGCGTCCTCAATCCGCATATCGAGGACATCGGCGATGGATTTGCCTTTATAGGTAACCTGAAGTGTTTCAGGATTATAT
>PGYD01000014.1 GCA_002839495.1 Planctomycetes bacterium HGW-Planctomycetes-1
AAATCTTTTACCACGCATGGTACACCTCCTTTTTAAGGTTTTATCATGCCGGTACTCCAATCGCAACTGGTACAGTTTTTGGGGGGAAGGTCAAAAAAATGAGTAATCCCATTTTTGCTTTTCAAGTCTTCGTTGCCAAGCCAAAATCGTTTTGGGTTTAACAATCGTAACAACTTGCTCCATTAAGTTCCTGCCCATTGCCATAGCAGCTTCAACCAGTGTCCGCCGTTCATCATCCGTAAAAACAAGGTGTTTTTTGATTTTGGATTTTAAAATCTTGTTTTCCTGGCGAAGATATTCATTTTGAAGTGTCAACTCACGGCATAATAGCCGAGTGATTGTCGCAATGATCGGCACACTTAACCATTTGTTAGCTATCTTTTGGTTTGTTGTATTCTCCATCAACAAAGTTTAGCATAAACACTTGATTTTACAAGGATTAAATGATATGCTACATGCATAATCTAAAGCAGCTATATATTTTTGTACCGCACGACACCAAGCAAAAAGGCTAGTAAGCATAACTACTTACTAGCCAATCACTTAGTAAACGAGGCCGAAGGGGCTCGAACCCTCAACCTTCGGATCGACAGTCCGATGCTCTAGCCAATTGAGCTACGGCCCCGAAAATATACTTCCCAAAGGAACGTATAAAAATAATCTCTAAAACAAGTTTGTCAAGCTATTTAACCCCTTTTTTTACTAAAATAAAGTCAATTTTCGACCTATTTTTAAGATTTTACTGCCAGCCATACACTATATATAGTATGCCGCCCAAGGCCGTAAAACACAAAAACCGATACTGCGGACCTTAAAATAAACAGCCCTGCGAAAATGCGTTAATAGGGTTAAAAACGCAGATTTAGGGCTCTAAACAGGGATTTCTACATTTGAAAAAAAGTTTAAATCTTTATTAAAGTTTTAGTTTTCGCAAAGACGATATCAGTATTAGAAGTGAATATTAAGAGCCGTAAAGGATTTGCGGGAGCACAACATATAGGGGCTCGGCAGGATTAAGACCTGCGAACCTTCCTCTTGACCGAAGAAAATGGATTATCTTCCGAGTCGGGGAATGTATAAGAAAGGTTTTATAGTAATGGAACAAATTAAGATACAGCAATTGAACGACCGATTATACGCATCCTGTAAAAAGACAGAAAGGTTAAACTCCGCAGCCGATCTGAAGGCAGAAGAACTGCTCCAGGCAGGCGCAGAAACACCTCTGGGCCAATTACTCGAAAAAGTATCCAAACTGCCGGAAGTAAGATTCGAAAAGATTTCCACTGTCCGCAGACAAATCTGCCTGGGCAAATATCGTCTCGATGAAAAGCTCGATGTTGCAGTAGATAAAATACTCGAAGAGCTTATTGTGGGACTTTAAAAATATTTCGTTCCCCCTGCCGCATATTTCATCATTCGTATTATTCAATTGCGCAGCGCAAAACGCTCGTTATTAAAGGCTGAATAAAAACGAAACATCCCACCCCGTTTTCAAACACAAAGGTGTTCAAAACTGCATCAACCCAATATTAACTGTTCTGGCTTACGACTGTCCAGCTGCTTCATCAGGAATATCGTCATCCGGCTCGTCAAACTCCACGGGCTTATAACCCGGCTGTTTGGACTTTTCGAGCTCTTCCTCGAAAGCCTTGACGATTTGTTCCTGAATCGACTGTCTGCACTCGGCGTTAATCGGATGAGCTATATCGGCGTGCAGCTTCATTCTGCCTTTAAAGTCTTTTTTCGCCCGGTCTTCACCCAACGATGCCCCGCAATTGTTGCAGAACTTAGCCCTGAGATGATTTTTGCCGCCGCACTTCGGACAATGGTCGCTCATCTTTCTCGAAGGCATCGCTACAAAGTAGCCGTTTGTCCCCATAATAACTTTGATGTCGCGAATAACAAAGTCGTTATCGATGGTCATCGAACAAAATGCTTTGAGCCTCTCGTCTTTGTTGGCAATTAACTTTACTCTGACTTCGGTAATCTCCATAAAAAGCGCCTCACAAAATTACCATTCGTTGTCAAAAACTATAATACTATTACACCCACGCGAATTCGCAATCTCGCGCTGTAATATTTCCGCTTCGCGATACTGCCCAGCATTAAGAATCATAAACAAAGCCGAACCACTGCCGCTAAGCAAAACCGGTAATTTCGTAATCTCTTGAATTTCCTTCTTCAACAGAGCCAATTCATTATCTAACGCAAAAGATGTCTTGGCAAGCATATTTGCGCACATTTTTTGTACTAAATCAACCCTGTTTTTCGAAATATGCGCTTTTATCTGCCCGCTGAGCGATGAAAAAAGCTCTAAATCCTCTTTGAAATTTCCATAAACCCTTTTGGTAGAAGTATTTATGTCAGACAACACTAAAACTGCCGCAAAAGGTAATTTTTTATCTACTTTTGATACTTTTTCTCCTCTGCCGGTGCAAACAGCCAAAGGCCCATTCAAAAAAAAGGCTACGTCGCTGCCAAGCTGTCCGGCAAGTTTATGGAGTTTACTACTATCTATTGATTGATTGTATAGTTTGTTCAATGCCAAAAGAACCGTCGCCGCATCGCTGCTGGCTCCGCCCAAACCTGAGCCGGCCGGAATATTCTTGGTAAGAGTCAGCTTAATACGAGGTTCTGTATTGACAGCATCGTAAAATAATCGGCAGGTCTTATAAACAAGATTATCCTCGCCGGCGGGAGACCAAAGGCCGTTGCATACAAGTTCAATTCCCTCCTCTTTGTCGGTTTCGAAAAGCATCTCGTCATAAAGAGTAATCTTCGCCATAAGAGTTTCTAAATTATGGTAGCCGTCAGGTCTTTTGTCGGCGATAAGCAGAGAAAGATTGACCTTCGCAGGAGCTCTTGCAAGCAGGCCTTTATCTGAAGTTTCGAACTGCGGTTTTAAATATTTTTCCTTCATCGTATCCATTCTATTGAGGCAGAAAATTAATTGCGACTTCTCCGTTTCTAATTGTTATCTCTTCAATACGCAATTTCTTATTATTGAGTTTGAATACCGGTTCGGTTTTTTCGCCGCTGAAAAGAGTCCCGACAACGCCTGCGATATTCGAATCGTCCGAAATTGAGGCAAGTCTGTCAAGGATTCTCCTTTTTAATATCTCATCAGCAAACGGAATACTGCTTTTGCCGGCCAGAACATCCGCCACGCCCGGACGGAAACGGCCTTTCTTGTCGATATAAGGTTTTAAAACGGCAGTTGTAATAAAATCCAGCCCGTAATAAGAAGTTTTGCCCGTTACAAGCAGCTTGCCTTTTTTAAAAGTAACGCTTAAATCGGAAAAGCCCGCCCGATGCAAACTGTCCGCGTCAATGTGTCTTACGATAATGTCATTAATGCCATCCTGCGATAAAACAATATCAAACGGCTGACCGTACTGCGATTTGTTGTGCAGCTCGGGCAGGATATAATTCGTAAGGTACTGACTTACCTGTCCGTCGGATACGGGTTTGACAGTTCGGTAATAGCGCGGGGTGCTGAAGAGCCTGATGAGCCAGAACACAAGCACAAAAATCAGCGCCCAGACAGACAATGTAATAACCGTTTTGACTGCCGGGTTTTCGAGATATTGCTTTACCTTTGCGTAGTTGAAATAATTTTCCATTACTTCCTTGCCAAAGGAAATTTAAAGTTTATATTGTTTTCTGCTCGAAAATTAACAGAAAGCGATAATATATTAACTGAAAGGAACAGGATGGCAAGTCATTTCGGCGACCGGCTCTACAAAGCAGTCAAATCGAAGAAAACACCTCTGATAGTGGGTCTGGACCCCGTTTACGGCAAACTTCCTGCCGTCATACGTCAAACCAAAAGCCTGAGCGATGAGAACGACGCCGCCGCGGCGATTGACGCTATATTCGAGTACAGCACAAAAGTTTTAAGGGTTATCGCACCGCTTGTGCCGGCAGTGAAAATAAACATAGCGTTCTTCGAAAAATACCTTTGGGAAGGTATCGAGTGTTATTATTCACTTATCAGCGAGGCGCAGGAACTCGGCCTTGAAATAATCGGCGACGTTAAGCGAGGCGACATCGGTCATACCGCGGAAAATTACGCACAGGCTCATCTTCAGAATCCGGAACTTAAAGGTTTGGAAGATGTACTTGCGCCGGACGCGATAACCGTAAACGGTTTCGCGGGGGCCGACGGCATTTTGCCGTTCGCCGATATGGCCAACAAGCAAGGCAAAGGAATTTTCGTCTGGGTGCGAGCAAGCAATCCGTCAGCGGCGGCTATTCAGGATTTTGCCGATGCTTCGGGTGTAAAAATGTATGAAAAACTCGCTGATATTGTCAATGAAATCGCAAACGAGAAACAGCGAATCAGCAACAGCGGATACAGCAACGTCGGAATGGTCATAGGCGGAACGAGCGGTCAGCAGACGAGCGAACTTCGCGAAAAATATAAACATTTATGGTTTTTAGTGCCGGGCTTCGGCTCGCAGGGCGCGACAGCCGCCGATTGCATACGATTCTGCAAGCCGGACGGCGCGGGCGCTTTAATCAGCGCATCGAGGTCCATAATTTACGCTTACGAAAACGAAAAATATACAGAGCAGTTCGGCGAGAACTGGGAAAAATGCATCGAACAGGCGGTAATGGACACTAAAGTGGAACTGGCAAAAGCGATATAATAAAATAGTTATCCGTTTTCAGAAATTCAATTATCGCTATTAGGATTTGAGTTTGACATCTTTATATTAAGTGCCTATAATTTCGGCGTATGTTCAACGGCAAGTATGTGATACGTTAGCCATCTGCAAAAACAAAAGAGAAAACGACAAATGACCAAAATCAACGAAATAGAATTAATAAAAGAGGAAATGGCCACGGTCAAGAAGATTTTTCTTGGTGTTGTGGACGAGATTCCGTCATTTGATATTACTGATACAAAAATTCTTCCTTATGGTTTAAGAGCACACACCCGTTCCATTAGCTGGATTGTCGAACAAGTGATTACGCAGCAGGCTAAGTACCGTGCTAAGCGTCTCGGTATTGATGACGTTGATATAAATCTGCCCGATACATGTCTTCACGATTGCGTTATCCACAAAAATACTAAGCGGTATTTCGTAAACGTAAAAATACATAATAAGGTCAAGAACACAATTTCTTCAGTAGCTTCGTGAGAAATCTCGAAGTATTATATTGGAGTAAGAAATGATAGATGCTGTTTTAAATATAGACGCAATGCAAGGTATCAGACAAATCGAAGACAATAGTCTTGACTTAATTATTGCCGACCCGCCTTATGGCCTCGGAAAAGATTATGGAAATAATTCAGACAAACGGCCAAAAAGTGAGTTCCTGAAATGGACAGAAGAATGGCTCGAACTGATTATTCCAAAATTAAAAAATACAGGAAGTCTTTATATTTTTGCTACATGGCGATACAGCCCGGAGATATTTGTTTTTCTAAAGCAACGAATGATTATGCTCAACGAGATTATCTGGGATCGCAAAGTTCCGAGCATGGGAGGCAGCACACGGCGTTATTCTTCGGTACACGACACTATTGGATTCTTCGCAAAAACCCAAGACCACTTTTTTGATATTGATGCTATAAGGATTCCTTATGACACAGAAACCAAAAAGGCAAGGTCGCGTTCCATTTTTGTTGGGAAAAAATGGCTGGAGGTCGGATATAATCCAAAAGATTTGTGGTCTGTTTCCCGACTGCACCGCATCCATTCTGAACGAGAAAACCATCCTACACAAAAACCGTTGGAAATTATTGAACGTATGGTAAAGGCAAGTTGTCCCACTGGCGGGCTTGTTTGCGATCCTTTTGCCGGTTCGGGCACCACTGTCGAAGCGTGTGTACGAAACGAACGACATTATATTGCGTTTGAGATCAACCCTGAATATCACCAAATTATTGAAGACCGAATAAAACGAGTTTGTTCGGAGATTGATAACTGTCTGCCTTTGCGTTCAGAAAATCAAAGCCAAAACATCAAACACCCAACAGTCGGCCAAACACAAGCGACATTATTTGAAAGCCATCAAACAAGTAAATGTGTATGACATTTATGGTTAACTTACCTGATTCCCTTAAAGGTAAATCTGTTGTCGTAATGGGGCTTGGCGTATTCGGCGGCGGCGCAGATACCGCGAAATTCGCCGCACGATTCGCCAAAAAAGTTATCGTAACCGACAAAGGCGATGAAAAAAAACTCGCCGGCTCAATAAAAGAACTCACAAGTTTCAAAAATATCGAGTTTCATCTCGGCGAACATCGAATAGAAGACTTCGTAAATTCAGACGTAATTATTGTCAATCCGGCAGTTGATGAAAACAATCCGTATATCGACGCGGCCAAAGAAAAAAACAGGCTCATAACATCACAGATGGAAATTTTCTTTCAGCTTTGCACCGCGAGGATAGTCGCAATTACAGGCTCAAACGGTAAAAGCACAACAACCGCACTTACGGCGCATCTGCTTAAAAACATAAAATCCGGACAAGTGTTTCTCAGCGGCAATATCGGCAATCGCCCCCTGCTTGAAACTCTCGAACTGATTAAAAAAGATGATATTGTCGTACTCGAAATATCGAGTTTTCAGCTCGAACAGCTCGGACGCATAAAAAAATCGCCTTATGTCGGCTGCATTACGAATATTGCTCCAAACCATCTCGACAGGCACAAAACGATGGAGAATTACTGCGATGCCAAAGAAAATATACTGCGTTTTCAAAACTCCGGCGATGTCGCCGTTTTAAACACCCACGATGAAAAATGCCGTCAATGGTACGAAAAATATAAAAAGACTGACCGCAAATGCGTTTTATTCGACAGGGAAAAACTCGACAGCAAACTAACGGCTGCTTTCAAACTGCCCGGCAAGGCGAACAGAGAAAATCTGGCGGCAGCGATAACAATAGCTCATCATTTCGGCATGGCTGATGAGGAGTTAATCGAATCGGTCGCAAGTTTCGTATCGCTTCCGCATCGGCTCCAGCTTGTCGGAACAGTTAACGGCGTAAGGTATTATAACGACTCGATAGCAACAACGCCGGAAAGCACGGTCGTCGGGGTGGAGGCCTTCGGCGAGCCGAAAATTCTCATAGCAGGCGGCTACGACAAAGGTCTCGACTTCGACAAAATGGCACGCCAAATCAGCGATAAACTAAAGGCGTTGATTTTAATAGGTCAAACGGCGGACAAGATTGAGCAGTCAATCCGAAAGACCGGCAAGATTCCTCCTATTTATAGGTCTAAATCGCTGACCGAGGCCGTAAGCAAGGCAAAGGAAGTTTCAAGTCCCGGCGATGTCGTCCTGTTAAGTCCGGCCTGCGCAAGCTATGATATGTTTGTTAATTTCGTACAGAGGGGAGAGCAATTCGGCGAATTGGTAAATAAGCTCTAAAAAAGCGCAAAAAAAAGGGGCAAGAACACCTTGCCCCCGCTGGAGTTTGCTCTTTAAATTTTTTTGCATATACGCGAAACCCAGCTATCTTAAATATACTAAAAACAAGCAGTCCGGTCAAGCAAAATCACCGTAAATCAACGCTTTTAACATATAAATTTGAAAAGTTATAGGACATCGGCGCCTTGCGCTTTTAATTTTAATATTTTTTTCATCGGCAAAAATACGGTTTTTAAAACATTTTCGGCTCTTTGAAAAAATACGGTAATTTTTACTATAGATTTTGTTAATCCGGCGCCGGTACTTGACGATTCGTAGAGTATCAAATTGAAATGGGAATCAAAGATGAACAAAAATACAACTGAACGACGGAGAGAAAAGAGATTAAATTACCACTGGCCGATATGGTTCGCCGAGGATTTTAACGACGTTTTATCACAGGGGCAAATAGTCGACCTTTCGAGCAGCGGAGCGGCATTTACCTGCTATTCCGACACTTGTCCTCAAGAGGGTCAATATATAACAACAAGATTCAGCGTGCCGCGATACGGACAGGACAATTCGTTCAATATGGAAAACTACATACGCAGCGGCTTTATCCGCAGGATAGACCAATGCAATTCATTTATGAAGAAGATTGCGATACAATTCGCCGAGCCCCTGCCTTTCAGGCCCGGCGAGCAGGACCAAAACCAAACCGTCCGACAGCATGAGCCTCATGCCGCCAAGGCATAAAAAAACCTGCCGCATCTTCCACCATCAGGTCCAAGAAAAACTTCCAGTTTCTAAAGCTCAAATGCCGAAATACAAGTATATTGTAGGCAAAAAGTGAATCTGGATAAAATTCCACTTGTTTTTGAGGTAAATGGAAGTTTTTTTGCCCTAAAACGCATAACTTCCTCCGAAAGACAGTTATGGCATTATTCAAAATCAAACCGAACATCGCCAAGATACTCACAAAAGCGATAGCGAAAGCAGAGACCGTCTCCAAAAAGACACAAATCCCAAACGTTAATGACGATACCAGAAAACTTATTGCCGAAATCCGGTCCAAGGCAGACGAGAAAAGAAAACTGTACAGCCAAATACTGCTGGATACAAAGACACAAGCAGAACAAAAAATAGCCCAGCTTAAATCCGAATCTTCAGCAGAAATATCCCGTATAAAATCGGAAACACAGGAAGCAATAAAAAAGGAAAAAGAACTCGCCCTCGCGGAAGCCATGACAGCCGTTGACAGCATCGGAGCCGAATTCGCGGAGAAAGAAAGAGGTTATAAGCAGCAGATTTCACAAATTGAGACAGATGCCCAGGAGATAATATCCACTCTTGAAATTGAAATTGATACAAAATCAAAAAGCTATGAAGAACAAATAGAGCAAATCAAAGAAGAAACCCAAAGAACTATATCTAAAATCAAGTCAGAAGCCGATGAAAAGCTCACAACTCAAATGCAGCAGACCATAAAAGCACAGGTTTTGGCAGAATCGGAGGCCAATGCCAAAACTCAGATTCAGGGGCTTCTGAATAAAGAAAAGCAGAAAACCGAAGAACTTAACAATAATATCGCCCAAATCAAAGCCCATGCACAAGAGGCAAAATCTCAAATACGCTCTGAGTCTTTGGCGGAAATAATCCGAATAAAATCAGAGAATCGGACGGCCGCCGAAAACCTCAAAGCCGAGTATGCCGAAAAAGAAAGAAGTTATAAACAGCGGCTTTCTCAAATTGAGTCAGAGTATAAACAGACTTTAGCCGTTCTTAAGACAGAAGCAGAAGCCAAATCAAAAATCTATGAAGAACAAATAGAACAAATCAGGACAGAGGCCCAAAGAACCATATCTAAAATCACGTCCGAAGCCGATGAGAAACTCGCCGCTCAAATACAGCAGACCGCAAAGGCGGAAGCATTAGCTAAGTCAGAGGCCGAAGCCAAAATGCAGGCCCAGGAGTTTTTGAATAACGAGAAACAGAAAACCGAAGAACTAAACGGCAATATCGTCCGGATTAAGGCTGAGTCTGCCGCAGAAATAGACCGTATAAAATCGGAGGCGCAGGCCGCTGTCGAAGAGCTTAAAACCGAATACGCCGAAAAGGAAAAAGATTATAAGCAGCGGATTTCTCAAATTGAACTCGAATATCAACGGGCCTTATCCGACCTCAAGGCAGAAACAGACTCCAAATCAAAAGAGTACGAAAAACAAATCGAACAAATCAGGGCAGAAGCCGAAAAAACAATATCTAAAATCAAGTCCGAATCTCAAGATAATATCGCTAATATCAAGGCCGAAGCAAATGAAAAGCTCAACGCTCAAATACAGCAAACCGTAAAAGCACAGGCTTTGGCGGAATCAGAGGCCAAAGCTAAAACTCATATTCAGGAGCTTTTAAATAACGAGAAACTGCAAGTTGAAAAATTGAACTCTGATATCGCTCGGATTAAGGCTGAAGCAAATGAAAAACTCAACGCTCAAATACAACAGACCACCAAAGCAGAGGCGTTGGCAGAATCAGAGGCTAAAGCCAAAATGCAGATTCAGGAGCTTCTAAATAACGAGAAACTGCAAGTTGAAAAACTAACCTCTGATATCGTCCGGATTAAGACTGAAGCACAAGAAAACACAGCGCACCTTAAGGCTGAATTCTCAGCGGAAATAGCCGATATAAAATCAGCAAATCAGGCATTTGTTGAAAATCTAAAAGCCGAATATGCCGAGAAAGAAAGAGATTATAAAGAGCGAATTGCTCGAATCGAGACAGAAGCAGCCGCTAAAGCAAAAGTTTACGAAGAACAAATAGGGCGAATCAAAGAAGAAACCCAGAGAACTATATCTAAAATCAATTCAGAAGCAGATGAAAAGCTCACATCTCAAATGCAGCAGACCGCAAAAGCACAGGCTTTGGCGGAATCAGAGGCCAAAGCTAAAACTCATATTCAGGAGCTTTTAAATAACGAGAAACTGCGAGTTGAAAAATTAGTTTCTGATATTGCTCGGATTAAAACTGAAGCGAACGAAAAACTCACTGCTCAAATACAGCAAACCGCAAAGGCAGAGACATTAGCTGAATCAGAGGCCAAAGCCAAGACCCAAATTCAGGAAGTTTTACATAACGAAAAACTGAAAACCGAAGAGCTGAACGACAATATCGTACGGATTAAAGCTGAAGCACAAGAAAACACAGCGCACCTTAAGGCTGAATTCTCAGCGGAAATAGCCGATATAAAATCAGCAAATCAGGCATTCGTTGAAAATCTAAAATATGAATACGCCGAGAAAGAAAGAGGTTACAAAGAGCGAATTTCCCGAATCGAGGCAGATGCGGCCGCCCAGGCAAAAGTTTACGAAGAACAAATAGGGCAAATCAAAGAAGAAACCCAGAGAACTATATCTAAAATCAATTCAGAAGCAGATGAAAAGCTCACAGCTCAAATGCAGCAGACCGCAAGAGCACAGGCTTTGGCAGAATCGGAGGCTAAAGCCAAGACCCGGATTCAGGAACTTCTGAACAACGAGAAACTGCGAGCCGAAAAACTGAACACTGACATCGTCCGAATCAAAACCCAAGCAAACGAAAGACTTGCCGTTCAAATGCAGCAAACCGCAAAAGCAGAGGCTTTAGCCGAATCGGAAGCTAAAGCTAAAACTCAGGCTCAGGAGTCGCTGGACAAAGAGAAATTAAGAGCCGATGAATTGACCGACCAGATTGCCAAAATAAAGGCCGATTCGCAAGAGAAGATACTTACGCTTCAATCCGAATTCACAGCGGATATAACCCGTACAAAATCGGACGCCCAAGCCGCTATCGACGGTATTAAAACCGAATATGCCGAGAAGGAAAGGAATTACCGGCAGCAGATTTCTCAAATCAAGACAGACGCCCAAAATTTAATAGTACATCATCAGGCACAATCCGACCGAACTATCACATCTCTCAAAACAGAAATTGAGACAAACTCAAAGGCTTACGAAGAAAATTTAGCGAAAATCAGGGCGGAAGCGGAAAAATCACAAACGCAAATCAAATCACAATTACAGGAAATTATTATTAAGATTAAAGCCGAGGCAAACGAAAAGCTCGCTACTCAAGCGCAGCGAATCGCCGAGGCAAAGGTTTTGGCCGAATCGGAGGCCAAAGCCAAAATTCAGGCTCAAGAGCTTCTAAATAAAGAAAAACAGAAAACCCAGGAATTGACCGCCGATATCGCCAAAATCAAGGCCGAAGCACAAGAAAATATATTACAGCTTAAATCAGAATTTTCTGCGCAGATAGCCCGCGTCAAATCAGAGGCTCAGCAAACGACAGAGAAGGCCGATGCCGCCGCCCGGTCAGAAGCTCACCGATTGATTTCGCAGGAGCAAATGAAATCTCGGGAGGCTGTATCCGCTCTTAAAGCGGAAGCCGATGCAAAGGCACAGACTTATGAAAAGGAGATAACAAAAATGAAGGCCGAGTCAGAGGAAATCATCGCAAGAATCAAAGCGGAATCTGAACAGAAACTTGCCGTCCTATTGCAGCATATCGACAGAGTAGAGGCTTTGGCCGCTTCAGAAACTAAAGCCAAAAATCAGGTTCAGCAACTTTTGAATAGAGAGAAAACACGGGCCGATGAACTGTCGGCCAGTCTCATCCAAATCAAAACAAATACCGCAGAGCAGATATTCCGTCTTCAATCCGAATCTTCCGCCGAGATAGCTCGCGTAAGATTAGAGGTTCAGGAAGCAATAGACAAAGAGAAACAAGCTTCGAGTGCGGAATATCAGGCCGCCATCGATAACATTAAAACCGAATATGCCCTTAAAGCAAAGAACTTCGAGCAGTGGCTGTCGCAAATCGAGGCACAAGCCCAAAGGCTGATAACGCAGGAACAGGCATCTCATAAAGAAGCCATATCGGCTCTTAAATCAGAAATGGACGTCAAGTCAAAAACTTACGAAGAAGAGATTACGAAAATCAAGGCCGAGCTGGGTATTAAAATGGTGAAAATGAAGGTAGAAGCCGATAACGCCTTGATTGCCGAGCAAATCAAAATAAAAGAACTTCAAAAACAGCTAAATGCCCTTAAGAACAAACCAACTATGGTTACGGTCAATTACAGCCGCCCTCCGCAAGAGATTGTTTATCGCAAACCGCCCGTGAAAAAAGCTGCGCCAAAAGAAGACCAATCAATGTCCACAATCAGGAAATTCGCTCAAAAGCTCAGCGGTTATATTAACACTGAGGAAGCCAAAGAAATGCCGAAAAATTCGTCTATTACTTCCAGCAAACCGTAAGAGTCTGGACGGCGTTATATTGGCCGGAATTTTCAGGACGAATTTCTTCTATCGAAGCCTTTACCGACAAGACAACTTCAACTGCCCCATCGGTTGGAATGTGTATTATTTCCGCACCGTCCTTAATAAAGGTATCGAATGAACTCCACTCGGTAAAATTGCCGCCGGTTTGATTTATGCCTGAACCATCATATCCTAATTTGTATTCCGTCTGGAGGGTATTTTCTCCCGAAGACAACTCCGCACTGCTGCTGTTATCGGCTACGATAGTTATATCGCCGTTGATATAAAGCTTAAGCGATGCTTCGCCTACGGCTTGCTTATTTTTGACGGTAAGCTCCCCTAACTCTATGTCAGGAAAGGATTCCTGCGACCATTCAACGATTTGGGCTACGGTGCAGGAAATTTTACATCTGGCTGATGTGGGCGGCGGAACTGCTAAAACAAGAACTGTCGTACCAAATAAGACAAACAAGAGTAACAAAATTGCAAATTTCTGGTTCTTCATTTTAAATGTTACTCCACCTATTTATACGTTATTTTACCAAAATAGTTCATAAAAGTCCAGAATATTAAAATGGCGAAAACCAATAAAATGGGCAAGTTGTTTATTATACTATAAATGAATTATTATAGATGGATTAATCCCAAAAATGGGGAAATTTATCCGGACTTAGAAAATTATAACGTAAATAAATAAAGCAAACAAAGAGAAAGGACCTATAACCAGTGCGTTAAAAAATCATTTGCCATAGGGCAGGAGTAAGGCGGGGACAAATAAAATGCGTGGGGGTTACCATTACCTTAAACATATAACCATATAAATATGAAAGGGTTATAGCGTTTATCCCTAAAAAAACGACATAAACAATGCGATAATCAGGTACTTTCCGAAATTACTTCTTTGTTAAGATTGGACGAAAAAATAAATAAGGCAACTTCTGTAAATGCAATATGTTAGAAAAAAGTTAATTTGGTGAAGCTGAACATCGCAGCCAATGTTGCCGTTTGTTCTTTAATAAAATTGTAAAAAGGATATTCAATTGCGAGGGATTAAATTATGAATAAGACAAAGCTTTTATTACTGATCGTGATGTGTGTTATGGCAATCAGCTATAACCCCAAGTTGGCATTCGCCGCCGACCCGGGGCCTGATGCCGCTGAGTGCGACATAACTATAACCGTTGATTCGATTATAGAATGGGAAGGCCTGGCTTTTGCCGCTATCGACCTGGATTCACAGGCTAGTTCGATTTCTGCACAGGCTGACAGCCCGGAAGGCAGTGCAGTGTACACTTTATGGACAAACTGTAACGTGGAACTTAGCGCTGATAACACGGCAACCGCTCAATTAACAGACGGCACCGACGTACTTGTAACAAAGTACAAGATTTCGACCGATGGCGCTGGAGTAACCGAGACCGGTGCCACTGTAGCCGCTGTAGCCGCCAGTGGTTCAGATGTCTATGCACTTTATAATCTTTTCCTGGCGACTCCTCTTGATATAGCCCATTTTAATACCGACGGTGCTGTTGAGGTTACATTAGAGGTAGAGGCAACGAACCCTGCTGACGAAGTAGCAGATTCCGGCGCTTATACCGCAACACAGACTATTACCGCCACATGGACCAGCGATAACTAATCAAGAATATACTTATCCTGATTAGGAGCGGGATAATTTATCACAAGTTAAAGGGAATAAGAGTAATGAGAAGGAAATCACAGATTTTTTGTATTAGAGGAGCAGGACTGGCGGCCCTGTTCTTTTTCGTTTTGCAGCCAATCAGTTTTGCCGGTCTGGCCGTAAGCCCCCTTCAGCAGACAGTTGAGGTCAAGCCGGGCAAAAAAGCTAATTTCACTATCACTTTGACAAATAATAAAAGAAACGCTCAAACCCGCCCCTGCCCTGTCAGAGTAAATATTCTTGATTTTACGGTTTCCGATACTGGTCAGCTTTCTTTCGGACCCGAAAACAAAAATTCACGCACAGCGGTCGATTGGATAACTTTAGATGCGAACTCATTTGTTCTTGAACCCGGCGAATCCAGACAAGTAAAGGGAACAGTAACAGCACCTATAAATGCCGACGGCGATTACTGGGCAGCCGCTATGGTCGAATTAGGCAAATCAGAAAAAGGAGAAAAAGGTGTGCAGGTTAAATTGCGAACCGCCTCCGGTATATTTATCCATGTCGCCCGTCGCAACTATACCGAACGCGGGAATATTACTGATTTGAATATAACGATGCCGGTATTTGACACAAACGGAAGTCCTGCCGAGAACAATCTGCCTATGTCCGCACTTGTCAAACTCAAGGAAAAACAGTCATTACAAGTCGCCGCGAAACTGCAAAATGACGGATTGACCGCCATTTCGGCAAGGGGAAAGGCTTATGTCTATAATGATAACTGGCGCAGAATAGCGGCAATACCGCTGCACTCAAGCCGCAGACAAGTTTTGCCCGGCGACAGCCGCTGGTTTACCGGCACTATGCCGGAACCATTGCCGGCAGGAGAATACAAACTCCGCACATTTTTCGCTTCCGATACGAAGTTTAAACGAAAAAACACCAAAGACATAGAATTCACGATAAATCCGGATTTGTCAGATGTATGGGCAAAGAATTTCTCGACAGAAAGTATATCGAAATTGACATTCGAGCCGCAATCCATCGAATTGAAATTAAATCCAGGACGTATTACCTCCGCGACGATGCAGGTTACGAATCAGGGTCTGGATACCGTTACCGCCAACTGCCGAATTGAAAACGACGGAACAGACAAAGACTGGCTTGAATTGAGGACAACCGATTTTGCCCTTGCTCCAAACGACCGGTACGCCACGTCCTGTGTGGTCAGAGTCCCGTCTGATGCCAAGCCGGGAAAATATAATTGGAATATTCTCGTTGAAATGGAACGGGCCGGCCTATCGAGTGAAGGACAAAATAATACCGAACAATATAAAATCCCCGTCTCAATTGTGATAGATGAAAATACCTCTCTCAAAATAAAAAGATAAGGGTATATATGATATTTTTAACGACCAGACAAAAGCAACGCAAGGCCGCGGCAGTATTTTTGCTCCTGCTGCTGGGTGTATTCGTCTGCCCTGCCGCGATGGGCGATGGCAACGTTGTACTGGTCAAAAACGTATGGGTTGACGTACCGCTGAGTCAGATTTTCCGCGATATATCCATAGAAACCCACATTGCCATCAGTACTTGTCCGCATGTGCCGGATAGTCTTGTTTCATTGGATGCTGCTAAAGGCAAGCCATTGGACGAGTGCCTTAACGAACTGGTCGCCGGCCAGGGGCTTTTCGTTCATAAAAAGACCGACAAGTTTTACCTTATTGTCTGCGGCGATATCTCCTGTCCGACCACAATGTCAATTGCGACAAGCACCCGACACTATCTGAGATATATAACAGCGAAACATCTTCGCTCTTCTCTGCCGAAACCTTTTCAGCAATTTGTAACCAGCGGAGAAAGAGGCAACGAAGTATTTATCTTTGCCGAACCGCAAATGACTAAAAATATAATAGATATGATTAACAAGCTGGATATTCCGAGAGAACAGGTTGTGCTGGAGGTGCTTGTCGTGGATTTGTGGGAGACCACCAGCGACGAATTGGGCATAGATTGGTCATTTTCAAGGCCTCACACTTCTTTCAGTATGACAGAAGGAGCAGCAGGTTTTACGGGGGTCGGAAGTTATGCAAGCATCGCGGCAAGCAATTTGACCAGCTTGAGCATAACTCTTCGCGCTCTGGTTGCGGAAAAAAAGGCCAGTATAAGGTCGCGTCCGAGAGTAGCCACTCTTAACGGCGAAAAAGCCAAGATAGATATATCGCTGGACGAGTATTTTACGATAGCTACGGACCTTTACGGCACTTCGCTGCGTACCGAACTCGAGGTGATTAAATCCGGCGTTCTGCTGGAAATAACGCCTTATATAGGCGACGAGGGCGATATCACCGTTGACGTCCTTACCGAAGTGAGCGATGTGGCTTCGAGACGAAATTCGTCAGGCAACGGCGCCGTCTCGAACGGTGATTTGCCGGTAATCAGACGCCGAAAGGCCAATACGACCGTCAGAGTCAAAGAAGGAGACGCAATCGTCATAGGCGGGCTTATCGAGACTCAAGAAACGACCCATCACAAGCGCGTCCCCCTGCTCAGCTCAATTCCTATCGGAGGCGGACTTTTCAAGAGCAAACAGGACGGCACGACAAAAAAAGAAGTGATGATTTTTATTACCCCGCAACTGATAAGGGAAGGGGAAAACGTTACTGCCTCTAATAACGAGCTGATTAATGAAGCCAATGAAATCGGAAATCTGCGCACTGCCGGGTTTGATGCAAGGCGGGAGAATAATAAAAAGACGCGGAAAGCAAAAGAAGAAATTAAGTCGCTAAGCGAAGTCGTTAATCTGCTCGGCAGTCAAAAGCAGCCGGACAATGCCCCGGAAATCTATAATCCGGCTTTGTCTTACGCAGGAAATTCGTCCAATATCGAGCTGGAACGTCAAATACTGCAGGAAGCAATTATGCTGCTCGATGTTAAAAACGAAGATTCGTACGGAGTTTCAGGCAAATGAAATCCATAAAGAGCCATATTATTATTGCTGTACTGGCGATTATTGTGCTGCCGGTGATAATATGCGCTGAAGATTATATACACTGGGATTCCAATTTTGAAGCGATTGGTCTCGATAATATCTCTTTAAGAAACGGAACATCCGAAAACTCTGCTGCCGTTACTTTGTTCATAAGCGGAAACGTATCAATTTCGGCCGATAACGACACAGAAAGTGCCTATGCTCAATTGCACAACGCATCGGGTGATACCCTCTTAACAGAATACAAGCTCAAGTTTGACGGCACCGGCTCCGGCGGAAAAACCGGCGCAAACAATACAGAATATGCAGAATATGACTCTTTTTTATCGTCTGCGGTGAACATAACGTATGTGCCAGATGACAATGATGTGGCCGTAACACTTTGGGTCAGAGCAAGCAATCATTCAAATGAGTTAGCTGATTCCGGCCAATACACTGCTACACAAACGCTCACTGTTACGTGGGGAGGGAACTGACTATGAGAAAAGATAGTGATAATACGATTTTAAAAGAATTACGGCAGGTTTTATCGCTTGAGGATTCGATTCTCGGCTCACTGTCGCCTGAAACTTCCGAAGAATCCCCAAATGTCGCCAGGAGTATTAAAAAAGACGATAAAAAACCGGCCTTAAATCAAACAGTCCGCAGCAGCGAGCTGCTTTTGGGCATTATTACCGACCAGGTCAAGGCCAAATTTATTTGGCAGGGCATTACCGCCTGTGCGGCGATACTTGTCGTAATATTATCTTTAGTTTGCCTTACCCTCTATAACAGCAGGGAGAATTTGGCTGAAAAAGCCGCTGAAATTAAACCGCTCGAAAAGAAATTGTCAGAGGCCGAATCTGAAATTGCTAAAGTTAAGGCCAATGCGATGATAGCCGGCAACGACCTTCAGCGAAGCCAGAGCGAACTTAACAGCTCTAAAGCGGAGATTAAAAAACTGCAGGACCAGTTAGCTGATGTTACGAGGCGTTTCGAGACTCTTCAAAATCGCAATGCAGAAGCCGTAAAACTGCTTAACGGCAGGCTGCAAAGGCTCTCCAGTCAATCAGAGGCACAGCCTAAAAATTAAAATATCGCCGATAAATCACTCCATATCAATCAAATAACAATTTGACAATCACCACCCTAATCTGATATAATACCGGCGTAAATTTGCACAAAGCCACGGATGGATAGTTTTCTGTCCGCCGGCTTTTTTGTTTGCGCAAAGGAGGATATAAGATGATTAAGAAAATTTTACTGCTGACAATAGCAACATCAATAATGTTTTGGGCCGGATGTGCGAAAACAAAGCTCGGCGACCCTGCCGCCCTGCCCGGATTCGGAGAAGAACTTTGCAGACCGACAGATACCTGCCCTGCTCCAAAATTTCAAAATGGAGATGTCGTAAGATATAAAATGCTCAAGGAAGATATTCGCGGCATTGTTATGCAGTGCGATTATAAATATATACCCCGCTTAAATACGTATTACTGCATAGTGGATTTTTATCCTTCTTCCGCCATACACATCGACTTTTCCAAATTTGACAACTACGAGAGAAGATACGTTTATGAGTATGAATTAGTCAAAGAAACCCGCAACGTCCCCGCAAGATGGAGTTGGATGTACGAATATTAGGAAACTATGACAAAACCGGCAGTCTCAAAAACAGCCGTCCATTAAACCATCGACTGATGGAACTACCCATTTGTTGCCGCCGCTGGCTGACTTGCAGCATCTTGTTTGTTATTAAGGTCGTAAAACTCTATTGCCTGACGGATGGCGGGTTTAAATTCTTCCTCCATCTGCCACGGTTTGGTGATATACTTGTAAATTTCTCCCTGATTGATGGCAGTCAGCAAAGTAGCTATTTGCGTATATCCGGAAAGAACAATTCTTACTATTTTAGGGTATTTTTCCCTTACGATTTTTAGAAGCTCAAGGCCGGACATTTCGGGCATTCGCATATCGGTTACGAGTATATGCACTTCCTTCTGTTCGAGGATTTCAAGAGCCTTTTTTCCGCTGTCGGCAAAAAGAGTTTCATACGGCTCATCAATAAGGCCTCTCCGCAGAGAGTTCAGTACTTTTACCTCATCGTCCACAAACAATATGACTTTCCTGTCCATTGTTTTCCATCTCCTTTCGAGAATCCGAATTTTTCCTGTTGAGCGGAAGTTTAATCGTAAATTTAGCCCCCCTGCCGACCTGACTGTCGATAAAAAGCTGACCTTTATGCTTGTTTACGACAATATCATAAGAGACGGCAAGACCAAGCCCTGTTCCTTTGCCTGCAGGTTTGGTTGTAAAGAAAGGCTCGAATACCCTGTTTAAATATTCCTGCGGAATGCCGGGGCCGTCGTCTTCTATTTCGCACACTACATACGGCTCGGACGGATAGATTTTAATCTTAATGTTGCCCATTCCCTTCTGCTGGGATTCTATCGCCTGGGCAGCATTGACAAGAATATTCAGAAATACCTGATTTATCTGACTTGCGTTGCAAGACACCTGCGACACATCAGCGAACTCGAGAGTAACATTGGCGTTATATTTAATCGTGTTTCTCGCCACGGCAAGAGTCGCCTCCATCCCGCGTATGATGTCGAAATCATCATATACATCTATTTTGTCAACCCTCGAAAAGTCCCTGAGGTTCTGTATGATTGTAGTAACCCGCTTAAGTCCTTCTTTCGATTCCTCGAATAATGCGTCAATATCCTCAAGGATGAAGCCCATTTTCATATCTTCAGCGGTCTTTCTTATATCCGCTGTCCTTGCTATAATTCCGTCTTTGTCGATATTCGGCATTTCGCCGGCTAATTTACCGTACATATCGAGTAAATTTTTGAATTTATCGAAATATTTCGCGAGGGTCTCAAAATTGCTTGCGGTAAATCCGACGGGAGTATTCATCTCATGCGCAACGCCGGCGGCAAGCTGGCCGATTGAAGCGAGCTTTTCATTTTGGATGATCTGGGCCTGCATACTCTTCAGGTTGGCATTAGCGCTTTCGAGTTCAGAGTATGCCTTTTTAATCACCTCTTCAGCTTCCTTACGCTCCGTTATGTCCTCGCCGGAGCTTAATATCGACTTGATTTGCCCCGCTTCGTCCCGCAATACAGAATTATGCCACGCTACCAGCCGATACCGACCGGTTTTTGTTAAAATCGGATTCTCGTGATATTCATACTTGCCTATTTCACCACTCAAAAGACTCTTAAGCACCTGACTTACTTTTTCTCTGTATTCCGACGGCACAAAATTGTCGCACCAGTTTTTCTCGAGGATGTCCTGCTCGGCATATCCCAAAATCTCGCAGCCTTTGTTGTTGATTCGGTGAACAGTCAGGTCATCATTAAGAACGAGCATTATTACGCCGGCAACGTCAAGGTAGCTTTGAGCTTTGTTGCGCTCCCGGAGTATTGTCTTTTCCGCCTGGCCGCGTTCGAATGCAAAGTTAAGAGTCTGAACTAATATATCGCTTGACAGCTTGTTCTTAACCAGATAATCCGTCGCACCATTTTTGATTGCCAAAAGCCCTGTTTGTTCATCGTCCAATCCCGTTAAAACCACGATAGGTATAGTTTGATTGGCTTGTTTGACCTTCTGGACTGTCTCGACGCCGCTGCTGTCAGGAAGCCCCATATCAAGCAGCATAACATCGAACTTTTTGTCGCCGTTGAGATATTTGACGGTATCTGACAGGGTTTGTACCGTTTCTACGATAAATTCAAGCGACTGAGAACTGTTAACCAGCATCCTGCGGGCCAGCAGAATATCGCCTTCATCGTCCTCTACAAGCAGAACTGTTATAGTTCTTTTATCCATAAGCTCTTTCGCTAACTTCCTGCCTGGCAGGCTTTATCCTTCTTTCGCAGCTTCAATATATATTCGATGATATCTCTTCTGCTGATAATGCCTACCAGTTTGCCCTCCGCGGTTATCGGGACTCTTCGAAAACTATTTTTCATAAGGCACTCGGTAATATCAATCAGACTGTCGTCTATATTAAAACTGACAACGCCTTTCGTCATAAAGTCTTCAACCCTGCCCGTTCTGGTCTCTACATCATATAACAGTTTTAACACGTCTTTTTCCGATATAACACCTGCGATACTCATATCGTCGTTAACAACAGGCATACCGGTAATATCGCTTTCCGACAGTATTTTTATGGCATCATATATTGCAGTTTGCCGCTTAACACTAATTACATTAGTAGTCATAACCGTTCCTGCAACAAACGTCTGAGTATTATATTTTCCGGCACGTGAATTAGTCCTATTTGGTTCCGTCGACTTTTTCAGATTAATGATTATTATCCCCAGCATATCTATCGATGCAGCAACAGCCTGTATATTATTTCCGCCAAATATCAGCTCGCCCTTAAGAGCAAGGCCGAGCAGATTCTCGGCAGAATGCGCCAGCGACCCCACGTCCGTCAGGCTTAGAAACCACGCCATACCTTTTATTGTATTGAACGCGCGGAATATCTGATTAAGCGTTTCTTTGTCATCGGGCTTGGTCCTTAGTTTGTTCAGCCCTTCTTCCGCAGATTTGAGCTGTTCCCGCGACGCAGCGATGAAGTCCAATACTAATTCGACGTTCGTCTCAACAGTTGCACCGGATAACTGTGAATTATTGACCTGTGCCGATTGTCCGAAACGTTCTGCGATCGCGCTGTTAGTTTCCATAGTTTCCTTCCTTATACATAGACCGTATCTCAAGTTATATCAATTTGCCTATCCCTTAATTCGACATTTTTCGGGCTGTGATGTATTTCGGAAAGTACCTGATTTGATACAAAAAAGAGAGGTTTAACGTCCGATACAGTTGTTATACCAACGATGACGTCTGGGGAGCTTTGCCTGCGAAAGAATGGCTGGAATTAACCTTCAGCAGTGCTTTCAAAACATCGAAGACTGTTATCAGACCAACCACTTTCCCATCCTTCTCAACAACAGGAAAACACCGCAGGCCGGATTGACACATATCTTCCATTATTGCCAGAACCGGAGTTTCCGGCTTTATTGTGCGGACAGGCCTTGTCATTATCCATTTCACTCTGATTTGCAGTGTTGCGTCATCTGTCGGCCGCCGCCATTTAGCGAACATAGGTTTAAGATAAACACTGACAGTCGAAGCCAAATCAAATGTCGAGACTATGCCGTCGAGCTGGCCATTGCTGCCTACCACCATATAACCCACATCGGCCTGCTGCATCTTCGCCATAGCCTGCTGAACACCTTCATCGCCGCTGCCCCAAAGAACCTCTTTTTGCATTACATCTTTAGCACATAATGCCGACAAGGCGGGATTTGCTCCATCCGGCAAATCTGCCGAAGATTGTGCCATTTTTTGTATAGTTTCAGAAACCGGCCCCGCGGCAGGTTCCGCTGCAGGCTCAGCTTCAGCTTTTACCTCTTCCTGTGGTTTTTCTTCGTTCTTTTCCTCTGCCGGCGGAGGTGCGTTAAAAATCGCTTCCGGCAAAATAACTCCGCAATTAAACGGCGGATGCTCGCCGATTGTCATTTCATAAGAAATAAACGTAAATTCTTCTGTATCGGTCAGGCCTATCTTTTCTTTCGGATTATCCCTTAGATTTCCGATATGTGTATTCGAGTGTATGAACCGGCCGTGTCCTTCGAGCTTTTCGCGAAAGATTCTGTCCCAACTGCCGACAAGCAGATTCCCGCCCTGCTTAATAGTCTCAATCAGAGCCTCGGCTTCCTGGGCCGAACCGCGATTTCTGCCATCGAGAATCTTTCCCGCAGGCAGCATCACGATAACGCCGGCTAATGTAAATAATCCGCCCTGGTCAAAAACTATCGGGAAAGTACCGTTTAAAATTCCATTTGAGTCAATAAAGTTGACGGCTGAAAGCTTTTCGAATTTTTGACTAAGCCCCTTGACGGTTTCGGTGGTCATTCCTTTATGAGCACACTTGGCATCTACTCCGAACATACCGGAAACATCGCCGCAAAAGGCCTCAAAAGCCGTTGTCGCCAATTCCACCGTGCGTGATTTGATATCTGTTTGAGATGCTGTCATTTATTAAAACCATTCAGAAGATATTTGATAATTTCTCGCTGTTTCAGCAATCTTTTGGATACGCTGGTACCAAACAACAATACGTCCTACTTCTTTTTCGTTAGAATCCGTAAATACTTTAGGATTTACCTTCAAATTTGCGATTTTTCCGCATTTTCCACGAAAACCTCTTAAGTTTGGCCTGTTATTTTCGAGAATTACTGTAAATAGCCGCTAAATTTATAAAAAAGTCGATATATTATGTCCGACAATTCAACTTTATTAGTGGAAAAAGACACCTTATCCGGCTCGGAAAAACACCCGAAACCAGACGAACTTCTGGAAAATACTCTGCTTAACATCAGCGTACACAAAGACTTAACTAAACGGGAAGCTGAAATCCTGAATTTGATTTTAGCCGGCAATACCAATAAAGAGATATCGCAAAAAATCTGCAGGAGTGAGAGGACAATTGAATATCACCGCAACCGACTAATGCGTAAACTCGGCACCAAAAACGCAGCCGAGCTGGTAAAATGTGCCATCGCTATGGGAATCGCATAACCAAACACCTCGCATCTTAAAACGCGGATGGGCAAAATCAGGTACTTTCCGAAATGGCTTTCCCGTTAAAAATTGCCGATTTAATTATATAGAGTATCAGATTATTCACATAAAAAGGAAAAATATATCCAAAATGGAGATATCCAATGAGTAAGAATAAAAATTTATTGGCTGTGAGCATAGTCTTAATCATCTGTCTGATTGTAATTGCGTTTTCCGATTCGATTCACGGCAGTGAGAAAAAATACAGGGTTGAGCCGGAAATAACCCTGCCGGAATATCAAAACGACCTCGGCAGAGTCATCAATGCCTACGAACGTATGATGAACCGCCTGATGGATATCAACGAAAAGAATTCTGCCGGCATTGACACCGAAGTCAAAAAAATCACCAAAAGACTGGCTTCAATCGACCGGAAACTAACGGAATTGTCCAAAAAAACAGCGAGAATTGAAAAAGCTCTCAATATCGACACATCTAAAGAAATAGACGCTAATGACAGCCCAGTGATTGAGCCGGAAACACCGTAAGCTTAAAGATGAGCTATGACCGAAAATCAAACTATAACAGTTTTGGATAATCTTCAAGAAACCTGCGATGGTGATTTCAGCAGCGGAGAGATTACCGATTTTGAACTGGATATTGCAGGCAAAAAAACGTCTTTTCATATCAATGTTACGGCTAAAAACGCAGCATTAGCGGATATAGTTCCTCTGGCTCGAAAACTTTCTACTAAATTGGCTGCTGCATTTGTCGCCAATCTCAGAGAAAAGGGGCATTTTGTCCCCTGCTGTAAAGGCTGTAGTGCCTGCTGCAGCTCTTTGATTCCGCTGTCGGTTCCGGAAGCCTTTCGGCTCAGAAAGGAACTGTTGGCAATGCCAAGCGACGTCAGCAACCAGATTATGCGTTCCTGCATCAATACGGCAGAGAAAATCCTCGATAAGGCGCAGCGAACCGATCGCATGGAAGGATTTTCGAAAAACAGTAAACCCCGAATAAGCCAGATAAACAAATGGTATGGTGAACTTAAACTGCCCTGCCCGCTCCTGTCGAAAAGCTTATGCACGTTATATGAACAACGGCCGCTTGCCTGCCGCGAGCATATCGTTACAGGCTCATCGGCTTCGTGCCAGATAAAAAGCAAATGCAGGCCGAATGTAGCGATAATGCCGGCGAGTGTTCTCGAAACGCTTGGTCAATTAGCCTGCGAACTTGAACAAACAGAAGTCGAAGCGATAATGCTTCCTTTGTCATTTGCCTGGGCACAGGACAATATTGAGCGGGCAAAACGCACCTGGCCGACGGCACAAATGGTTAAAAGATTTGTCGAAATTCTGAAACAAAAGGCATCAAAAAAGAAATCTGTCCCAGCCGCCATGCCGGCCTGAAAATATCAGCCGTAGGTCTTGCCTTTCTGGTCCACATAAATCGTACCCTTTGCCTGCTCTATTATCTGAACCGCTTTTGATACCTCGTCCATTTTGGGGACTTTGAAAAGCCTCTTGCACATTTGGCAAGTAATTCTTCTGTCCGCGGCGCCTGTATCGAGCATCTGGCTATTACCGCAATTGGGGCATTTAGCAATAATCCTCATTTTTTATAACCAATTAAAAATGATTGTTAATACGCCTTATAATACCATAAGTCCTTCTCAAAAACAATCTTATATCTTAAGCGGTACGATTTTTATTGATTTTTACGCTCAAATCTGCTATTATAACAGCGGTTGGGAGTGAAGAAGTGATAAAGCGAATTCCATGCAGAGTTATTAGTTCAGTTCCTTTTGGCCAAAGAGGCGAGCGGCCATCGTCCGCAAAACGGCCAAACAGCCATCTGAAAGAGACCCCCGCATATTTCAACCCGGTCAGAACCTTCAATACCGGTATAGATATTGGAAGCAGTCTTTCGACAGGATTATTCCTCGATTTTTACGCATAAACCCCAAGGGGGCAAAAATCACACTAAATCCTTCAGGTAATTTCTTAGGTAGTAACGGCATTGAGATAAAATCACCGCACTTAACATTACGATAATGAAAGCTTCAAGCAGAGAAACCTCATTAATTACTACCGCTAGTACTCTGTCATGGTTAATAATATGAAGATAAGCCTGTTGTTTTGCCGATAATGCCAGCAAAGGATAATATTTGTCGGAGGCAAAACAATGGGA
>PGYD01000109.1 GCA_002839495.1 Planctomycetes bacterium HGW-Planctomycetes-1
ATTGGAGCAAAAACTGCCCCCTTATTCGATTTTACGCAGGATAGCGGAATAACCGCGATGGTTTGGATATTATATAAAATAACTCTTGAAAGCGGCGGGGCATTTCTCTAAAATCCGCCTAACTTCTTTAAGGGATGCCGAGTGTATATAATACCGGCGATAGACTTGCTTGGCGGCAAATGTGTTCGGCTAGTTCAGGGCGAATACAACCGCTATATAAATTACGAACCTGACCCTGCCAAAAAAGCCGTTGAATTCAAACAGGCAGGCGCTGAATGGCTGCACATAATCGACCTCGATGGCGCAAAAATCGGCAAATGCGTCAATATCGACGCAATTCGTGATATCGTTCAATCCGCAAATGGCCTCAAAATCCAGGTCGGCGGCGGCATTCGCGACAGAGACAGCATCACAAAAATTCTCGATATGGGCGTCGCAAGGGTAATACTCGGCACAAAGGCCGTCAGCGATTTCGATTGGTTCAGCGATGTTGTAAAAGAATTTCCTGCTCAAATCGTCCTCAGCCTCGATGCAAGGGGAAGCAAAATCGCCACTAACGGCTGGGAAAAGAACAGTTCTCACGAGCTTATCGATTTTGCCAAAAAGGCCGCCGCTCTTCCGCTCGATGCCCTCATCTATACCGACATTAATAAAGACGGTATGCTTTCCGGCCCGAATATCGAAAGAACTAAACAACTTGCCGAAGCTATAAATCTCCCCGTTATTGCCGCTGGCGGAGTTACGACTATCGAGGATATCCAGAAACTTGCCGATACTAAGGTTATTGCCGCCGCCATTGTCGGCAGGGCACTCTACGAAGGCACTTTGAACCTTGCCGAAGCCATAACATTAGCAGGGAAATTTAGCTAAACAAAGGTAATTTCCCTAATATTTTATCACGATTTGGGGCATATCCATTAGGCTTACCATTGCTTGGGGCAATCTCTGTAAAATCAATATCCTCAATTGGTTCCGGAATGTCATAATATTGAGATAACTGTGCCCAATCTATATTCCGTACTGTGGTAATTTCATCTAAATAAAAACTAACCCATATATTATCAATTTTTGAATCCGCTTCTTCCTGCAGTAATTTGCTTTCGGATATTCTGACGTATTCATCATCAAGCTCGAAACCTATGTATTTGCGGCCTAAACGCTTGGCAGCTATCGCTGTGGTACCTGTCCCAGAAAATGGGTCAAGTACAATGTCGTTTTCATCGGTTGACATAAGAATAATTCGCTCAAGCAAATGAATTGGCAATTGGCAAGGATGCTCATCGCGATATTTATTGTGTTTTATACGATGAATGTCCGTCCACACATCGGACATAAGCGGTCCAAATGGATGAAGTCCTGCCTTTTTGCCACCATAATCTTTATGGAGATAATTGCATTTTCGGCAGCGTTTATGCGGATAGCGAATTTCGTAAAATTTAGTTTGTGCAGGGTCTTTTGCATAAAACAAAATACCATAATGAGCAGGCTGCAAACTTTTGCCCATTGGCGAGGTTGGAGCATCCCAAGAAATCCAGTGCTTGAAATGGGCGATTTTATTTAGAAATGCAGAGTAATAAGTAAGCCATTTAGGGATATTGTGAAGAAAAATTGAGCCGGTCGGTTTTGTAACCCGCACCATTTCACCAATCCATAATTCACACCAATTCAAGTATTCCTGCAATGCCAAACTGTCTTTTGTGCTATTGTATTTTTTCTTCAGATTAAAAGGTGGATCTGCAAAAGTAATATCGACACTGTTATCGGGAATGTTCTGAAACAGCGTCAAGCAGTCGCCTTGTATAATTTGGTTCAAATAATTCTTCATCATTTCCCAAACTCCACTTGTAGCATTTTTCCAAAGCGTCTCATTTCGTCTTTATGAAAAGTAAATACGTCTTCATAAGCGGCGACCATTCGTTTTAAGTCCTCTTTTCGTACATACCAACCAATACCGTCAACAAAGCCTATGAATTTGGCTTTCGGGTAATGTTTCTTAATGAGTTTTTGAATGGAAATTTCTGTTTTAGATTTGTCGCCTTGTCCTGAAGATGTTGTAACCAGAAAAGAACTTTCGATAATAATACGTGGCGATTTTTTGTCAGGTATAATAAAGTCCATCGTCCGTTTGGAATCACGAGCATTGGCTATCAACTCGCCCAAATCACCCGTTTCATAAGTTAATTTCAAATCATCCAATAAAGAAGCGATAACTGTTTCTGAATTATTCTCCTTTTGGCCTGAATAAGAACCTTTTTCTTTGTATCTGACTATGGTGTCAATCATTGCAGAGATGTCAAACTGCAATTTTGAGATGCTTAGTTTCTTCAATTCGAAAAGAGGTATGGTATTTGCAAGGAGTGGAACAGTAGCACCTTCAAAAAATATATTTACAATGCCAGTACGAAAGGACTTATTTTTGTGAAGCATTTGCTCGATTGTAGTATCTGACCATTCTTTGATGTTTTCTATGTCTTCAGAATTGTGCCATTTTTCTTTTAGAGATAATTTTGATAACGAGTCATCTTCGATTACCCGGATAAGGGTTATCAGGCGTTTCAAAGACTCATTTGAAAAACCGGTCAAGGCAAGCAGTGATCTTAAACCATTTTCATTTTCTGCAAGGAGACTCTCGAAAATTTCTTTTTTTAACCCTTTGGTTTCAACTTCGTTTTTCAGAACAAGTAGAGTTTCCCTGATGGAGTTAAGATGACCTTCATACCTTTCTTCAAACCTACGGTTGAAAAAGTAAAAGGTATTCTTTTCAATAACCGTCTTGAATTTTTCCTCTACAGATTTTGCCATAAAATTACCTTTTACATCCTATTTCTAACACACCATATATTATTAAAAATTTGAGGGATTGCAAGGAAAACGGATTTAAATATGGCCAAATGCGGTCAAATTTCCTTTGTTCCCGCACCTTTCTTTATTATTTATCCAAATTATTTTCAAAGGTGCGGGGTTGACTATTCGGCTAAAACCATTATACTAATCGACTTAAATAATCCAGTCTGTTTTTCACGGAGGTAGCAATGCATAAAGACAGAATTTTTTTAGAAGGGATTACTTTTGACGATTGCCTGCTTGTCCCTGCAAAAAGCGACTTTGTGCCCTCGCAAGCTGATACCTCGACAAGACTTACGAACAATATCAAAATCAACATCCCCATAGTCTCAGCCGCAATGGACACCGTTACCGAATCGGCCCTTGCAATTGCCCTGTCCCAGGAAGGCGGTATCGGAATAATCCATAAAAACCTTACTGTCGAAGCCCAGTGTCGGGAGGTGGCCAAGGTAAAACGCAGCGAAAACGGTATTGTTCTCGACCCGGTTATTCTGAGTCCAAACCAGACCGTTCAGCAGGCACGCGAGGTTATGACCGAGCAGAACGTCTCCGGAATCCCGATTATCGACGGCAAAAAAGTCGTCGGCATACTCACTCATCGCGACCTGAAATTCCTCAGGGACGACAGTGTTAAAATCAGCGATGTTATGACCAAAGACGTCGTCAAGGCTCCCGCCGATACAACTCTCGAACAGGCAAAGGATATTCTGCAAAAGCATAAGGTCGAAAAACTTTTGCTCGTCAACGGCAGCGGCGAACTTGCAGGCCTGATTACGATGAGGGATATCGACCGTTATCAGCAGTATCCAAACGCCGTCAGAGATTCCCGCGGCAGATTGAGAGTCGGTGCCGCCGTCGGCGTAAAAGACTTCGAAAGAATCGAAACCCTGATAAAGGCTGAGGTCGATGTGATTGTTGTCGATACCGCTCACGGCCATTCGCAAAACGTCATCGACACCGTAAAAGAGATAAAGAAAAATCACAAAATAGATGTAATCGCCGGCAATGTTGCCACCGCCGAGGCGACCGAAGATTTAATCAAGGCAGGCGTAAACGCAGTCAAAGTCGGCATCGGACCCGGTGCTATCTGCACCACAAGAATAGTCAGCGGCGTTGGTGTGCCGCAGATTACTGCTATTATGGATTGTGCCTCTGTCGCGCAAAAGCACGATATACCAATCATCGCTGACGGCGGTATAAGATTCAGCGGCGATATCACAAAAGCACTTGCCGCAGGGGCCTCCAGCGTTATGCTCGGCTCGCTTCTTGCAGGCCTTGCTGAAAGTCCCGGCCTTTTGGTCATATATAAAGGAAGACAGTTCAAGGAATATCGCGGTATGGGTTCGCTCGGTGCTATGGTCAAAGGCTCTGCCGACAGATACGGCCAAAGCAGTTCTGCCGGCAAGGACAAGCTCGTACCCGAAGGTGTCGAGGGCAGAGTTCCTTATCGCGGAACGCTGAGTGATTTCGTCTATCAGCTTGTCGGCGGCTTAAGGGCCGGTATGGGTTATTGCGGAACGCCTACTATCGAAGAGCTTCGCACAAAGGCAAAATTCGTCCGCATCAGTACCGCAGGCGTCAATGAATCGCACCCGCACGACATCTTGATTACAAAAGAATCGCCAAACTATTCGACAAGAGAAATGATTGAAGATTGATTATGGTTTCCTTGAAGAATATTGAAAAATGAGAATGCTCTGTAGAAAAGAATACATTTAAGTCATAGGTTATGCCGATGATTGATTATAGCAAACGATTTTACAAACTTTTATCGAAAGGATGCCGCTATGGC
>PGYD01000110.1 GCA_002839495.1 Planctomycetes bacterium HGW-Planctomycetes-1
TTGCCGGCTGGTGCTTGCTCGGCTCGCTCCGCTCGCCTCGCCAGCACCAGCTTTACCTATGAGACTATTATTAACCATGACAGATGTCAACATACAAGTGCACAGAGAACACAGAGTTATTGCTTCAACTAAGCTGTTCTGCGGAACAGCTTAAATTCAGATTAATCAAACTGCTCTACAAGCGAGCTTGTGCCGCCGTTTTCAAATCTGAATTTTTATATGGCTAAGCCAATAAAGTTGAAGCAATTAAAGTCTATGAAGAGCATAAGAATAAAGGTGGTAAGATTGTAAAGAAATGAAGTTAATGTTGAATCCGCCGAAGGCGGACCCCGATGAGATAGACGAAGCGTCATCTCACGGGGCAGGTAAAAACCAAACGACGTCGCGGCAAAAAGTGTGAGATAATATTAGGTTGGTTATCTATTTAATCCCATTTTAATAATATGACTGACGATAATAATAAGAACAATAGAATTGGTTATCGCTATCTCTTTGATTCCAAAGGTTGTTCGTTGTCCGGCCGTGAAGAGGTGAATATTAATCTTGTCGTTTCTGAGAAATATGATGTACAGGTATACTTTGGCCCCAAGCCTCAATACGGAATACAATCCGTATCTAATTATTCAAAGTATTTTGTTCCTGGAAAATCAGCTTCGTTTGGAAAAGTTGAGTTCAACAAACAACCAAATCAATCCTCACAGCACGGTCCATTCTTTCTTGAAATCGTAGTAAGTACAAAAGCAACCGCGGCAGTATCTGATAATGGCGCCATACGCGATCTTTTATTGAAACAGTCTGAAAGCAGAAAAGACGAGTTTAAAAATGTCATCAATCTTGTTGCTGGGATTATCGGCCTTAGATTTCATAGACAATTCGTGTTAGAACGACTCAATGAAAACGCTTTGATTTGGGAAGGAGAAGTTCCTACCCAAGGATTTGCGGGGCCCGCGTTAGAAATTCTTGAACCACAGCCTCTTAATGACAACGGCATTAAATACCTTGAAAATATAGGGAAAAAGTTAAAAACTTTGTCTCATGAAGATGCGCAAAAATATAGCCTAATATTTCATTGGCTTCTCCGAGCTTGGCACGAAAGGGATATTCTTTATAAGTTTATCGATCTATTTATTCCGCTTGAGTGCATTTTAAACATGTTATCCGATTCGAAGATGAGCATCGAAGATAAACATCGTGCAAAATCGATTCGGATGTTAATTAAGAAACATGCAGAGGAATGTTCAGAAGAGCTTCGTTGTTTTTTCGATAGACTTGTTCAGCATTCAAGACCTGGATTGAACAAAAGTTTTGCCGATCTTGCAAAAGTAGCTAAACTGCCAGGATGGGAAGCTGATATTGAAGCCTTTCCAAAGTTTAACCATATGCGAAATATCCTTCTTCATGGAGCAGATAAGGAGATTCAGCAAAATGTGACTGTTGGTGTAGAAGAAGTTCGAACTCTTTCTGATCTTGTAGAACGTTATGTGAATTATTTCTTTTTTAAAGATAATAATGTATATCGAAGTCGATGGCGGCCAGAAAGACCATCGGTTAGCTGATCAGTTGATATTAGCATAATGGCAGGAGAATTTTAATTGTTTTAATAGATTACTTCGGCTGCGGCCTCGCAATGACCCCGATAAGATAGCCGAAACGGCATCTTACGGGGCAAGCGACGTCGCCGTCCTCTTCCGCCAAGGCTACGGAGGATAAATACCGGCGATGGCTAAACAACCCGCCGTGAAACGACGGGCTAAATATTTTGGGATGACCGCTCCATTATCCGCCGTCGCAAGGCTATGGCGGGACAAGCTGTCGCGGCTCTGTTGCGTTGAGAATGATTAAAGCGGCAATGGGTAAACTAAAACGTGGATTCCCGCTCCCTAAGGGATAAATTTCGCGGGAATGACAATTGTGTGCGGGAATGACAAAACGAGCGGCGGGTAAACGAACGACGAACCCCGCCAAAGTGATGGCGGGGCTAACCACGGATAAAACGAACCCCCGAATAAATTCGGGGGCTAAACACGGAAAGGAAGTCTGTTGACGGAAGCTGCCGATTGACCTATAATTGCACATCCTTACAGATAAATAAAAATAACTCAATGGCTCAAAAAAATAAAACAAATACAAAACCAGTATATGTAATAGCAGGCAAGGATGAGTTTCTTGCCGCTGAGCAGGTAATGGCACTTGTTAATCAACTGCTGACGCCGGAGCAGATGCAGATGTGTCTGTGGAAGGCAGAAGCAGACAAGGTAACGGCGGCGGAAGTTTTCGACGATTTGCGGACACTACCGTTTCTGGCCCAAAGGCGCGTCGTGGTTTTGAGCGGGGCGGACGATTTTGTGAGCAATAACCGGGACCTGCTCGAAAAATATCTCGAAAGTCCGGCAGCAAGCGGAGTTTTAATCCTTGTCGTAAGTAAATGGCCCTCCAATACGAGACTCGCAAAGGCACTGCCGAAGGCCGGAGAGCTAATCGAAATAGGAGAAATGAAATCGAAAGAGCTTGTCCCGTATATACAAAATTACGCAAGAGAGGCACACAATAAAAATCTTTCGTACAACGCGGCACAAATGCTGATTGAACTTTCTGGAAACGAGCCTGGGATATTAAGGAGTGAAATCGACAAACTTGCGGCATATACGGCGTCGGCGAAAGTTATAACGGAAAAAGATATATCCGAGCTTGTGGGTCGAAACAGGGTTTTCGGGGCGTTCGAGGTAATCGACTCGATGACGGCGGGCGATACGGGAAAGGCGGTTGAGAAACTGCGGCTGATGTTCGGGGCCGACAAGGATGCCGAGTACACGGTTGTCGGGGCGTTCGCGTGGCATTTTCGCAGGATGTTTACAGCGAGTGTGATGCTGAAAAAGAGCAGGCCGGACGAAGTTGCGAAGAAACTTCGAATCTTTTGGAATCAGAAACAGTTTTTCGATGTCGTTAAAAAGATGACGCTGAAAAGAATCGGCGATTGCCTGCGGCGGCTTGCCGAGATTGATTATCAGATTAAGACCGGCCAAGCGACGGCGCAGACGGCAATAGAATCGATGATAGTCGAATTGGCGGCGGAATAATAACCACGAATGAACACGAATTAACACAAAAATTTATGGCAGAAGAGAAACGGAAAAGAAAACGGCATAAACGAAAAAAGACCGTTGTCGAACAATGGCTGACTTACGTTCTGCTGCGCATATTTCTGTTTTTTGTTTGCCTGTTTCCGGTTGAAAAAGTTTTAAAATTCGCCCGATTTCTCGGCAGGGGGATGTGGAAATACTATGCCGGAGGCAGAGAGCGGGCAATAGAACATCTTCGTGCGAGTTTTCCGGAAAAGGATGATGCGTGGATTGAGCGGACAGGAATACGGAGCTTCGAGCAGTTGGTGATGCTTGCGGTGGATGTGGTTTTTTCGCCGCGGCTGATACATAAGGAAAACTGGGAGCAGTATTCGCGATATAAAAATGTCGAGCGGGTAAAGTGGATGATGCAGGGTAAGGAGCCTTTGCTGCTGGTGGCGGCGCATTACGGGAATTTCGAGATAATGGGTTATCTGCTGGGCGAGTTCGGGTTCGATATTTACAGTATCGCAAGACCTTTCGATAATAAGTTTCTGAATAAATATCTTTACGATGTCCGGCAGAAAAAAAGCCAGAAAATCATCGATAAAAAAGGCGCATCGCAGCAAATGGACGACATTATCCGGCAGGGCTCGGCGCTTTGCTTTATCGCCGACCAGAACGCGGGCAAAAAGGGAATATTCGTGGACTTTTTCGGCAGAAAGGCGAGCACTTATAAAAGCATCGGACTTTTGGCGATTCAATATAATCTGCCGATAGGAGTGGGGGTAAGCAGAAGAGTGGGGGACAGATTCTTTTTCGAGATAGAGATTGCCCGGCTGATAATGCCGGCGGAGTGGAAGGATAAGGACGACCCGTTGCTGTGGATTACGCAGGAATATACCAAGGCGTTCGAGGATTCGATACGCAAAGCCCCAACGCAATACTGGTGGATACACCGGCGGTGGAAGACGAGGCCGAAAAACGGGCAGCAAAAACAATTTATTTTTAGTAACCGCTCATAAATTTCCAATATAAAAAGGCGGCCCCCTCTCGGCCATGCCAACTGCGAAGCGGCTCGGCCCCAACACAAAGAAGAAAGCGAAAACTTTGGTCCTTATTTATTTCCCTGCCATCAAGCTCCCCGGCTTTCTGCAACCGACCCCGCATAAAAGAGTACAAAATAAAAAATGTAGAACAAATTTTGTGCAAACCGTATTGGAAATGAAAGTGAATACGAGCAAACCCCGTAAAATATTTTAAATAATTTTTTTCTACCTCTGGTGTTAAAATAGGTAAAACCACGTTTTTAGAGGACTAACGCAGATTTTGTGTTAAAATAGGCAAAATTCATTTGACTTTTCGCTTTTTTTTTGTTTTAATAGGCTTAATAAGATTCTTTCTAAATTGGGGTAGTAGTACTCTGTCATGGTTAATAATATGAAGATAAGCCTGTTGTTTTGCCGATAATGCCAGCAAAGGATAATATTTGTCGGAGGCAAAACAATGGGAACA
>PGYD01000111.1 GCA_002839495.1 Planctomycetes bacterium HGW-Planctomycetes-1
GTCTTTGTAAGAAAAGACACGCCCGAGCCGGTGCGGATAGAGGCGACCATTAAAAATATCGGCAACCGGCCGAGAAGAACCGCCGTAAAAAAAGGCGATACGAGCGTCGAAACCATAGAGCATTGTATGGCCGCGATAAACGCGCTCGAAATTGACAATATCATAATCGAAATCGAAGGCCCTGAAATGCCCGGCACCGACGGCGGATGCTGGGAATATTTCAAATTATTGAAAAAATGCGGATTCGTCGAGCAGCATAAACCCAGAAAAGAAGCGGTTATCACCGAGCCGATTAGTATTACCGAAGGCGATTCTTCGATTTATGCGCTCCCTTCCTCCGCCGACGAACTGCAGATTACTTATGATTTGGATTACACAAAACACACGGGCATCGGCAGGCAGCTGCTAAGCTGTTCGCTCACAACGGAATATTTCGAACGAAATCTCGCGCCGGCAAGAACCTTTCTGCTCGAAGCCGAGGCAAAGCAGTTCCAGTCTCACGGCATCGGCACGCATTTGAGTCCGAAGGATATTTTGGTTATCGGTTCTGACGGCCCGATTAAAAACAGCTTTCGTTTCAAGGACGAATGTGTCAGACACAAAATCGTCGATTTAATCGGCGATTTGGCCCTCGTCGGTAGAAGAGTTATCGGCAGAATCGTTGCGTACAAGAGCGGACACAATCTTAACCAGAAACTTGCGGCCAGGCTTTTACAGCAGGCCGAGTTGCAGGACAGAATGACAAAAGCAGGCACTTCCGCTCTGCTTGATATCCGAAAAATACAGAAAATCCTGCCGCACAGATACCCGTTTTTGCTTGTCGATAGGGTGATTGAAATTGACGGCGACAGATTTATCAAGGGCATCAAAAATGTTACTTACAACGAATTATTTTTCCAGGGCCATTTTCCCGGCACCCCGATAATGCCCGGCGTTCTCATAATCGAGGCTCTGGCACAGGTTTCAGGCCTGCTTTTTGCCCAGAAGCTCGAATTGACAGGCAAGCTCGCCGTCCTGCTCGGTATGGACAATGTTAAGTTGCGGAAAAGTGTTGTGCCCGGCGACCAGTTAATACTCATTGCCGAGGCCACAAGAACAAGAAGCAAAACAGCCGTTTGTAAGTGTACTGCTATGGTTGGCGACGCCAAAGCCGCTGAAGCCGATATCAAGTTTATGCTTATAGATGAAGAAATAGTTTAAATTGATACTGATGATTGACGGTTTTTTAAGGAAAGCGGATACGATGAGTAAAATACATCCGACAGCGGTAATTGATTCGAGTGCTCAGCTTGGCAAAGATGTTGTGGTTGGCCCGCATTGTTTCATTGATGCCGGAGCGATAATAGGCGACGGCTGCATCCTTGACGCAAATGTCGTTATCGGCAAAAACGTAAAAATCGGCAAAAAAAATATTTTATATCCCGGCTGCGTCATCGGCAGAAATCCGCAAATGCTTGGCGCAACGCCCGACAGCGTCTTCGGCAAACTCGAAATCGGCAACGAAAATATCATCCGCGAATTTGTAACAATTCATCCGAGCATATATCCCGACGGCAAAACTGTCATCGGTAATAATAATATGATTATGATTAGCGTCCACATCGGCCACGACTGCATCATCGAGGACAAAACAGTTCTCAGCAACGGCACGCAGGTAAGCGGCCACTGCAAAGTCGAAACAGGCGTCTGGCTCAGCGGCGTTGTGCTGATTCATCAGTTTATCACAATCGGCAAATGGAGCTACGCCGCAGGTTTCGCCGGCATCAATCACGATGTCCCGCCTTTTGTTATCATCAGCGGCCATTACCCGCCCGAAATAAGACTGATAAACAAAAGGGGACTGGCTCGGGCAGGCTATACCGAACAGCAGCAGCAGGCGATTAATGATGCCTTCAAATTCCTGTTCAGGAGCAAAACTCCGCTCCTCGAAAACGCAAAAGCCCTTGCCGCAAAGCCCGACATAGATGAGAACGTAAAAGCTATGACCGATGCGATTATCAAAAGCAGCTCGCATCGTTTCGGCAGATACCTTGAGTCGCTTAGAAGAAAAGGACATTGATGTCAGCTCCGGCAAATAAACTCAGAACAGCCGTCGTCGGCGCAGGAAAAATGGGGCAGATTCACGCAAAGGTCCTTCACAAACTGCCCCAAAGCGAACTCGTCGGTATTGTCGATGTTCAGCGGGATAAGGCAAAGAAACTCGCGAAGGAGTATAAATGCGCCGCGTTCACCGATGCGAAAGAACTTTTAGGCAAAGTCGATGCCGTAACAATTTCCGCTCCGACAACGAGTCATCTTGCCCTTGCCGAGCTTTTCATAAGCAATAATATTCCCATACTCATAGAAAAACCACTCGCCGCCAGCGCAGAGCAGGGCGAAAAAATCGTCGCTCTTTCCAAAAAGCACGGCACCATCGTAGCCGTCGGCCATTCGGAAAGATGCAACCCCGTTGTGCAGGCGATGAAAAGACTTAAAATCGAGCCGAAGTTTATCGAAGCGACAAGGATAAGTCCGTACTCTTTCCGTTCGACCGATATCGGCGTTGTCCTTGACGTGATGATTCACGATATCGATATTATTCTTGCCCTTGCCCAAAGCCCCGTAAAAAATGTCGATGCCTTTGGCGTAAACGTGATTGGAGAGACTGAAGATATTTGCAACGCAAGGATATTTTTTGAAAACGGCTGCGTCGCCAACGTTACCGCTTCGAGATTGGCCTTAAAAACTTTAAGAAAGGTTCGCCTCTTCAGCCGTCAGGCGTATTTGAGTCTCGATTTTCTCAAAAAACAAGGCGTTGCGATTAAGGCCGACCCCAATTCCGATGCCGTCAAATGGATTAAACAAAAACAGGCCGAAGGCAATTTTGATTTCAGCACTATAAATTGGCCCGACCTGCTCCATATCGAAAATCTCGACATCGACGACAGAGAGCCGCTCCGTGTTGAGCAGGAATCTTTTCTGAATTCGATTCTCAACAGCGGCGCCCGCCCCGAAGTAACCGCCGAAGAAGGTTTAGCCGCCCTCAAATGCGCAGAGGCAATTCTTACATCCGTCAAAGAGCACAAGTGGGATTAATTACGGATTGAAGATTTAAAATTGAAGATTTATAATAAACCCGCCTATAAAATTTGGAGAAACAGGCGATGAAACGCTCACATAACCTTACCCCTAAACTTAAGACATCTGCTCCAGAAATCAGAAATTATATTTTCGAGCTTGAAAAAGAAAATTTGAAACTCCAAAAACAAATTGCAAAGCTTGAAGTGAAAAACGTATCTCTACAACATCAAATTGCCGCCCTCAAAAAAGCACAACCGAAACAAATAATGAAAGTTGTAAGATTTGCGGATGTAAAAAATAAAAACCTATCATAGTTTTGATATTTGAAAATTATAATTTTGAATTTGTTTCCACCGTAAGGTGTCCTGCGGAGAATTTCGGATTCTTGTCCGTCCGTAGTTTTAACGAAGGCGGATAGTGCTTAGGATTTTTTATCTCAGTAGAATCAGTGAAATCTGTGGCTAAATTTCTTTTGAGTCTTTCAATTTTGTAACAGTCTGATGCGCCAGCCTGCTCGGCTCGGGCAATCGATATTTCACACAGCAATCGAGTACAATTCTAACGGCGTCGGACAATCTGCATTTATTCCCGACTGAAACAAAGACCGGTTTTACGCCGCTGCGTGTCCTTACGACCGAACCTATTATTTCGCCCTTGTCTTTGAGCGGACTTGTCGAGCCTTTCGTTCTTGCCGGCGTTTTAAACTCGCCCGTCAGCCTGCTCTTTGCGCAGCCGATTGTAGGAATATCTAAAAACAAACCCAAATGACAGGCAAGCCCCAGTCTTCTCGGATGAGCCAAACCCTGTCCATCGACGATTATGCAGTCCGGCGTTATTTTGAGTTTTTCCGCCGCCGCGATACAAACCGGCGCCTCGCGGAACGACAACAAACCCGGCACGTAAGGAAATCCGACTTTTTTCACGGCATATACGGTCTCAATTATCTCGAATTTTTCAGCGCAAAGCACAACTATACAGGCGACAATACTTTTCTTATCTTTCCGACGTCCTGAGCCTGTCGAAGGAGTAAAGCCGCAATCGACCCCTGCGACGGTTTTTATTTTCTTATCGAATTTACATTGAATAACCCGATTTGCGAGGCTTTTTTGAAGCTCAATCGTCTTTTTGATGTCTATATTCCAGTTATGTAAGTTCTTTATCTTCATAGATTATAATATTTTTTAACAGTGTAAATCCGTGTTAATCCGTGTCTTAAGGAAAACAGCGTTAATCGGTGTCTAAAGAACATTTTACTTCTTGACCATTTTTGGTACAATAGCCAAATTGCCTTATTGCCTGATTTCAGCAGGCGGATACAGTTATTACACATATAATCCACAGAATGCGCTGGATTTGTATCCGTCCTGGCAGAAAAAACACGCCCCCGACGATAATATACTGGAAAAATAAAATGTTTAGCCCCAACCCCCTGCCTGCCCGTCCGAAGCATTGCGAAGGCGGGCGGTCGGCG
>PGYD01000112.1 GCA_002839495.1 Planctomycetes bacterium HGW-Planctomycetes-1
GAATTTTTTGCTTGAAATCGCCGTCACTGTAACCGTTACCTGAGGGTTCACCAGATAGACAGAAAAGCGCTCTTTTAGTTCATCGCGCAGTTTGAAGGCACTCTTGCCCGCGACCTGCACATCACCGATAAGAGGAAACATGACCTTGCCTGAACTGTTTATCTTGACGGATTTTGTCAGCCCATCCTGCCGGTAGACAGCAAATTCCACCGTGTCCCCGACCCCGATAACAAATTCAGAGACGCGAAAATCCTCTTTTTTAAATTCCTCCGGTCTCGCATTGTCCGGCAACGGTTCGGTCGATGCGCAACCGATCAATACAACAAACACCAACAGCAGGTACAGCAAACTGCGGCCAAATTTTCTATTCATGATGTCACCTCAAAACAATGATAATCCATAAGCCCAAAGGAGTTACCAACTCCTTTCATAACGCGTAAATCAAAACATATCTATCCTGCAGCGTCAATTTTTTCAATGCTGCAGAGAAGCCCCCTTAATTGATAACTGCCGAAAGCCGGATCATATGGCGCAGCATTTGACGTGAGAAGATTGGCGTTTGATTCCCATACACCAAAATCAGGTCCTTCTTTTTCGGGGAACCACCATCCGTGGTCAACATTGACAACCCCCCTTCGAATATCATCTGTCACTTCCGCCCTCATCCGTATCCTTCCCCGGGGAGAACTTACGGTTATCCAGTCTCCGGCCCCAATGCCGTGCGGTTCGGCTGTGGCCGGATGAATCTCGGCAATCGGATAGGGCCTTCTTCTTCTCAGTGATTCTATCTGACGGTGTTCACTGTGAAAAAATTCACTCCTCCTGCTTCCTGTGGTTAATACATAGGGAAACGTCTTGGCCAGCTCGGGCTGCGAGTCGGGACTCTCCGGCGGTTCCTTGAAGGTTGGCAAAGCATCATAGCCCGCTCTCTCCAGCGATTTGCAGTACAGTTCAACCTTTCTCGACGGCGTTCGGAATCCCTTTTTTTCGAATTTGTAATATTCGTGTGGGGGGAAAATGATATGCTTGCTCTTGAGTTCCTCAAAAGTGACGCCAAGCGGTTCCAACCGATAATTCAATATGCTTTCCAGAGTTTCCTCCGCCCCGGGCAGATTTAATCTTTTCGCAAGATCAATCATGATTTCTTCACACGGACGGCATTCTCCCACTTGAACCACTTTTTGCTGAGCAATAACTGCGTTTCCCGCTACCAGGGGAATTTCCATAAGCTGATTGACTTCCGGCCATAATGCGGCGGGAAGAACATAATCGGCCAGAGCCGCAGTCGGTGTCATAAACAGATCCGTGACCACCAGTAGATCGAGTTTCAATAAAGATTCATAAACCTCGCGTGTATTGGCTACCGTAACCATGGGATTGCTCCCAAAGATCAGAAGCGCCCTTATCCGATAAGGATCACCGGTACGCATGGCTCTGAAAAGACCGGGAATGTGAGCGGAAGGCAGATAAGCACGCGGTCCGCTAAGCAGTTTAAACGTGTCGGAACCGATCCTTTTGGCATTCATCCCTTCCGGCAGCAGATTCTTCAATACCGGATAGGGCCGAATGATTTCCATCCCGAAAATATCCCCTCCGGGGATGTCGATATTTCCGGTCAGCCCGCGCAATAACGAAAGCGCTCTTACGGTTTGCAGGGAATTCGGGTTCTGCTCGATGGATACGCCCCATTCCAGAACAGACGGTTTTTCCATTGCGTATCTCTTTGCTGCTTCAACCGTATCCTGCGCCAGAACACCGGTAATAGCCTGGGCCCATTGGGGAGAACAATCCGTCACATGATCGCTCAGCTTATCGAAGCCAACCGTCCATTTCTCAACAAATTCTTTGTCGTAAATCCCTTCCCGTATGATCACATGAATCATCGCAAGCGCCAGCGCGCAATCCGTACCGGGCCTTATGGGAAGCCACATCTTGCAATGTTTCGCCGTTTCGGACCTTCGAGGATCTACGGCAATGCCGTAACTTCCTGCATCAAGCGCCCTTCTGACGGGAAATGCAAGTTCCCCGTCCGGACCGCTGACCAGTGGATTATGACCCCAGAAAAGAATCGTTTTGGGTTTGATATCTCCATAGTAATCGGCGACAACAAACCCGCCATAGGTAAGACGGCTCACCGTAATGCGGGGGATGAAACAGTTGGCAAGTCCGGGTTCATACCAGTTCGGAGTGCCAAGGGTATTTGCAAAACGTACCGTGTGCATATAATGATGCCGACCCGTTCCCTGACCGATGGTAATTGATTCCGGACCGGATTCTGAACGGATGCGATCCATTCTGCCGGCAATGTCACTTAAAGCTACATCCCAGGAGACCTTCTCCCATTGATTTGATCCCCTGGCGCCGACACGTTTTAAAGGTGAAAGGAGCCTGGAGGGATGATACATCATTTCAGGTGTGGCTGGTCCTTTTATGCACATACGACCCCGGTTGAACGGTGAATGAGTGTCCGGTGCAACTTTCACCAGTCTGCCTTCCCTTACCGTCAGTAAGGCGCCGCATCCCCCGTGACAGATGCGGCAAACACTCCTATATATCTTCTCATGGTCTTTCATCATGAACGATCAAGTCCGGCTTTCGTCAAAACTCACCAAAACCTTACAATTTTCCTCAAGGATCTTTTCCGGTGACCTTAAAAGTTCGCAAAGCTCTCCTGGCCCCCTGAGCACTTTCGTTACAATATCATCCAGGGGGATACGTGCATTTTGACAGAGACTTAAAATATTGGCAAATGCGCCTCCAAGATGCCCCCTTGACCCGATTATGGATACTGCATTAGTGATCATGTGGTCTACTGCGTCAAGCACCAGTGGTTCGCCGCTCCTGCCAAGGAGAGCGACACGGGCGTTCGCGTTTAATCGCCTAAATACCCTGCGGACGTTATCCATATGCCCGGATGCCTCCATAACGACATCAATGGAAGAAGGGCCATGATCAAGGAATTCGTCAACATCGTAAACTTCATCACTCCATTTTTGTGCAAGGTTTCGTCGAAATGCCAAAGGTTCGACCACGTATACCCTGGAGGCCCCGAAAACCACTTTGCTCAGCATGGCCGAAAACAGGCCAATAGGTCCAGCACCGAAGACAACAACCACATCCCCTGCGCCCAGGTGCGTGTTCTGACAGGCCACATAAGCAACACCGGCCGGTTCAACGCATGCGGCCGCCTTAAGCCCCTTATCGTTTTTCATCAGGGCCGCGACATTATGAGTCAGCATGGAGGGAACATCAACAACCGTGCCGAACAGACCATCCTCCTCCAATCCAAGCAATAAGGCGTTGCGGCATTGATTAAAATCTCCCCTTCTGCACTCATCACAGTAATGGCAGACGATAATGGACTCAAATGTCACATAGTCGCCGGGCTTGACATGCTTAACCTGCGATCCGACCTCTATCACCTGTCCTACGCCTTCGTGACCGATGACCCGTCCTTCCTTGGGGATTTTAGCCGGGGCTGAACATCGAATGTAGCCCGTGTCAGGGTTAGTGTCCACCAGATGGACATCCGTACCGCACACACCCGCATAGGTCATTTTAATCCGAACATCATCAGAACGAAGCGTCCGTAATTCCCGGTTCTCCACAGACACCCTGGGATTTTTGTAGATCTGGTGAGGACCGGGATTCGCAATCCCTTTGAGAGGATCAACGTCAGCGTGAACAACAACCACTCTGGATTCCATGGCAAATTCGCTCCTTAATTGTTTTCAGCCTTCCGATTGCAGTTCCCGATACAGAATCTTTCCCCCGGGGGTTTTGGGAAGCCTGGTTCTAAACTCGATGACACTCGGAACTTTGATTCTCGACATTTTTTCTTCACAGTATTTCTGGATCTCTTCTTTGCTTATTTCAAAACCATCCTTGATGACAATAATTGCTTTAGGCACCTCACCGCGCAGACGATCCTGAATTTTAATAACCGCCGCCTCTTCAATGAGCGGATGGCTGAGCAGCACACCTTCAATCTCCAGAGGAAAAACCTTAACACCCGCTACCTTCATCATCCCGGTCTTTCGGCTGGCAAAATAATAATAATCATCCCTGTCTCTCTTTACCATGTCACCGGTGCAATACCAGCCGTCTTTCATATACATTCCCGTTTCTTCAGGTTGATTATAGTATCCGCCGCACACACCGGGACCTTTGATCATCATCTCCCCCACTTCATCGGGAGGCAGTTCCTCTCCGTCATCTCCAACCACCTTGACCTCATAGTAGGGAGATGGGTTTCCCATAGACCCCGGCCTGTGTCCGCCTGAAACAGGAGCGACCAGAGCGATCCCTGATGTCTCCGTGCTCCCCCATACAGGGATCATGGAAACGCCGAACCGCTCCTTAAATTTTTCCTCCAGGGTCGGATGCGTATACATTCCTCCGCTCTCCGGTATTCTTAAAGAACTCAGATCGAACGGGGCGGATAACGGCAATCGTGCCAAAGTATCGTAGATTGAGGCAACGGCCATCATACACGTCACGCGATGCTCTGAAATTGCCGCTGCCACTG
>PGYD01000113.1 GCA_002839495.1 Planctomycetes bacterium HGW-Planctomycetes-1
TGCTATCTGCGAGTGCTGACCTACGACCTGATGATCCTTTATTTACTTTTCAAAAAGAGCTTTTTTACATATTATTATTAATGTTTTCTACAGAGCATTCTCATATTTAAATTATCTAATCTATTTCTATCCCGCACCCTAAAAAAGATAAAATGAATATCGGAAGGTGCGGGACTCATTGTTCGCCTTTGCCGGTTAAAACAGCTTTAATTTTATTGAAAAGCTCAGTCATTTTTTTATGATTTTTTTTGCCGGGCGAATCTTCGATTCCGCTGCAAATATCTACACCGTAAAAGCCGAGCCCGACGGCCTCGATTATATTCTCCGGATTTATTCCGCCTGCCAGGAACGTCCTGCCGAGTATGTGGCCTGTAATTTCAGGCAGGATTTTCCAGTCGAATCTTTCGCCTGTTCCGCCGTAAAGCGACGGATGGAACGCATCGAGCAGGATAGCATCGGTGGCAAAGTTTTTCGCATATTCGATATCACGCATATTTTTAACCCTGATTGCCTTTATGACCTGTGCCGGCAGCGAATCGAGCGAGACACAAAAACCCGGCGTTTCATCGCCGTGGAGCTGTGCCCAGTTGAGCATTAAATCGCCTGTGATTTTGCGAATAGTATCGGCATCTGCATTAACAAACACTCCGACAGTATCTACAAAAGCGGGCAACTTGCTGATGATTTTTTCGGCCTCGACAGGTTCGATATATCGCGGGCTTTTCGGATAGAAATTAAAGCCGAGCAAATCTGCGCCGAGCTGTACCGCCGCGACAGCGTCGGCGGCGTTCGTTATTCCGCATATTTTTACTTTCGGTGCGGGCATCTTTCTGTCCGGTTATTTCTTCCTATTTGAAATTTCGATAAATTTTTCGAGACATTCCATTGCTGCGCCGCTATCTATCGCCTCGGCGGCCTTTTTGAATCCCTGCTGAAGGTCGTCGGCGAGGTCTGCGACCATAATGGCCGCGGCGGCATTTAAAAGCACCATATCGCGGGCAGGACCTTTGTTTCTGCCGCTCAAAACATCTTTAATCAATCCGGCGTTATATTCGGCGTTACTGCCGACAAGTTCGGCCATTTTCGGCGACGAAATCGCAAAATCTTCCGGATTAATCTGATAAGACGTTATTTTGCCGTCCTTCAGTTCAACAACTTTCGTAATCGATGTTATGCTTATTTCGTCAAGGCCGCTGCCGTGGACTATCATCGCACGCTTTAGGCCGAGGATTTTAAAAGTTTCAGCGATTCTGTCAAGCAGCGATTCGTGCGGAACACCCATTACCTGCGCCTGGGCACCGGCAGGATTTGCGAGCGGGCCCAAGATGTTAAAGGCTGTGCTGAAGTCAAGGCTTTTTCTTATAGGCTGAACGAATTTCATCGCCGGATGATACATCGGAGCGAACATAAAACCGATATGAGCGTTTTCGATACATTCGGCGACAAGTTCGGGAGAGCAGTCGATTTTAACGCCCATCGCCTCCAATACATCTGCCGAGCCGCATCGGCTTGTTATGCCGCGGTTGCCGTGTTTTGCGACGTAAGCGCCCGCACCGGCGGCAATCAGTGCGGAAGCTGTGGAAACGTTAAAAGTTTTCAGCGGCGCTCCGCCCGTTCCGCAGGTATCGATAAGATTCGGAATTTTTGTTTTTACCTTTACCGCATGGTCTCTTAGCGACTGGGCAAGACCGGCAAATTCGGCTGCCACCGCCTTTTTCATTCTCATCGCCGCCAGAAACGCTGTGATTTGGACCTCCGCGACGTCGCCTTTAAAGACGGTATCGAGCAGGTCTTTTGCCTGTTCGTATTTCAGGTCTCCGCCTTCGAGAAGAATTTCGAGATATTCAGTTATTTTTGTCATAATTACACCCTCCTGTTTGTCTGTGAGATTTTTAAAAGATTCTGTATTATTTTTCCCCCTGTCGGGGTAAGGATACTTTCCGGATGAAACTGAACGCCGAAAATCGGTTTCTGCTTATGCTGGATTCCCATCACGATATTTTCATACTCCGCGGTTACTTCGAGGCAATCCGGCATTTTAACGGCGCAAAGGCTGTGATACCTGCCTGCTTGAAGCGGATTTTCGACACCTTCGAAGATTCCTTTTCCGTTATGGATTACTTTCGAGGCTTTGCCGTGCATTACTTTCGGAGCGTGACTGACCGTGCCGCCGAAATATTCGACGAGCGCCTGATGGCCGAGACATACGCCGAATATCGGAAGTATGTCCTTGAAATAACCGATTGCTTCGAGTGTAACGCCTGCCTTTGCGGGAGTTCCGGGACCGGGCGAAATCACGAGCAAATCAGGCTTGAACTCGGCCGCGATTTTTTTAAGGGCATCCAACGGCGTATCGGCACGATAAACTTTCGCGGCGCAGTCTCTCTTGCAGAAATCATCGACGAGGTTGTACGTGAACGAATCGAAATTATCTATAAAAAGTACTTTTGCGTTTTCACTCATAATTATTTACCTCTAACCGCCCGCAGGCAGGAATTCGCTTTGTGCTGAGTTTCGTCGAATTCTGTCTTTGGCACGCTGTCATAAACTATTCCTGCACCTACTCTTACGTAAGCAATGCGGTCTTTTACCTGCAGGGCTCGTATAGTTATACAGCTATCGAATTGTCCGTCAACGGTTAAATACATTACCGCCCCGCCGTAATAGCCGCGTTTGTTTTTTTCGAGCCGGCGGATGATTTTCATCGCTTCAATTTTCGGTGCGCCTGTGAGCGTACCCATATTCATCGTCGCAAGATATGCGCTGAGCGCGTCAAGCTCATCGGCTAATGTACCTTTTACATTGCTTACGAGATGCATTACAGATTCGTATTTTTCGACAATCAGCAATTCATTTACGATTCGCGTTCCTTTTTGAGTTACCCTTGCGATGTCGTTTCTTGCCAAATCGACAAGCATCATATGTTCGGCGAGTTCTTTTCTGTCCAGTTTTAATTCCGCTTCGTATCTGAAATCTGTGTCTGGGTCGATTTGTCCGTTGATTTTGCCGCGGGGCTTTGTGCCGGCGATGGGTCTTATTTCGACCTGACGATTTTTTGTGCCGCTTACCCGAAGATTAAGCTCCGGACTTGCGCCTGTCAGAACGGTATTGGGAGTATTGATATAAAACATATAAGGAGATGGATTGAGCCGGCGAAGCCTTTTGTAAACATCGAGCGGCTCATCGGGACAAGGCTCGGTAATGGTTCTGCTCAGGACAACCTGAAAAATATCGCCGTCGGTGATGTGCTTTTTGGCGGTTTGCACCATTTTTTCGTATTCGTCCTGCTGCGTATCGGTATCAGCCTTCGGCAAAGAACCGGTATATCGAACAGGTTTGGGCATTTCGTTTTTCAGAGCGTTGAAATAATACTCGAAACAGTTCTCGGCATCGGCCATAATTTCATTTCTGTCGCCGTTGGTTATAACCGCATTGACAACCACGAAGGCGTCGCCGGTTTTGTGGTCCATCAGAAAAATATTGTCCGCAAAATAAAGCTCGTAATCGGGCACATCGAGCAGGACATTTTCATTTTTCGGCAACTTTTCAAACTGGTCGATAAAATCATAACTCAGCGCGCCGAGCAGGCCGCAGGTTACGCGGAACGGCTTTCCCGAAAGCTCGAAAGCGAAATTGACCGCCCTGATTACGTCCATCTGGTTTACGGCCTTGAGACGGGACTGCTCATCAATGATGTCATGGTCGAGATTGAGAGAGCCAGTGATGCGGTCTGATTCAAATTTTATTTCTTTGCAGAAATCGAATCTGCCGCGTCCGGCTGTCGCAAAATATTTGAGCATTCTTTTGCCGGTCGGGCTTAAAGCGACAATCTGGAAATCGGCGCCCCTGCCGGAAATATACAGTGCCGGATTCGCCGTGCCGAATGTCAGTTCGCCCTGGTCGCCCTCGGCAAGGTGGTCTTTGGATTCGAGCAGACAGCAGTGCTGCTTTCTGCCGTAGTCGCTCAGCCGGGCAAAAAAATCGACTGGCTCGGCTACTTCAATTTTCCTGACAAGCGGGATAATCTGTCCCGCTTTGGCATCACTGATTTTCTGATTTAACTCCGTCATATTTATTCTCACACATTAAAGCCTATAATATACATCCCGTTAGACCTCTTTACAATGATGTAAACCTTACAAATTTTTTTGTCTTTTTTCATATTTAAATACTTATATAAATTTAAAACAGGTCTAACGGGATACATAAAAAAACGGCCTGTCGCTACCGACAGGCCGTGAATTTTTATATTTTTTCTAAATGTAAAGCAGGCTCACAACCCGTCATTTATTTGACAGGCCACCACCAACCAAAACGGTAATTAATGCGATTTTGAGCCATAATCAATATAAAAATAACAAATTTACGGCCTTTTGTCAAGTGAATAGTTTTTCAAACTTAGGGGTTTTCCTGTAATGACAGACGCAGTAAATCTTTATGCAGCCAAAAACAGGTATTTACCGCTTCCATCAGGCCCGCCTTCAAACGA
>PGYD01000114.1 GCA_002839495.1 Planctomycetes bacterium HGW-Planctomycetes-1
TGTTGTTCGTTACGAATATCATCTTGCAAACTTTCTCGCTATGATTCAACTTGGTTGTATCGTCATCTTACTCCGGAGGGTTTTGGGATGACTTGTAATCGAATCATGACCTCTGCCAAAGTAATGCCAATTTCCTTTATTTCTTCTTCTTGTAGTTTCAGCCATGCTGCAAAGATATTGCTGAATTTTTTTTGATTAGCCTCAGACCATGCGTTAGCAGCGGCCCCAAAAACACCGCCTGCAACAGGAATCCCGCCAAGACAAGCAAGTGCAAAACGTGAAACAGCAGGGCCAGCACCTCCTTCAAGCGCCTTATCCATATCTTTACGAAGTTGTTCTTTTTCAGTAGCCATAATTTTCCCCCTCTATCATACATAATCAAAATTCTATCTCCCTTCTCTCCTATTTTCTACCATTTTTATCTTTTTGTCAAAACTTCTTTTTTTTTGCTTAAAAACGCAGCTATTTAACGAAATTTGCGTGTTTCTTTAACTCTTTATGGCCAATCGTGATTTAAAAATTTCCGCGTCATCCGCGCAATCCGCGGTTAAAATCCGCGCATAACCCCCCCCCACTCTTGCTTTCGCAAGAAAGCGAGCGGGCTTTAATTTCAAAAACAGTTGTACCTTATCATCAAAAATGTCTGACTTTTAGTTAATGCACTGTTTTTAAGTCCCTCAAAATGAGCTTCTGGCACGATGGGATTGTGATTTCGCACGTATCTTCCCCATTGACAACCCGTTGTATTTAGCTGATAATCAAGCCGTTAAAGTCAATTATTATGGAGCCGGCTATGTCAGTATGGAAACTGCCAAATATCGCGTTGATAATGCTTTTGGTCTCGATTTGTTTTTGCATCGGCTGTGTGGAAAGAAAGCTCACTATAATAACCGAGCCTTCCGGAGCCCTTGTCGCTCTCAATGATGAGGAAATCGGCTTTTCGCCCGTTACGGTCGGTTTCGAGTGGTACGGCGATTACAGCGTCAGAATTACAAAGGACGGCTATCAAACCCTGAACACCCATAGAAATCTCAAGCGTCCGCTTCGCGATGTGGCCCCGTTCGATTTGCTCGACGATATGTTCCGCACGAGAACCGACGCATATACATGGACGTTCGAACTCGAACATTATCAGGAGCCGAACAAGGCCGAGTTAATCGAAGACGCCCTCGAAATGCAGAAGCAGACCGCTGAAGAAATAAAAGACCCGTTCGAAAAGAAAACCAAAAAAAAGTAAGCGCATTTTAAACTGCGAATCCGCCGATGAAAACTGTCCTGCTAATCCGCCCGGACCTGCCCGAAGATTATCCTATGGGCAAGCTACCGCCTTTTCTGCCTTTGGGTCTTGGCCAACTGGCAGGCGTTTTGAAACAGGCAGGCTTCAGCGTCGTAATTCTCGATAATTATCTTTACGAAAAAAACACAAATGAACTTGCGCAGGACATCCGCGCCGTCAAGCCCGATTTAATCGGCCTTACGGTCTCCGTCGCTACGATATCAACCTGCGCCGAAATTATCGCGGCTATGAAAAATGACAATATCCCCATCGTTGCCGGCGGGCCGCAAATCACTATCGCTCCTGTTGAAACTATGAAACTCCTCGGCGCCGATATCGGCGTCGGCGGCGAAGGCGAAAACACACTCCTCGAATTGTGCAGGACATTAGACCGGACAGGCCGATTATCTTTTTCACATCTCAAAAACATCTCCGGCCTCATTATTAAAGACGCCCAAACAAACCAATATCTTTTAACGCCGCCCAGAGAGCTTATCAAAGACCTCGACACTTTGCCGTTTATCCCTGTCTCGATTTTCCCGTACAAAAAATATCAGAAAACCACGCCGGAGCTCAAATCGTCGCCTTTGGGCTGGATGAGTACCAGCAGAGGCTGTCCGTGGAATTGCAGCTTCTGCTCGAACATTCTCGTCTGGGGCAGACATTACCGCTGTATGGGGGCTAAGAGGGTCGTCGATGAAATGCAGTATCTGTCCGAAAACTTCGGCATAAAGGCGATAAATTTCAGGGAGGACAATTTTACCGTCAACAGACAGAGAGTTCTGGATATATGTTCTTTAATCAATCAAAGAAACCTCAAAATCGAATGGACCTGCGAAAGCAGGGTGGACATAGTCGATGAGGAAATGCTTGCCGCGATGAAAAATGCCGGCTGCAGCGCGGTTTATTTCGGCATCGAAAGCGGCTCGCAGAGAATCCTCGACCTGCTGCGAAAGGATACCACCGTCGAGCAGAACGAAACCGCCGTTAAATTGTGCAAAAAAGTCGGAATAAAACCCATTGCCTCGATAATGCTCGGCGTCCCCCAGCAAACGTTAGCGGAAAATTATGAAAGTATCCGCTTCATAAAAAAGCTCGACCCCGATATGGTCTATTTTAATGTCTTTATGGGTCTGCCCGGCACTGATTTATACAGGTATATCATAGAGCACGATTTAATTTACAAAAAGGTCGGCCTCATTATCCTGCCAAACAGCGAATGTCTCACCTGGCCGCAAAAACTGAAACTCAAACAGAGAACCGAATTGCTGTACAATCTCAATCCGAAAATCCTTTTCAGGCATATCAGAAGGATGGGCCTTTTAAGATTTTTACAAAAGGGATTTTTGACTATAAGAAGGTATGCCTCTTCGCGCTGCGGCCTCGAACGCGCATAAAAAAAGCCTCCTGCGGGGAGGCTTTCGGTTTAAACTTATCGGCTATTCGTTCTTAGGCCGTTTGGTTCGTTTAAGATTCGGAACTGTTTTTCACCGGTTTTTGTCCCGCTTTTTCCTGTTGTATAGCAAGATATACTTCTTTGCGGTGAACGGATATTGTTTTTGGCGCGGTGATGCCGAGGCGAACCTTATCGCCTCGTACATCGACAATCGTTATTTCCACGTCGTCGCCTACCATTATCGATTCATTTCTTGTTCTGCTAAGTACCAACATTGTCCGGCACTCCTTTCTCCGGGTTCAGGAAGTATTCCCTTTATATCTAATACGAAAATTTCAGGGCCTATGTTTCCCGACATTTTCTGTTTTAAAAGACTATTTATCAGGCTGCAATACGCATAAGAGGTTGTCCTTGTATGTTTTCGGCAATAAACAGGGGGCGAAACACTAAAATTTTGCCCATTTTATGCTTTTTGAGGATTTTTTACTTAAGTGTCTTTAAATAATGATTTTAGGCAAAAATCAGCTCTCGTATTTCCGCCAAAGGTGATAATCGACTGCCAGCCAATAGCCCCATATTGCCCCCAAACAGCCGAAAGCGACCATATAGACGGGCAACACCGCCAAAACCGGCCTTGCGAAGAACACCGCAGGCCAAGCGCCGGCAAGATGTTCCATAATCGGCTCTTTACCGTAAGCTATTATCGAATATGAGCTTAAAAAGGCAGACGCCGCCGCAGGCCAAACGAATGATACGCCCAAAAACAGTTTGGCACAAAAACCGCACGCCATAAACGCGATGGTTACCGCAAAGGCCAACTGAAGATTGGCAGGCTGACCTGTTACCTTGCCCAGCTTTGTGTCCGGATAGCTCACATCGCCGGCGAGAACGTTGACAAGGACATTGCCGATGATAACCGTCGCGATGATGACAATCGCTATTGCCGCAAAGCTCGGCAGTTTGAAATCCGCCTCGAATTTATCTACGCGATTTAACGATTTTCCCCCGAATATCTTATCAGCGATAAGCGCACCGGCAAAACAGCACCCCGCGACAGCCAGCCATATAAACGCCTCGAATCGAAGGCTCGCATAAACGTTCAATCTGTCCGCCGCGGCAGGCGCACGCTGAAAGACCGTCGATAACGCATCGCTTTTAAGTGCCCAGACAGCCATACCCGCAGGAGCCGCCAAAATGCCTATCTGCCCGCCGAAAGGCGTGCAAAGTGCCGATGCAAGAAAACCGGCGGCAAACGAAATGCCCGCACAAATCAGCACATCGCCGACGCTGATATTACCGGCGAAAATCGCGAAAACACCGTCGGTCGGCGGATCCAGAAAACCACCAGGCAGAACGCCCAACACCGCTATGCCGACGGCAAGTGCGACTGCTATTCTAAGCCTTATCAACCAGCTAAGTTCCATAAACAGTAGTTTACAATGAATAACGAATTCTGAATAGTGAAAAATTCATACTGGCCAATTCAAAATTTTATAGGACTAATAAAACCGTCTTTTCGCAAATCAGCCGCAGCGTCCAATAACATATACGCCTACCCGCATTGACCTTCCCCCATTTACTGTACCACTATGAATTAGAGTATCCAGCGTTAATTAATCCTGCTTCCACAGGTATACCTGTGGAAAATTTTACGCTTTC
>PGYD01000015.1 GCA_002839495.1 Planctomycetes bacterium HGW-Planctomycetes-1
AAAATCGTACTACTTTAGCATAAATTTATGTCTGCGCCAAGCTGTTTCATTAATTTGACGAAATCGGGGAAGGTAACATTCATTGCTTCTGCGGTGTCGATTGTCGAAGGTTCATCCATAGCCATTGCCGCCACTGCAAGAGCCATTACGATTCTGTGGTCGCCTCTGCCGTCGAGATTTGCGGGTTTGGGTCTTCCGCCTTCGACAATCAGGCCGTCCGGCAGTTCTTGTGTTTTTACCCCCATTTTGTTCAGTTCTTCTGCCATACATTTTATACGGTCGGTCTCTTTTTTCCTTGCCTGCGGGACGTTCAGAAATCTTGTTGTTCCCTGCGCGAATGCCGCCGTCACAGCCATAGCAGGCAAAGCGTCCGGCGTTCTGTTCATATCTATATCGACGCCTTTGAGCGGGCCTGATTTTACATTAACGCCGGCGGAGGTAATTTCGATTTTTGCTCCCATCTGTTTGAGGTAATCGACAACGGCCTTGTCCGGCTGGCTGTCGGAAAAATCAAGACCGGTTATCGTAATATCCGCATCGAGGATAGCTCCGGCGCAGAGGAAAAATGTCGCGCTTGAAAAATCAGCCGGTATTTGTTTGTCAAAGGCTTTGTATTTTTGGCCGCCCTTGATGATAAATCGTTTCATATCCTGATTTTCATATTTGATTTGCTGCCAGTCGAGCCAGTCGAGTGTCATTTTCGCATAATCCGGTTCATTAAGAAGCGGCACAATGATTTCAGTATCTTTCTGAGCTAATGGCGCCGCCAAAAGAAGACTGCTTAAATACTGACTGGTAAAACATTCGATAGTTGTCTTGCCGCCGATAAGCTGACCTTCGATTTCAATAGGGGCTGAACCATTATTTTTTAAACTCTTTGCTTTGGCGCCGAGGTCGTTCAGCGAATCGAGCAGGGGCTGGATGGGTCTTGTTTGTATTTGTGCATCGCCGGTAAAGGTTATTTTCTTCTCCTTCGCAGCAAGCGAGGCCGAACCAACCGCCAGTCTTAATGTTGTACCGGAATTGCCGACGTCGATTATTTTTTCAGGAGCTTTTATGTTTCCGGCTATACCCGTTATCTTCCAGCAGATTTTGTCCGAGCAGTCTGCTTTCGCGCCGAGCATACCATAAGAATGAATTGCGCTTAAAGCGTCATCTGAAATAAGCGGGTTTCTGACAAGACTTTGTCCCTCTGCCAGCGATGCGATAGCGACAGCGCGGATAGTGTGCGATTTGGACGCAGGAATAGCAATTTTGCCGCTAAGCCGGGATTTTTTTGCAATCAGTTTCATATCTACTCCTGGAAATAAGGTCAAATAGTAGGTCAAAATTGGTAAAAGTGCAATTCAAAAATGTTTAGCCGTCGTCGGTACGACGACGCTTTTTCATTGTTTTTCACAATTTTTAGGGTTAAGTTATTTTTTAAAAGCCGCCGTGCCGGCGGCTGCTAAACACTCATCGCCGACACGGCGATGGCTAAACAACGGAGAATTTATGATTATCGCATATCACGCGATTTTTACTACTTATGGTACTTGGTTGCCGAATGACCCGCGGGGTTCTTTTTCGAAAGAAATATATAATGACCGGCTTAAATTATTGGGTGTAATTAAATATGGCCGGCAGATTCCACCTCCAAAAAAATTGATTAAGGAGTTTTATGCTGAAGCGACGGGTATTTTGAACAGACTGCCATATTTTATTAATGATGATGCAAGGCCTGTAATTGCGGCAGGTTTTGCAACAGTTGTTCAGCGGTTAAATATTGAAGTACCTGCCTGTGCGATAATGAATGACCATATACACTTGCTTGTTCTTCGTTCGAAGTATAGCATTGAATATCTTGTTAATCAGTTTAAAAGTGCAGCGACCAAGGCGCTAAATCTAAAACAAAGTCCCTGGACTCGCGGATGCTGGAAAGTCTTTATCGACAACGAAGAAACTTTAAAAGTCGCCATTCGATATATAAATGCTAATCCTGCCAAAGCTGGCCTTGCCGCCCAAAATTGGAATTTTGTTAAACCGTTACCACTTTAGTTTAGCCGTTGCCGGCACGGCAACGAAAATTATTTTATAAAACCGAACTCCCGCAGCCAGTATTCCGTTTCGGCCTCGCTTATGCCGACGAATTTCGACTGCGGCTCGGCAGGGGCCTTTTTTTTCTTTTCGAGCTGCTTTATCAGGCCTGTCCAGAAATCGACGCAGTCAACGGCATCGGCTTTCCTTTTTTTGGCGGCGGTTTTTATGCGTCTGTCGCTGCTGACGACGATAAGACTTTTAGGTGCGGTGTTTTCGAGGATTAATTTCTCAATGATGTCGTCAGCTTCGTGACTAGTACCTGAAAAAATCACTTCGAGATTAAACAGATTATTAAAGCCCGATTTGTCTCTCGGCCCGATTCCGTCAAAAACGACACAGCCTTTTTTTCTTATTCTGTAAAGGTATTCAGCGATGATTTGGCAAAGCTGAATATCGGTGATATTGAAAGATTGGTCTGTCAGGTTTTGCACCGCCCGCAGCAGGTTGTAGCCGTCGATGAGCAGCACGTCAGATTTCCCGTGCCGAGTATCTTATTTCCCCGCCGACGATTGTATATTCGACCTTGCCCTTGAGTTTCCAGCCGTCGTAGGGACAATTTTTGCTCTTGGAGCGGAATTTATTAACGTCCACCGTGTACTCGAAATCGGGGTCGATAATCGTTATATCGGCCTGTTTGCCTTTGCTCAATGTTCCTTTATCGACGCCGATGAGCTTCGCAGGCCTTTCGGACATTATCGAGACAAGCTGCGGCCAGTCTATAATCTTCGGTTCGAGCAGCGCCTTGATATAAAGCCCCAGTGCGCATTCGAGACTTGCGATTCCGAACGGCGCCGTCAAAAACTCAAGCTCCTTTTCGCTTTTCAGATGCGGCGCGTGGTCCGATGCAAGCGCGTCGATTATTCCGTCCTTTACCGCCTGTTTTAACGCCTCAATGTCCCGCCCCGTACGCAGCGGCGGATTGACTTTATAATTCGTATCATAATCGCAGCAATCATCGTCGGTCAAAAGCAGATGATGAGGAGCCGCCTCGCACGTTATCGGCAGGCAGTCCGCTTTGGCCTGTCGTATCAGCTCTACGGATTTCGCGGTTGAGACGTGCTGGACGTGATAGGGCATATTTGTCTTTCGGACAAGCTGAATATCCCGCCAGAGCATCATTTCTTCGGCAAGCGGGTCGATACCCGGCAGTCCGAGCACCGTTGAGTTATAGCCCGAATTCATAACGCCGTTTCCCGCAAGCGAATTGTCTTGGCAGTGCTGGCTTATCACGACATTTTTGAACATCGAAGCGTATTTCATCGCTCTTTGCATCACTGCGGCATTCTGTACGCCGCTGCCGTCGTCTGTGAAGCCTACGGCTCCGGCCTGGAGCATAAAACCCATTTCGCTGAGCTGTTCGCCCGCTCTGCCCTGCGTAATTGCTCCCATAACGTATACGTGCGTTTTCCTTGCCTGTCTGCCCATTCGGTGGATATATTCGACGCTTGCCGCGTCGTCAATCGGCGGGTCGGTGTTCGGCATACAGACGACCGATGTAAATCCTCCGGCAACTGCCGCAGCCGAACCCGATGCGATTGTTTCTTCTTCCTCATCGCCCGGCTCGCGGAAATGTACGTGAATATCAATCAGGCCCGGCAGAACGAGTTTGCCCGCCGCATCGAGGGTCAGTTCCGTTTTCGATTCGATTTTGCCGACCTCGGCGATTTTACCGTCGAGAATCAAAACATCGCATTTCCGGTCAAGCTTATTGGCCGGGTCGATTATATGTCCGTTTTTTATAAGAATATTTTTTGCCATATTATTATTTTGCCATCGCCGCCTGGTTGACGAGGAACAGAACCGCCATTCTCACCGCCAGGCCGTTGGTTACCTGCTGCAGAATTACACTGTTAGGCCCGTCGGCCACTTCGCTTTCGATTTCAACCCCTCTGTTGATCGGCCCGGGATGCATAACGAGCATATCGGGTTTCGCCTTTTTCATTCTCTCGACGGTCAGGCCGAAATAATGAGAGTATTCTTTTATGGATGGAAACTGGTTCGAGCCCATCCTTTCGGATTGTATCCGCAGCATATTGATTACATCGACTTCACCAATAACCGCGTCCAGCGAATAGCTGACCTGTACCGGCAGTTGACTGACCTTTGCCGGCATAAGGGTCGGCGGGCCGACAAGGGTTACCTGCGCGCCGAGTTTCGTCATGGCGTAGATGTCGCTCCTTGCCACACGCGAATGAGCGATATCGCCGACGATTGCGATTTTAAGCCCTTCGAGACTTCCTTTTTTCTGTCTTATTGTGTAAGTATCCAGCAGGGCCTGCGTCGGGTGCTCGCAAAATCCGTCGCCGGCATTGACTACGCAGGCGTTGATATTCCTGCTCAAAAACTTCGGCGCCCCGCCTGCACTGTGCCGTATCACGACGATGTCGATTCCCATCGCTTCGAGGTTTCTTGCTGTGTCCAAAAGCGTTTCACCCTTGCTCACACTGCTGCTTTTCTGTGTGAACTCGATTACATCTGCGCTTAGCCTGTTGGCCGCGAGGGTAAAGCTGGTTCTCGTCCTTGTACTGTCCTCGAAGAACAGATTTACCACGACCTTGCCGCGAAGAGTAGGGGCCTTCTTAACGCTTCTTGTGCTTATCTGCTCGAAAGCCTGAGCGGTATTAAGAATATGTTCGATTTCCTCCCTGCTTAGCTCACGAAGCCCGATGAGGTGTTTGCGGTTCCACGTAAAATCTTTTTTACTCATATTACAATTACTCTGTCTTTGCCGTCGGATTCGACGAAATTAACCTGCACGGTTTTATCCGCAGGCAGGTCGATTTTGAGAGAGGCGAAATCCGCCTGTATTGGAAATTCTCTTCCGGCTCTTTCGACCAGTACGGCTAATCTTATCGCCTTTGGTCTGCCCAAATCTATCAGCGCATCCATAGCCGCACGGGTACTTCTGCCTGTATATAGAACGTCATCGACAAGAATTATTATTTTATCGTCGATATCGAAACCTATTTCAGTGGTTCTAACTAAAGGCTGGCTCTCGCTTTGCGGATTGTTAATATCGTCGCGATAAAGGGTTATATCCAATGTGCCGCACGGGATTTTGGTCTTGAATTTGTGGGTTAATGCATCCGCCAGACGTTTGGCGAGAATTTCCCCTCGGCTGCGAACACCAATAACAGCAATTTTATCGCCCCTGGCCGTTTTTGAAATAATCTCATCGGCCAGAGAAATAACGCAATCGCTGATTTTATCGGAACTTAAAAGAACTTCCATACTCTTGCTTATCCCTAATATCCGCCAATCCGAAATAACTATGGGAGTATAGCAATAAGCAGAGCCTTTAGCAAGGCGGAAATTGAGCTTATCCCCGATTACTCGAGGACAAGTTTTATACTGTTAAGTCAGTATCTATAAAGACTTAAAAAATAAAAAGAGCAGTCTGGAAAAGATGAGCAAAATATGCTATAATACAGTCTAAGTTTTTTCGATTTTTAAAGGGATGTTTTTGGCCCGCAGATTTGTAAAATTTTTGGTGATTTTTCTGGTTTTCGCCTCGTCGGCGATTGCGGATGATTTACAGCCGCAGGCCGCAGGCCTCTCGGCCTTCGAGCCGAGGGCCGAGAGCCGAGGGCCGAGGGCTCTTGAGGCTGTCGGCGTGTATAAAATCGCATCGCTCGACCCGAACCTTACCGGCACCGGCGTCAGTATCGGCCTTGTCTGCAGAAGCGATACGTATATTGACTCCAAACCTCAAAACGATTACAGGCCGGACATCTCGCACATAAGTTTCGAGAACAGCAGCGTCGATTTCTATGATGACGGCGCTATTGAGGGCGGCGTTTCAAATCACTCGACTGCGATTGCCTCGCTCCTTGTAGGTTCCGACCCGAACGCGTTTTATCCATCGCTCGGTAATTTTTCATATAAATCGGCAGTGCCCGATGCGCAATTGAATACCTACGAGTTCTGGCATTTTATAGTGGATTATGTATTTCCCGCCAGTTGGCCCAAAGATGATTTAATTACGATGAGTCTGGGCTGGTCTTGTGAAGCGTGGTGGACGCGGGGCATTGACAATATCGCCGACAATTTCGGTCTGCTGATAATCGCCTCGATTGGTAACGGAAGAAACGCTTACGATTTGCCGTTATATCCTGCCGCCGGCGCGAATGTACTCGCTGTCGGCGTTGCCGATTCGGCCGGTTCTCTGGCCGATTTCAGCGTCCCCGACGCAAACCGCTCGACCGCAGGCCCTACGCTCGACGGCCGATGCAAGCCGGATATCGTCGCGCCGGGCAATTGTCTTGTCGCGCTGGCGGATACAAATAATCTTTACGCCTCCAGCGGCGATTATTCGAGTTTTGCCGCTCCCGTTGCCGCCGGCGTCGCCGCTATGCTTATCCAAAAAGCCAAGGCCGACCCGAACCTGCAGCTTGCCGCATCGAGCTTTGCGGGCAACTGTGTGATGAAATCTATTTTGATGACCGGCGCAAAAAAACTCCCCGGCTGGCACAAGGGCTATCCGGACAGTAATGACGATTCTGAATATCCGCTCGATTTCAAACAGGGCGCCGGAATGCTCGACGGGGCAGCCTCTTACAATATCCTTACCGCAGGCCGCAGGCCTCTCGGCCTTCGAGCCGCAGGCCTGCAGCACGGCGGCGATGTGGAAACTATCGGCTGGGACATCGATATAATAGAACCCAATTATATCGCTGATAACGTCTATAGATTTAAAACTCCTGCCGATTCGCAGAGCCGATTGACCGCGACGCTCGTTTGGAACAGAAATTATCAGGGCCAGTATCCATTTAATCTCAACACCGAATTATGGACAGACCTGCAGCTTCAGTTGCGGACCATTGATGATGACGGTCAAATCAAACTGATTGATTACAGCGATAGCCCCATCGACAACACTGAACATCTTTATACCCCGCTTGTTCCGAACACGACCTATGAGCTTGTCGTCTCCCATAGTTTGAATTCGCCTCTCCCAAAGGGCTTTGCCGTATATGCCCTGTCCTGGCAAATCTCCGAATAAAAACACCTTTCTACAACCTCTAATTTAGACATATTTTAGGACCGTAAGATTTTATCGGCCGATGTGCCGGTCTTTTCCCGCGTTCTTTCCTGTCCGGAAGTTATATTACCGGACGTTGAAAATTTCTGCATTTCCCGGTCGGCACGGCACGTTTTTATTTCGTATTATTTATGGTAAGGGTGAAAAATCTCTGCAAGGAATGTGTGTAAATTACTTTTTTGGGGGTTCTGAAATTTATGAGAACAACGGCGGGACTGTTTATAGTTATTACGATTATCGCGTTTTTTACGGGCTCAGACGGTATTGCAACGCCGATTTACGGCACGGTTACGATGAATTCAGCGGGCTATGGCGCCAAGGATACGATGACAATCTGGGGCGGCGGATGGAGCGGTCTTAGCGTTTATGCCGGCGTCCTGATGTTCGATAAAACTGCCGGTACGGGTCAGGGCGAATTTCTCGACAACGGCTACATTGGCGGTTTCTGTATGGACCTTTCGGAGTATGTCGCGAAAGGCAGCTTTACTTATGATGTGATTATGCTCGAAGACGGCCCAAGGCCGACCACTTTCCTCGGAGCATCGATGGGGCAGGCGAAAGCCGATTATATTTCAGAGCTTTGGGGAAGATTTTTTGACCCGGCCTGGTCTGCGGGCGGAACATATACTTCTCAGCAAAATAGAGAGGCTGAGGCTTTTGCCGCGGCCATCTGGGAAATTATTTACGAAGACCTGCCGTCTTCTTCTGCCGGCTGGAACGTTGCAGTCGATGGAACAGGCGGCAGCGGCGGATTCAAAGCGACTAATCTGGATTATCAACTCGCTAATAGTTGGCTTAGCGCCCTTAACGGCACAGGACCTATGGCGGATTTGAGGGCTCTTTCCGCTTTAGGCGCTCAGGATTTCATCGTTCAGATACCGGAGCCTGCCACAGTCGCATTTTTGGCCTTCGGTTTTATGTTAGCTGCTACTGGAAAACTTTCGGCACGGAACGCTTAGTCGTTTTTGAGGGTTGAATGTTTAAATTCGAATACGGTTTTGCCGCAGGCCTCTCGGCCTTCGAGCCGCAGGCCTCTCGGCCTTCGAGCCGAGGGCCGAGGGCCGAGGGTTGCAGTCTTTGTATTCGTTTTTGCCTTAACCGCACAGGCGACGACTATAGGCATTGACCAGCTTGCCCTTTGGGCGGGCGGCACTATCGGTCTGGGCAGCGGCGTTTCCATAGATGCCCCGATAGCGTCAGGCGGAAATATTTCCACCGGCAGCAATGTAAATCTCACCTATGTTTATACCGAAAGCAATGTCTGGCTTGGCAATAATACCGTCGTAAGCGGCGATGTCTTTGCTAATGGTCAGGTGCAAACGGGCAGCAATGTCGTTATCGGCGGCTCTTCGAGTAGTTTTGCGGATTTCACATTGCCGCAGCTTGACTTTTTGCAACAAAGCGCTTTCGGAACAGACAATATTTACGGTCCAAAAAACAGCACAACAACGCTCACGGCCGGCGAATACGCCGATTGGAGTTTCGATAAAAATACTACGCTGAATCTTTCGGCTGGCGAGTATTCGCTGAAGAACTTCTGGCTCGGCAAGGACGGCGTCGTTAATATCGACACTTCCGCCGGAGATGTAACGCTTAACCTTGTCGGGCAGTTCAGTACATCGAGCGATGTATCGTTTATAACATCGGGTTCAGGAAGCCTTTATATCAACATTTTTGGAAGCAGTGCCTGGCTTGGAAGAGGAACCAGCCTTGCCGCTGCGATGACGGTTTACGGCGGCGATTTCGGCGCGGGCAGGTCAGCCCAGCTTACCGGCAGTTTCTTCGCGACGGGAAATATATGGCTCGACAGAGATTCGCAGCTCGGTTTTGTTTCTTATCAGGAAATACCGGAACCGTCCTCGCTCGTGATTTTCGCTGTTTCCGGCCTGTGTTTTCTGGTTAGGAAAAACCGCGCCGCCCGCTGTTAAAAATTCAGTCCGGCATCCCTCGGCTCGAAGGCCGCGAGGCCTGCGGCCCACAGATACATCAGTTGCGGCGTCGTAAATTCATACAGCGTATTGCGGTCTAAACGCGGGAATGTTTTTGCCCCGAGAAATTCCTCGAACGAGAAAGGCTTTTTGTATTCCACGATTCTTGCCTCGGTGATATTAGCCAGTGATTTTGCCGCTGCGATTGCCTCTTCCATATAGCCTATTTCGTCAATCAGCTTGCCGTCAAGAGCCTGTTGAGCGTTATAAACGCTGCCGTCGGCAATGGTACGTATCTGTTCTTTCGTAAGTTCGTCTCTGCCCATCGCCACAATATCCACAAATCTTTCGTATGCCGGCGTAATCAGTGTTTCGTCCAGATATGCAAGCTGTTCTTCTGTTACGGGCTCGAAGCTCGTCGGCCAATCCTTTTTCGGCCCCGATTTTATTATCACAGGCTTTATTCCGAGTTTTTGTTCGAGCAAATCCTGCAGGACGAAATGCCCCATTATCACGCCGATTGAGCCTGTAATCGCCGTAGGCTCGGCGATGATTTTATCGCACGCCGCCGAGGTGTAATATCCGCCTGATGTTGCGATTGTGTCCATAAACGCGATTGTGGGTTTGCCTGTCTCGGCCTTTAATCTTAGAATTTGGTCGTGTATCCTGTCGCTGGCCGAGATTCCGCCGCCCGGGCTGATGGTCTTGAATATTACCGCCTTGACGTTTTTGTCTTTTTTTGCCGCTTTTATCTGCTCGGCGACATCCTCGGCAAGTTCGGTATTGATTATGCCTTCTATTTTAATGACTGCTATTTTGCTGTTGGCCGGCCCGGCCTCGATTACTTGCTCAGTAACGGATTCGCCTGTCCCTATAAACATTTGTGCGCTGACGGCGATAAGAGCAAAAAACAGCACAAAATTGGCCATTATCGACAGTCCGAGGATAATACCGAAGAATATCTTCCAGCCGATTCTTTTAGGCTCACGCCGCGGTTGCGGATTCGGTTCGTAATTATTTACGCTTGAGTCCATTTTCAGCTCCTTTCATTCCTGTTTATCCGTATAATTGTAAAAACGCCCCCGGCAATGTCAAAGTATTTAAGCTGCCGGCCGGATTTAATCGCTAAAACTGCCGTTTTTTTCTTTCTCATCTCAGCAGGGGCAGTTAAAATAGCCCTGTTAAATTGTTTCGGAGTATCGCTTATGTTGAGAACATTATGTATATCCAACGAAAGGCTCGTCGAGTGCGATGAAAAAGACGCAGTCGTTTCGGTCTATATCAGGCCTGATGAAAACGAGCGGAAGTATCTTGTTGACCATCTTAAAATAGACGAGCATACTCTTAATTCCTCTCTCGACCCTGACGAACCCAGCCGGCTTGAATTTGAGCCTGAGCATGTCGCGATGATTTTAAAGCGGCCCACTCATTACGCTCCGCAGGATGAGTTTCTGTTCAGGGTGCTTTCTGCCGGTGTATTTATTTTCAAAGACCGACTTGTAATAGTTGTTGCAGAGGATTTCCCGCTCTTTGACGGCAAAATCTTCAATAAGGTTCATTCTATTCTCGATGTGTCGCTCAAACTTATCTATCGTGCAATTATGCATTTCGTCGAGCATCTCAGGGTAATCAACCGTATTTCCAGTGAGCTTGAAGACCAGATAAATATTTCTTTGGAGAATAAGTATTTGCTTAATATGTTCACGCTCGAAAAAAGCTTAGTCTATTATCTTAATGCCGTTCACGCAAATGCCGTGCTTATAAGCAAGCTCAAGGCTTATGCCCCTAAAATCGGTTTTACGCAGGAAAATCTCGAATTTCTCGACGATATGTCGATTGAAAATAATCAGTGCCTCAGCCAGACCGAAATATTTTCACAGGTTTTGGCCAGCATGATGGATGCTCGCGCGTCAATTATCAACAATAATATGAATACACTGATTAAGAATCTTACGATAATTAACGTAATCTTTTTGCCGCTCAATCTTATCGCCGGCATCGGCGGAATGTCCGAATATACTCTTGTAACCGGCAAAATGAATTGGAAAATCTCGTACGGCTTCTTAATGCTCGCTATGGTTGTAATCGGTTTTCTTACGGTTATCTTATTGAAAAAGTTTATGCCTGGCCCGCATCGCCATATAAACGGGAAATAACGCAATGGATTGCCCGTTCTGCAAAAATCCTATGATTATTATCGAGCTTGACGAGGTCGAAACGGATTATTGCGCCGATTGCGGCGGAATCTGGCTCGACGCCGGCGAACTCGAACTGCTCTTTGCCGACACGCAGCAGACAAATCAGCTTATTGCCTCGTTCAGACAGGCCGATACGGACGAAAAAATTCATCTCTGTCCGATATGCCTGAAAAAAATGCAGAAAGTTCTCGCCGCTGATGAAAAACAGTCTGTTATCATCGACCGCTGCCCCAAAGGGCACGGCCTTTGGTTCGAAAGGAGCGAATTGGCGCAGGTGCTTGCAATGGGAAATTTCGATAAAGAGAAAAAAATCGTAAAACTTCTTTCCGGAATGTTCGGCAAAAATGAAACGGAGGGGGAAAATGGCAATTGAAAAAGGCATCTTCGGCACTCTGAGCAAAAACAGAAATGTCGAGTTTTTTGTTCTGAAAAACAAAGCGGGTATAGAAGCCAGGCTCATCTCGTTCGGCGCAACGCTTGTATCGCTCAAGGTTCCGGACAAAAAAGGCGAATTGACCGACATCGTTCTCGGCTATGATAAACTTGAAGATTATATCGGCAGTAAATGTTATTTCGGCTGTATCGTTGGACGATACGCAAACCGGATAGCGAATGCGAAATTTCAGCTCGATGGCAAAGAATACCACCTTGCCGCGAACGACGGCAAAGACCACCTTCACGGCGGGATTAAATGCTTTAGCAAAGCTCCCTGGCAGGGCAGCGATTTCGAGGGGGACGACGGCTGCGGCGTTGTCTTTAAATACACAAGTCCGGATGGCGAAGAAGGCTACCCGGGAAAGCTGGAAGCTACTGTTATATATACACTTACGGACGATAACGAACTGAAAATCGGCTATCAGGCCGTAACGGATAAAAAGACAGTTTTAAATCTTACCAACCACAGTTATTTCAATCTCGCAGGCCACGACACGGGTGATATCCTTTCGCATCGCATAAGTATAAACGCTGACGAAATTACCGCCGTTGATGACTGCGGTATTCCGACCGGCATAATCAAAGCCGTTAAGGATACTGAGCTTGACCTTACCGTTGCCAAACCCATAGGAGAAAATATCTCCAAGTTGGGATTCGGATACGATTTTAATTATATCCTCAACAAGCCCACACCTGCCGAGCTTTCTTTGGCCGTCAAAGTCGTTGAGCCGAAAAGCGGCAGAGTGATGGAAATTTTTACAACCGAGCCTGCCATTCAGTTTTATACCGGTAATTTCCTCAACGGCATAAAAGGCAAAGCCGGCGCAAGATACAAAAAACACGACGCCTTTTGTCTTGACGCCCAGCACTATCCCGATTCGCCCAATCAGCCGAACTTCCCGTCAACGGTTTTGCAGCCGGGCGAAATCTATCGGCAGTTAACGATACATAAATTTTCAGTCCTGTAATTTTCGAAAGGGAGGTTATGAATATTTTACTTGTACTAATCGTGATAGTTATTTTGCTTGTTGTATTTATTGTTGGTATTTACAACGCACTCGTCAGGCTTCGCAATCAGGTACAAAATGCATGGTCGCAGATTGATGTCCAGCTCAAGCGCCGCCACGACCTGATACCGAACCTCATTGAAACAGCGAAGGGGTATATGCAGCACGAACGCGGAACTCTCGAAGCCGTTACAAACGCTCGTAGTCAGGCTATGGGCGCCAAAGGCGTCGCAGAATCCGCCAAAGCCGAAGGCGTTCTCGGCAAGGCGCTTAGCAAATTCCTGCTCACCGTCGAGGCCTATCCCGATTTGAAGGCGAACCAGAATTTCCTTGCCCTGCAGGAAGAGCTTTCGAGCACGGAGAACAAAATCGCTTTTTCACGGCAGGCCTATAACGACCAGGTCTTGTTCTTTAACAATAAAATCCAGATGTTCCCGTCGAATATCGTTGCCGGAATGTTCAATTTCGCCAAACGCGACTATTTTGAAATCGACACCGCTGAAAAAGCTGTGCCGAAAGTCAGTTTCGGGAATTAATATCCGATGTGGGAACAGATACGAGCAAATAAGCGCAATTCAATCCTGCTGCTTGCCTTAATGGCGACAGTGCTGGCTCTTTTGGGCTGGTTTATCGGAAGGGCGTTTTCGCCCGACCCGGCGGCGGGCCTTTTCGGCATCGTCATCGCTTTATTTGTCTGGATGATTCTTGCGATGGTCAGTTTCGCCGGCGGCGATGCGATTTTCCTTGCCGCCAGTAAAGCGACGCCGGTTACCAAGGATGTCCATCCTCAGTTATTTAATGTTGTCGAGGAAATGGCGATTGCCGCTCAGTTGCCGATGCCGAAAATTTACATAATCAACGACCCTGCCCCGAACGCATTTGCCACCGGCAGGAATCCCCAAAAAGCCTCAGTCGCAATCACCGCCGGATTATTGGGCAGATTGAACAGGGACGAGCTGCAGGGCGTCATCGCCCACGAAATGAGTCATATTCTGCACCGCGACATATTGTTCGTTACCGTCGCGGGCGTTATGCTCGGCGCGATAGTTTTAATCTCTGAAATATTTCTGCGAGGTATGTTTTTCAGCTCGATGTCCAGACGCTATTCGTCCAGAAGCAGGAGCAGCGGCGGCGGACAGGCACAGGCGATTATGCTCGTCGTTGCGATTATTGCCGCGATACTGGCTCCGATTATGGCGACGCTTTTATATTTCGCGCTTTCCCGTAAGCGTGAATATCTCGCCGATGCCGGCGCCGCAAGACTTACCCGCTATCCCGAAGGTCTGGCTTCGGCGCTCGAAAAACTTTCGCAAAATACAACCCCTCTTTCCGTCGCCAACAAGGTTACCGCTCCGATGTATATTGTTAATCCTTTGCAGAAAAAGGGAATGAAGCTTTCCGACCTGACAAGCACTCATCCTCCGATTTCCGAGCGGGTAAGGGTTCTTCGCGGTATGGCCGGCGCATCTTTCGCCGATTATTCTGAGGCTTTCAGAAAAACGACAAAGCACTCAACCCCTATACCGTCCTCCGCCCTTAAAGATGAGGCCGTTCAGATTCGTTCCGCCGGCTCGCAAAAATCAGCGGATTCCAAAAAGCAGATTCGCGACATCGGTGACATTATGCAGAAAACCGCCGGATTCCATTTTGTAAATTGCTCGTGCGGCCTGAAAATGAAAGTCCCGCCAAACTACAAAGCCCATCAAGTCAAATGCCCCCGCTGCGGGAAGATTTCAGCAGTTTAGTTTTTCTTTTATCTCATCACCCAGCGTTTGCCTTTATAGACAAGTCTGCCGCTTTTCCGCAGGCTCTCGTCTCCGCCGATTGAGTATTGCAGTTCGAGAGTTTTCCTCAGATAAAATTTTTCCGGATTTCCGTCCGCGTCTTTTTTCGTTGGGTGCTCGACAACAGCCGTTTCGTTGCTCAAACCCGCCAGAAACAGAGAAATATCGCGAGCTTTTGCGTCGAAGTCCGGCCAGATTATCGCAAGGTCTTTCGAGTTGTCCTGACCCTGCAGAATTTTATTATCCGCCAGTTCGAGCGATTCGAGGAACGGATATTTGCCTTTGTGCCGTCTCTTGATTTTGTCGAACACGATATTTCTCGTATCTTTATAAGCCGGTATTATCTGCGAGGTATCCGTCACCAGTTCGCAGCCCGGATAAAAAGGCACTTCTTTGCCGCAATTATTATTAACCGTGATGATGATATACCAGAACCGCTGCGGCGCCCTTTCGCCGGGGACTTTAACGACTATCTGCTGCGGCTGGGTAAAAACAATGTCCAGCGTCCACTGATTCGCCCCCGGAACAATCGCCGGCTCAGGCGCCGAAAACGCGTTAATAGATGTTAAAAGTATTATCGCTGTAATGCCGACAAATAAACTCTGCTTCATTTTTATGCCTTTTTAACAAGATTTAGTTACACTATTATTTTACCCGAAATTGGGTTAGAAATAAAGTTTTTTCCTGCACAATTCCCTCAATTCGCATTCCGGGCAGTATCTGTTCTTTTTGCCGGTGCAGTTTTCAAGGATTCCTATTCTGCTGAGCGCAAAATCGTATTTTAGCGGGTCTTGCGGGCAAATCTTTGCGAAACCAGCCGTTATTTCAGCCGCCGCCTTCAGGTTCATCGTTTTTTTGTTATGCAGCCCCAAAATCCTGCTCAGCCGTCCTATGTGTACATCGACCGGCACAATCAGTTTCGATTTATCGACCCCTTTCCACAGCCCCGCATCGACATCATCTTTTCGCACCATCCATCGCAGGAAAAGAAACAGCCTTTTACAGGTTCCGCCTTTGGCCGGCTCCGACAGCAGGAATTTCACTCCTTTGCCGTCCAGTGCCCGGACGAATTTCTCCGCCGCCGGGATGATATTTTCATCGCTCTTGCTGTATCCTTTAAGGAAAAGTTTTTCAATACTGCCGTATCGGACAAGGACTTTTTTCAGAATTTCCAAAAGCCTGATTATGTCCTCGCCGGTATTAAACCGGTATTTCATCGACTTAAAAAGTCTCTTGTCTTTAGCGGAAAAATTTCTAATGAATCTCGCCGGACTTTTCCCCATTTTGCCTAAAAGATTTGTCAGGAATTTCCCGATTTGTTCGACTGCTCCATAAGCGAACATCGCCGCCAGAAATCCCGCGATTTCCATATCAGCCTTTTTTTCGTAGCGATATACGAATTGCAGCGGGTCCGGCGGTATAAATCTCTTATGATTATACTTGCGATAAAGTCCATCGAGGACATTCTTGATTGTTTTTCTGTTTTTAATATCGTTTTTCATACGGGTATATTAGTCCTGACGGCTCAAAAGGCAAGTTTGTAATTACTATAAATGTGGTTAAGGTGCAAAAAATAAAATTTTTGGGATAATTACTGGAAGTTAAAGTGCTTGACCGTTTTGCGGATTTGTGTTTTAATATCTGGTCAAATAAGATGTTAATGACTTTTAAGGAAAGGGTATTATGAATCCCGCACCTTCTAAGTATTCAGTAAACTATATATATTTTTCGAGCGTTGAATGGCTATTATAATCACAACAGATTTTGAAAAAATTGAATTGAAAGAAGGTGCGGGATGAAAGTCAGTAAAAGAGCACAGTCGGTACCTCCGTCAGCGACAATGGCGGTGGACACAAAAGCAAAAGAGCTCAAAGCCAAAGGCGTCGATGTCGTCGGCTTCGGCGCAGGTGAGCCGGATTTTGATACGCCTCAGTACATTAAGGACGCGGCAATCGCCGCAATTAAAGCGGGAAAGACAAAGTACACCGCTACGCCCGGCATTCCCGAACTGCGAAAGGCCATTGCTGAAAAACTTAAAAGAGAAAACGGTCTTACATACACTCCTGAACAGATTATCGTGAACATCGGTGCAAAGCATTCGGTTTACGAAGCTATGCAGGCCGTTCTCGATGAAGGCGACGAGGTTATCGTTCCGACTCCTTATTGGGTTACTTATCCGGAAACGATTAAACTTGCCGGCGCTGTTATGAAAGTTGTCCAGACCGACCCGAAAAACGATTATAAGATTACACCCAAGCAGTTGAAAAATGCCATAACACCCAAAACCGCTATGCTTCTTATGAACAGTCCCAACAATCCCGGCGGGTTTACCTATACCCCTGAGGAACTCAAAGCCCTCGCTAAAGTTCTCGAAGGCACAAATATTATGGTTCTCAGCGACGAGATTTACGAGCATCTTGTCTATGGCGATACGAAATTTGTCAGTTTCGCCGCTTTGAGTGATGACGCCTATAAACGTACAATTACAATCAATGGCTTCAGCAAGGCCTATGCAATGACCGGCTGGCGGCTCGGTTATGTGGCAGGGCCGATTGAGGTTGTAAAGGCCATGAGCAGACTTCAGGGACATATGACGCAAAATCCTGTTAGTTTCGTACAGGCCGGAGGACTTGTTGCCTTCACAGACCCCAATAATGAAGTCGAGAAAATGAGACTCGAATTTGAAAAACGCGCGAAATATATGTCGGACAGGCTCAATGCCATTGAGGGCATTAAATGTCCGCAGCCGACAGGCGCGTTTTACTGTTTCCCCGATGTCTCGGCCCATTTCGGCAGAACCATCGGCGGCGTAAAAATAAATAACAGTATGGACTTTGCCGCCGCTTTGTTGGAGCAGGCAAATGTCGCTCTTGTGCCGGGCGGGCCGTTCGGATGTGATAACAACGTCCGGTTAAGTTTCGCAACCTCTACGGATATGATAAAGAAGGGAATTGACAGACTCGAAAAATGGCTGATGAGCTGACAAATCTGAAATCTAAGGAGCCGATGAGCGGCTGGATTATGCTCATCTTCTGGTGGGCGATGCTAATTTGCGCTACCCACGCCTGTACCCGTATGGTCGGCGCTGGAGATACCTGGGTCGCGATGGCCTGCGGAAGACATTTTATAAATCACGGCGTCGATACCGTCGAGCCGTTCAGTGTAAATTCTCACAAGCCCGGCCCGACCGAAGAGGAAGTCAAAACCTGGCCGAAATGGGCTCAATGGATTACGGACAAAGTCGGACTCGATACCGTCAAATACTGGCATCCGACCGGATGGGTCAATCAGAATTGGCTCACGCACGTCTTATTTTACTGGCTCACGCACGACTCGCCCATCGCTGACGCCGAAACTTTCGACAAACCCATTGTAGAACAAAATATCACTTATAACAGCCTCGTTTATTGGAAATATGCGCTCTATATTCTCACAATTATTGTAGTTTACTATACAGGTAAGGTTTTGGGAGCGAATCCGGCACTTTCGGCCATATTCGCCTGTTTTGCCCTGTTTGTGGGCAGAACGTTTCTCGATATTCGGCCTGCGGGTTTCTCGAATTTTCTAACCGCTGTCCTTCTGTTCGTTTTTGTTTTGACCGTTTATCGAAATTATCTGTATATCTGGCTTGTTGTGCCCATAACGGTTTTCTGGTGCAATCTGCACGGCGGGTACGTCTATGTTTTTCTCGTTCTTGTGCCGTTTATCGGAATCCATTTGCTTACGCTGCTGCCGAAAAAAATCAGCGCCTGTTTATATTATTCGCTCGGCTGGCTGTTTTTGTATGCGCTTGCCGTAAAATTTCGCTCGCATGCGTATTTAACTGATATAAAGCCTTTCGAAGACGGCTTGTTTTATTTTATTTTGTTTGCCGCAACGGTAAGTATAACAATAACGATTTGGAAAAACACAAAGGCCTTTCTCTTTTACGGCTGCCATATCATAACGACTTTTATCGTTTTTGTCGCCGTATGCGGCAGGTTTTACCCGCAGGGCATAAGCAGATTTGTCGCGCAGGATAATCTTTTTAAGGCCTATGTAAAGGACGGCAGACTGACGTTTTTTGTGGTCTCCGTAGGTTTTGTATTCGCTGCCGTTTTGCTCGGTGCTTTTAGGCACAGGCTCAAGACCATAACTTTAAAAAGCTGGTGGCACACCGTCGCCGCCGCGGTTGTCGCCTTTATCGCGATGATTATTTTCAATCCGTTTCATCTGACGAACCTGACGCACACCTTTGTTATTTCCGTTAGTGAACACGCCAAATTGTGGAAAACTGTCAATGAATGGCATCCCGCCTTCGAATGGAGCAATCCCGTAGGCAGCGCGGTACCGTTTCTCATTATGTATATAATCGCCTGGGTATTGCTTGTATCCTGGATTTTCTGTTTAACGCTCAAACCGAGATTAGTCTCTAAAAAAGCCAGACCGAAGGCAGAATCGCCCGACGGCGAACAGTATTCCTGGCCGATGCTCGATTTACCGTTGCTGGTCATCGCGGCTATGACTGTTTATATGGCGATAGGTTCGCGAAGGTTTATTCCCGTTGCGGGTATTGCCGCCTGTCCGGTTTTAGCGATGTTTCTCGATAACTGCATCAGGATGCTCGCCGCTCTTGTAAATCTCAGGAAAACCGGCAGGGCGGTTTTGCCTGATTTTCCGATGATACCCCAAAGGTGTTTGGCCGCCGGCGTACTGGCGATTGTCTTATTCCTGACTGGTTGGTGGGGCTATTGGTATAAGACTATTTATCTCGACCCTTGGCCGGACAACGATTCTCTAACCAGTGTTTTTATGAGAATGACCGCTTCGTATGCCAAGCCTTTCAAGGCCTGCCAGTTTTTGAGGGATAACAACTTAAGCGGAACGGTTTTTAATTATTGGACTGAGGGCGGCTTTATCGCTTACGGCCAGATTCCCAACCCGAACACGGGCAAGACGCCTCTTCAGCTTTATATGGACGGCAGGGCGCAGGCCGCTTATGACACCAGTGCATATCAAAAATGGATGCACATAGCTGCTGGCGGCGAGCCGGCAAAACTGGCTCTGCGGGCCGGAAGAAATTATACCCTTTCCGATTATCAGGCTATCGGCGAATGGCTCGATAAGCAGTTCGAGGAGGATAATGTATGGTTCGTTTTTATGCCATTGGCTCAATTCGACTCGGAGGTCGTAAAAGGACTGGAAACTCATCCGAATTGGCGGGTTATTTATATGGATGAAGACCAGCGGATATACGCAAGTATAAAATCCGAGCAGGGCAAAAACCTCTATCTCGGTATGTTTAATGGACAAACTAAATATCCTGACGATTTTTCGAAGCTGTTCACTATCGGACGAAATCTTATATATATACAGGATGAGCAAAAGGTTGTACAAGGCTGCGATTTTTTAATACAGGCTTTTGCGATATTTCCTTCGCACGGCATTCTTTCCGAGCTTATAAACGTCGCGAAGCGTTTACCGCCGCTCAGAGAGCGGATAATTGAAGTTTTCGGACAGTATCTCGACGATTTTGTCAATAACAAGAAAACTTATATGAAACAGGATGGTTATCGCAACAGGCTTATGGCCGCTGCATTGATAAGTGATTACTTCGCATCGATAAATCGTAATCAGCCGAAAATTGCCGAGAAGTATCGGGAGATTGTAAACGGTTTTACTGCCGAGCAGTGGCGTCTTAACAAAAATTCGAGATGGTAGCCGTTATTTACACCGGCGAACCGGAGTCTTATGAGTACAGAGACAATTAAGTCGTTATCTGTCTTCTTCCCCTGTTATAACGAGCAGGACAACATCGAAAGAGTTGCCGCTTCTGCCGTCGATGTTCTCGAATCTCTCGGCATAGATTTTGAAATCATAATTGTCAACGACGGCAGCAGGGACAACACCGCCCAAATCGCCGACAAACTCGCCTCGCAGGGTAAAAACATAAAAGCCGTGCATCATCAGACGAATCTCGGCTACGGCTCGGCCCTGCAAAGCGGTTTCAAGGCCGCGACTAAAGAATATGTCTTCTATACCGACGGCGACGGCCAATTCGACATCAAAGAACTGCCTCTGTTATTCGAATATGTGCCGGATTACGACATCGTAACAGGCTGCCGCATCAAAAGGCAGGACAGCCTCGTCAGGAAAATAAACGCCTTTTGCTGGACGACATTTGTCAATATCCTGTTCGGTATGAAAATCAAGGATATGGATTGCGCCTTTAAGCTTTACAAAAGAGCGATATTCGATGATATTAAAATGAAAAGTACCGGCGCGCTGATAAATACCGAGATATTCGCACGCGCCAAAAACAAAGGCTATAAAGTATTCCAGCTCGGCGTTCATCATTATCCGCGAACCGCCGGCACGCAAACCGGCGCGAAATTAACCGTAATTCTGCGGGCCTTTAAAGAGCTTTTTGCTCTTTATAAACAGATTAAAAGCGACAAATAACTATGCAATTTCAGACAAGCAGTCAGTTCGTCCGCCCCGACCAGAAGGTACACATCTATTCGCAGGCTCTGCTGGGCAACCTCAAAGCCGTCAGAGATTTGTGCCGTCCCGAAACGAAATTATGCGCCGTCATCAAATCGAACGGCTATGGGCACGGCATAAGAGAAATCGTAAATATTCTCCGGCAGGGCAGCGCCGATTTTTTCGCCGTCGCTAATGCTTACGAAGCCGCCTTCATCGCCGACATTGCCGGACAGATTAAAATCCTCATTCTCGAACCGATTCATACCGCCTCCGACAGCCGAACCATCCGATTATGCGCCGAAGAAGGCTTTCATTGTCCCGTCTTCGATATCGAAGCCCTCAAATACGTTCAGGACTGCCTGAAAACTTCTCCTGACGTATTAAATGTTCATATTAAGGTCGAAACAGGTATGGGCCGATGCGGCGTTGATGCCGACAGAGCCGCCGAACTGCTCAAAAAAATCCGCTCATTCCCGAATGTCCGATTGGCAGGCGTTTACACCCATTTTACAACCGCCGCCGAGAAAAATCTCGCCTATGCGCAGCAGCAGCTCGAAAATTTCAAAAAATTTCTCTCCACGCAATCCCTACTCGCCTGCCCGCTTCGACCGCGAAGCGAGACGAGCAAAGATGTTATCATTCACGCCGCAAACAGCGCAGCTATGCTCAATATGCCTGATGCGCATTTCGATATGGTCCGCTGCGGCATCGCGCTGTTCGGCTGGGCAGAGTATCCCGATATGCTCAAAATCAAGCTCACGCCCGCGATGAAATTCGAGGTGCCCATCGTCCAGCTCAACCGTTATAAACAAGGTCAAACCGTAGGCTACGGCAGAACCTTCACCGCCTGGCGGGACACAATCGGTGCGATTGTCCCAATTGGCTATGCCGACAATTACTGGCGGCTGTATTCGAACAACGCCTTTATGAAAGTCGGCAATACTTTCGCTCAGGTCATCGGCAGGGTAAGTATGGATAAAACCATAATTGACGTTACCGATATTCCCGACGCCTCGGTCGGTCAATTCGTAACCGTAATCGACAACGACCCTCAAAGTATGTGCAGCGTATATAGATTAGCCGAAATGGCCGACACAATTTGCCACGAAGTCCTCACTTCGCTTCCCCCGCGGGCTTTAAGAATTATTCATTAATTCATTCAGCTTTTTTATCGCCGCCGCCGCGACATTATCGTGGTCGAACGCCATTTGAGGTAATTTATCAATCTCGAACCATTGTGCCTCTGCCGCATCGTCTCCGCTTTTGATTTTGCTATTTTTTGTTATGCCGATAAATACGACGGTGATATTCCTGCCGCGCGGGTCGCGCCCGCATTTGCCGAACGTATATAATTGTTCGAGTTTTACTCCCGTCAGCCCCGCCTCCTCGGCAAGCTCCCTCGCCGCCGCATCTTCGAGCTCTTCGTCCATTTCCACAAATCCGCCTGGAAACGCCCATTGCCCCTTAAAAGGCTCATTGCCTCGCTTTATGAGAAGTATCCTTGCTTTGTCGCCGCTCACATCGAAAACAGCGGCATCGACCGTTACCATCGGCCTCGGCCAGTCGTAAACGTATTTCCCTTTTTCGCTCATAGCGGAATATTAACAAATTAAAAGAAAAAAATACATATAAAAACCCGTTTGATAATGAGCAATATTCGATTAAAATACTGCCTTATGAATTTTCTTAAACCGATAATATTAGTTGATTTAAAGCTGCCCGCCGGCTGGAAGGGCGTCGCCGTTGAAAAATGGTCTAACCTCAATTTCGAGCCGGAAAAATTAACGCAAAATCCCGATAAAATATTCAAATCCGAAAATGGCAGCATCACAGCGTTAAAAAAAATTGAAAATATCCCGTTCGTTATCAAGAAAACCGCCGCAGGGGCAGGATTAAAAGCCGTTGCAAATTTATTCAGAGCACCCAAATCCCTGAAAAATTTCTATCTCGCCGTATTGCTCAGCCAGAAGAACATCGAAGTTGCCGCCCCTGTCGCCGCTCTTTGGCACAGAAAATACGGAAATATTTATATCACCGAATATATCCCCGGCAGTTTCGACCTTTACGATATTGCTTTCGGCAGAAATCCTGAAATTCTCGCAAATTTTTCCGCAAGAAAGGCCGTCATACAGCAGACTGCACAGATAATCGCAAAACTCCACAAAGCCGATTTCTGGCACAGAGACTCCAAAGCCGGCAATTTTATCGTTTATAACGACGCCGGCACTTACAAAGCAAAACTTATCGACCTTGACGGCATAAAGCAGAACCCCAAACGCCGCTCGGAAAACCGTATCAGAACGCTCGCCAAACTCGCCGAGACTTTAATCCGTTTCAAAACGGTCAATTTCACCGATTTATACAGAGGCTTTCGGATTTATTGCGATGAAATGAAAATCACAGGCCCCGACATAAAACGCCTTTGGCAGAAAATCGAGCGTGCCGCTGTCGCTGTCAGACTTACAACGGTAATATCGGATTCGTATAAACATATCGGAAAAATTCTCATAATAAAACCAAGCGCTCTCGGCGACATCGTTTTGGCGATGCCTGCCGCCTGCCGCCTTGCCGAAAGTTTTCCCGACGCCGAAATTCACTGGTTCGTCAGACCCGAATTCTCGGCTCTTCTCGAAAATCACTCAGCCGTTCACAAAACGGTTATCTTCGCTCGCAAAAAACTCGGCAAATGGTGGTATAAGCCATCCGCCTTTGCTGAACTAGCCGGACTTATCAAACAGTTGAGAAACGAAAAATACGACATCGTTTTCGACTTCCAGGGCAGATTCAGAAGTGCAATCTTCGCGTTCTTCAGCGGCTGCAAACAAAGAATCGGCATAACGCCCACTCAGGAAATCACTGGAATTTTCTACACAAAAAAAATCAGGCAAACCTCCGTCCACCTCGTCGATTTCTTTCTCGATATGGTTTGCGCTCTCGGCGCAAAACGAGGCAATATAGAGTTCGGCCTTTCCCCGCAGCCCCGCAGTATCGAAGAAACGCGGAAAATCCTTTCCGAAAATCAGGTCGATAAGGACAACTATGCCGTCTTTATCCCTGCCGCCGCCGTCGAGACAAAACGCTGGCCGGCCGAAAATTTTGCCGCTCTTGCCCGAAAAATTTATGAAAAATATAAATGCTCTATCGTCGCCGTCGGCGTCGAAGCCGAAAGAGATATTGTCGAAAAACTCCAAAAAATTACGGATGTGCCTGTCATCAATCTTGCCGGCAAAACCGATATACCTCAGCTCATCGCGCTGCTCGCATCGGCGAAAATCGTGGTTGGAAACGACACAGGCCCGGCTCATATTGCCGCCGC
>PGYD01000115.1 GCA_002839495.1 Planctomycetes bacterium HGW-Planctomycetes-1
AGAGACAAAGCGGAATGTGAAAGACTCGTTCAGGACGTATTTGTCGAGGCCTATTTAAGTCTCAAAAGCTACAAGGCTCGGGGGCCGTTCCCGCACTGGCTTAATAAAATCGCAACTCGTGTCGGATACAAATTTTGGAAAGAACGGGATAAAGCCGGACAAGTACTGCCTCTCGAAGATTTCGACGCCGTTGAGAAAAATAGCGACAACCAAATTGACACCGGCAAAGCGGCCGAGATTTTGCACGCCCTGCTCGACAGGCTGCCCAGAGCCGACAGGCTCGTATTGACGCTTATGTACTTCGAGGAATGCGGCAGTGAAGAAATTGCCCGAAGAACCGGATGGAGCAGATTCGCTGTTAAAATGCGGGCATCGAGAGCCCGTAAAAAATTGAAAAAAATTGCTGAAAAGGAAAAAATTCAGGAGAAATTAGAATGGATGCGTTAAAAATCATAGAAAAACTGGCCGAGGCGGCGCGTAAAGAAACAACGCCGCAATCGAACGTCTCGCAGGTGGTAATGCACGAAATAAACGCATTACAGCGTACGGAAAGCGGGGTTTTGCCGCTTGAGTTCTTCGCAGGTATATCAGCAGCGGCGGCCTCGATAATAACTGTTTTGTCAATCAGCGCATGGCAGTACATCGTCAATCCGCTGATACAGATTATCGCCCCTCTTCAGGAGATGCCGCTATGGAGATAAAATCTGAAGAAAATATTGTGAAGCATTATCAGCACAAACGAACGCTGCTTTGGATTATCTGCGCGGCTGTAATTCTGATTTCAGGTATTGTCATCGGCGCCGGCACAACTATGCTGCTGGTCAAACACAGGGTTATATGGATAGGCCGGCCATATAAAGACACCGCCGCTATTACAAAAGAAATAAGCAAGAGATACGACCTGAACGAACAGCAGGCCAAACAGGTTGAGGATATTCTTAATCGGGCATTCGAGAAAAAACAGCTCCAGCGGGAAGAAAGAGATAAACAGCGCGAGCAGGAAGCCCAGCTTCTGATAGCGGAAATGAACGAAGTGCTCAATCGAGAGCAGTTCGAGCGGTGGAACAAGGATTTTCAGGAATTGAGAGAAAAATTTAAAAAACCGGCCAAAAAATAGCCCCAAAAACCGCCAAATTCCTCGAAAATCCGATAATAAACCACATTTTTCGTGTTACCTTTGCCTATTTTACGTACACTAACAAAGCGGTGGTAAACTGTCGATATTACTATATCTTAAGTTAATGAAATAATAGCGAAAAAGCTGCATAACTCATTTAAATACAAACATTTAATGGGGGTTCGCACCATATTTTTGGGGTTGTTGCTTTGCGGCTTTGCCCTGCAGACAGGCTGTAATCCGACGAATTACCGCACAGATACCGACAAAATCGCCGGTAATATCATCACCGAAAAACAGGTTCAGGGTACCGGCAAGGCGAGTAAATTCAGCATAGAAAGACCCAGCGATGTCCTTCGCAGAAGACTGCTGGCGAACCAGAATCTTCCGACGTCGAGCCCTGCTTCTTTAGGCACAGACAGACTGAAAAAAATAGAACACTGGCCGGAGAAAAATTATCCAGCCGCTATTTCGGAAGGGAACATTGACAACATAAACGACGTTAATAAACCGATAACCATCACATTAATGCAGGCGCTGCAAATCGGTGCACTTAACAGTTTCGATTATCAAACTCAAAAAGAAAATGTCTTTCAATCCGCCTTATCTCTCGAACTTGAACGCCATAGTTTTAGAAATACATTTGTCGCGCAGGTGCAAAATCTTCTCAGCACAGATACGACCGGCGACAGGGCTGTAAGCGGAACCGTAACAAGCGGCGAAATCGGAGCAAGTAGAAAATTCCAGTCCGGCGCCGAGATAAGCACCTCGATAGCAATCGACCTGGCAAACCTGCTCACGATGGGCGGAGCTTCATCGACGGGACTTGCCGGCGAAGGCAGTATCGCGATTCCGCTATTGAGAGGTTCGGGAAGGCACATTGTCGCAGAGCCGCTTACGCAGGCTGAAAGGGACACGATTTACGCAATCTGGAACTTCGAAAGATATAAAAAACTATTTGCCGTAGATATCGCAAGTAAATACCTGTCGGTTCTTCAGCAGTTAGACAAGATTAAAAACAGCGAAGCCGATTATCGCAGCCGAATTTCCTCAGCTAAAAGAAGCAGAAGGCTTGCTGATGCGGGAAGAATTCAGGAAATCGAGGTTGACCAGGCCGTCCAGAACGAACTAACCTCACGCCAAAAATGGATTGCCGCAACGCAATCCTATAAAAGGCAGCTCGACTCCTTTAAAACTTTTCTCGGCCTGCCGCCCGATGCCCTGATTGAACTTGACCCGAACGAGCTTAAAAATCTGGCTGCTTCGATGCAGCAGCTTATCGACCTGAACGCAGGAGAAAATGAAACAATCGATGTCAATCAAGTCACTTCAGACAGCGACCTTTTAAAACTGCTTGAGGCGGACTACAAAAATGCAGGCCCCTACGAAATTGAAGAATCTTTGGCAACAAAACTGGCTTTTGAAAACAGATATGACCTTAAAACGGCGGACGGTCAGGTTTACGACGCTCAAAGAGCCGTTGTCGTGGCGGCGGACGCCTTAGGCGCGGAATTGACATTTTTAGGTTCGGCCAATATCGGTTCAAGACGAGATAAGATCGGCGATGCCACTTCCGACAATTCCAGATTCGTAGCCAATAGAGGCGTATTTTATACATTGCTGACTATCGACCTGCCGCTCGACAGAAAGCGGAAAAGTCTTGAATATCGTAATAGTTTTATCAAGCTCGAACAAGCCGTTCGCACTATGCAGGCGGCGGAAGATACGATAAAAACGGAAATCAGAAACACGCTTCGCGATTTGCTCGAAGCAAGAGAAAATATGTACATACAGGCCAAGGCCGTCAGCGTTGCTGAAAAGCGGGTTAAAAGCGTCAATATGTTTCTTGAAGCAGGCAGAGCCCAGATACGAGACCTTCTCGAAGCTCAGGACGCGTTATTGGACGCACAAAATGCCCTGACTGCCGCGGTTGTCAGTTATCGGGTCGCCGAGCTTGCTATTCAGCGCGACACAGGGGTATTGGAAGTAGATGAAAAAGGGTTATGGAAAGAATATTCGCCCGGAGGTATTTAAAATGTCAAAGAAGAAATTATATATAATTAGTTTTGCTGTTATTGTTCCGGTTGTAATTCTCATTGCCGGTATGCTGCTGAAAGGCGGCGGCAAAGTCGAGACCGACGGCCCCGTATATAAGGTACAGCGCGGACCTTTGACTATAAATTTCGTCGAATCAGGCACCATCAAGGCCAGAGACCAAATCATACTCAAAAACGAAGTAGAGGGCAGGACTTCCATTACTTATGTGATTCCCGAAGGCGAACGGGTTAAAAAAGGAGATTTACTTGTCGAGCTTGACGCCAGTTCCTTGGCCGACCAGAAAATAGACCAGGAAATAAGCGTCCAGAACGCAGAGGCATCGTATATCGGCGCTAAAGAAAATCTTGCGGTCGTAGAAAACCAGGCCAAAAGCGATGTTGACCTCGCAAAGCTTACCCTCGAATTTGCCAAACAGGACCTCGAAAAATACATAAGCGGAGAACATCCGTACGAACTCGATAAGGCAAATGCAGATATTACGCTTGCCGAGGAAGAATTAACACGAGTACAGGAAACGCTCAAATGGTCGAAACAGCTTTACGATGAAAAATATATTTCACAAACGGAATTGAAAGCAGATGAAATTTCTGAGAAGAAAAAAGCACTGGATGCCGAACTGGCAAAGAAAAGCAAAGAACTGCTTACTGAATATACTTATAAACGCAATCTGGCCAAGCTTCAAAGCGATGTCAGTCAGGCTGAAATGGCAATGGAACGGACCGAACGCAAGGCTAACGCCAATGTTATTCAGGCCCAGGCTGACTTAAAGGCAAAGGAATCGGAATTCGGCCGGCAGAAAGACAAACTGACGAAAGTGAACGACCAGATTTCAAAGACAAAAATCTATACGCCTGCCGATGGGCTGGTTATTTACGCCTTAAGTGCAAAAAATACGGGCTGGCGAAGTTCGGCCGAACCGCTTGATGTCGGAAGAGAAGTTTATGAAAGAGAAGAGCTTTTCTATCTGCCTCTCGGAAACGCATCGAATGCGGAAGTTATGGTTCACGAATCGTACCTGAAAAAAATCACTGCCGGTATGCCGGCGATTGTTACCATAGATGCGCTGCCGGGAAAAACTTTCTTCGGCACAATAAAATCCATCGCCCCCCT
>PGYD01000116.1 GCA_002839495.1 Planctomycetes bacterium HGW-Planctomycetes-1
CGTCAACGACTATAACGATGTTACTTCAATGAACTCCGTTGAATTTTCCTATCCGTCCGCTGACCCCTGCGGCGGCGTCAGGCAGTATTACTGGTCGGCTCTATCCAAAAAAACAGGCCCGAATGAATATCTGATTACGGTATTTGTGTCTCGAAAGACAAACCCTGCTCATACTTATTACGGCGGCGCCGACGGCGGGAGCAGACCCAAACCTATTAAAGTTGCCGTAACCGTTCAAGCCGCCCCGAAGGAATTGGAAGTCTTAAACGGGGACGAAAGGTATGTTAATTCGCCGGCGACAATACTTGATGACGCGACCTGTAAAATCTACCGTGTTATAGAAAGAAAAATTGATGAGCCCACAAAGGTAGTTCTTGACAGAGCGTGGGAAGATGGAATCGGCGCAGCTTCCATCTGGCTTGTTCCTCCGCCTATGTCCGGCGGGAAAAACGCCGATGTCGAAGTCTTTCAGGAAATTATAAGATTCTAAAACAGAATACAGAACTCAGAATACAGTAGACAGAAAAAAATATCTCTGTGAACTCTGTGTTCTCTGTGGCTAAAAAAATGAAAAAGGGATTTACTATAACTGAGCTTTTGGTAGCCATCGGCCTGCTGGCGGCGGTGCTTGCCGCCTCGACGTCGATTTTTCATTATTCTATCGAGGCCCAGCGTACCGCGATGGCGACAGCCGAGATTATGCGAACCCTCCGCGCCATTACAGACCAGCTCAATTACGACTTTGCAGGTATTCGAACAGACGATGCCCCGATTATAATGCAATTTCGCGGAAATTCGACCGATGCGAATAAGGCCGATTCGATTGTGTTTTTCACAGTGGGCGATTTTCAAACGATGGATGGCGAAATAAGAGGCAATACCGCCAGAATTTATTATGGCCAGGCCGGTTTGCCGCCGGACACGAATATCGTTGACCCCAATAAGATTCTGGCTCGAAAGCAGGTAATTTTGGCCCCTGCCGAAATCGGCTCTTCGAATGAATACGAACCCAACAGCCTCTCCGAACTGATGAATATTTATATCAGCGATGTTAATACCGCAACCGATAAATGGCTCAAACGTCCGGATATTAACTATAGAGACAGCAACGATATCGCAATGTATTTCGCAAAAGGCGTGGATAATTTTACGATAGAGTTCTGCGGCAAAAGCAATATTCTGGGCGGTGATATAGACTGGCAGCCGCCGGATAACACAAGAAGGCGTTTTGGTCTTTCCGGAGTAGACCCTTATCCAGCTTTGATTAAATTTACCTTTACGCTTTACGATTCAAAGGGAATTTTAAAGACCGGCAGACGGTTTGAACATATTGTTTATATAGGCGAGTAGGGTATAGGGTATAGATATGAAAAAGACAAAACAATTTGAACGCGGCTCAGCCCTTATTATGACAATCGTTCTGACTGTTCTGCTGGCGATTGTCGCCGTGATGTTTTTGACCGTCGCCCGTATGGACAGGGCATCGACGAGCAATATCGCCGACAATAAAACCCTCGATTCGGCGGCAAAGTCCATCGTCGAAATCATCAATAAACAGCTTATAAACGATATCCCCGGCGCAGCCGGACAGGAATATTACGATTATCCCGACTCCGAAAACCCCTGGCTCGCGAGCATCGAACCGTATTTTTATAGTGATAATGGTACGCCTGCCGACATAAATGATGACATATACCGTTGGCGGCAAATCAGCGATATTACGGGGCATATACAAAGCAGTTCGGTCACTCCTTTAAAAAGGCCTTTTGCCACGAAATTTGTTAAAGTTAAGCCGTCGGGCAGCACAGTTATAGAAGATTATCCTGAAATTAAGTTAAATGCGGATAATGAGTTAAAAGAAGGCAATAAGGATGATGGCGAGTTTAATAATGAATATAGAGGACAGCCTGCCGATGCTGATGGCGATGGTATCCTTGACTCGAAATGGTTTGAACTTGAAGATTTGCGTTCATCGAAGGGCCAGCGGATTTATGCCGCCGTCCGCGTAATCGATAACGACGGAATGGTTAACGTCAATACCGCGCATAGTTTCAATGCCAATACCGCCGACGGCACAAGCCAGATGCAGGTAAATCTCAAAGGACTTCTTAAAGGAACAACAGCACAGATAAATACCCAAATGACAGATTTTAACGAAGCACGATGCGGCGGCGGTTCGGGATACTGGCCGAATTATGAAAGAAATGTTGTCTGGGACTATAACACCGTGCCGGACGGCAATTACCTGCCTTTCGATATATCCGATGAGCTTGAGCTGCGATACCGCTACTGTATCGACAGCAAATTTGTTGCACGCATTGAAGCGAATACGCCGGCGCTTCGTGTAATACCGGAAACGACGGATGCTTACGGCGATCCGGGCGGTCTGTATGATACTAGAACCGGCTGGGGACTTGGAAGATGGCAGCAAAGGATTACGAACCCTGACTACTCTGACAAAGCCGACCGCAGGCATATGCTGACGACCGTAAATTACGACCGTATTATCACGCCTGCCGGCGGCAAAATGACGAATATAAATACTGCCGATGCCGACAGCTTATATACTGCCGTTCGCAGAGGGCTTATCGATGCCGACAGTAATTTTACCGATGTGAATGAAATATCCGCCCAAATCGCCGTCAATATCAAAGATTACCACGACAGCGACTCGAATGTTGCCGTTATCAGAGTGGACGATGTCAATTATTACGGTTTCGAGCGTCCCTGTGTCTATATCTCGGAACTGGCATACAGAGGCGAAGGTGCTGCAGATGGAAATAACTCTTATGCGGTTGAACTTTATAAACCCGATGCCGCAGACGATGCCCCCAATGGATGGAAGCTTTTAATTGACAGTAATACTTATGATGTTAACTGGTCGGGAGGTAAGCAATTCTATGTTATAGCATGGCAGGATTCCAATTGCCCGTTGACAATTGACTATACTAATGCTTCAGTTTATACAATCGATAACAATATTTCCCCAAAAGTGATATTTAACACTGAAACCGCTGCCACCGATAGTATGATTTCACTGATACGTGAGGTTAATGATGTTAATGTTGTGGTCGATTCTTATATTATTCCCAGAACTCAATTTATCGAAGACAGGGGCAGCTATAGCATCGAAAGGGATATTAATCCGAATAAATGTATAATGCGTCTGTGGAATTCGACAGTGAGCGGCTCTCCGACGCTCGGAGTTAATAACGGTTATGACAGTACGGACGCTAATATGCTCCAGGCCCATCCGAAAAATATTGATTTTACGAACATCGGCGAAATAGGGATGGTTTTCAGAAAGCCCGCTTATTACAAACTTGTTGGTGACTCGAATACAGGTAAAATCGGCTACAGTGCTACCAATAAAACTGAAACGGCTGTTCGCCTGAATCTTGCCGACCAGAATTACCAGCATATTTTCAAATATCTGACGGTTATGGACCCTCGAAACATCCGTCCGACCGACCCGAATTATATAAATGAAACAAGAATCAAGGGCAGAATCAATATCAACACCGCCCCTGCGTATGTAATCGCCCAGTTGCCGTGGGTCGCCAAAAGACAAGTGCCCTATAACGAACCGAATTTGGCACAGGCAATCGTCGCTTACAGAGACAGAACATGGGTTAAAGTAAATGACGCTAATTATCCTAATTATACAGGCAGGTCAGGCCCAGCCGGCTTTAAGACCATCGGCCAGCTTTGCAATGTTACAAAAGATGCTGCTCTGCGCAACGACCCGAATTACAGAATTGATTATTATAAGCGTGTTGCCGGAAATTATATAGGATACCCCGACTTGACGAATGATACAGTGGCTGATGATTTCGAGGAGAGGGATTTGATTTTCGCCCGAATAAGCGACCTTGTTACGGTTCGCAGCGATGTCTTTACCGCTTATATATTGGTACGTGTCGGCGTTGACGGCCCGCAGAAAAGGTATATGGTAATCCTCGACCGTACCGGCGTAAATAGTTCTGCCGATAGGGTTAGGATTATCGCATTTCAATCCGTTCCTGAAGCGAGATGATTTAGCTATAAAAGCCGCAGTATAAACAAAAAGGCCTCCATAATGGAGGCCTTTCATTTTCAATCCGCCTTCGCCAAGGCTATGGCGGACAAGGCTGTTTGCTAACTCTATGCCGGGACTACGTTTGTCGCGCAGGGGCCTTTCTTGCCCTCGCCGATGTCGAACGAAACGCTTTGACCTTCATCGAGGGATTTAAAGCCCTGGGCCTTAATTTCCGAGTGATGAACGAACAAA
>PGYD01000117.1 GCA_002839495.1 Planctomycetes bacterium HGW-Planctomycetes-1
ATTAAAAGATGTACCGATAATTATCGCTACCGCCATATCGATAGCGTTGCCTTTGATTGCGAACTGTTTGAATTCGTTCCAGATAGCCATAATCAGTTATACCGTAAAGAAGCCCAGCCAGCAGAGCAGAACGCCGAGTATTATCACGACAGTTGACCAGACTTTCATAAGCTTTTTCATTTCTTTGAAAGAATTGCAGAGTTTGATAGCTGTCTTCGGAAGCGTAATCAGAAACAGTCCTTTTATAAGGGCTGCCCAGCCGATAATCGTTATAATAACCGACCAGTCTGTAACCCAGATATTATGAAACGATACGAGCAGGAATCCGATTACCAGCGCGGCAAGACCGCCGAGATAAATAGCGGCGGCATCCTCTGTAAAATGGGTTATCATTTTCTTGTAAAAATCGGGGTTGATGATTATGCCTATGCCGACAGCCAGGTAGGTAATTCCGAGAATTTGAAAGATTTGAGCGTCTGTCATTTTAGTTTCTCCTTAAACACTATAATATTTTTCCTTTTACTCCAGACGACCGTTATATTTGTAATTATTATACATATTCTTAGAGATAGCAACCATAAAACTCGGAAAGGCAGGAATAGAAATCGGCCGCGAAGTCCTTATTATTATCGCTTATATGTTGTATGATTCCTGCTTATTTGCACTTTACTTCTTATTTCCCGTACCTTTAGCTCATTTTACTGTTTTGAAATTTTTGTAATTTTTTGCTTTTCGCTTCTTAATATTTCTGTATAATCCATCGAATTTGTTTTTTTTATAATTTTACGGAGGTAAATATGCCAAAAAGAGATGATGTAAAAAAGGTAATGATAATAGGTTCCGGCCCCATCGTAATCGGCCAGGCCTGCGAGTTTGACTATTCCGGTACACAAGCCTGCAAAGCTCTTCGCAAACTGGGCTATAAAATCGTCCTGGCAAACTCCAATCCCGCTACGATTATGACCGACCCGGGTATGGCTGATATTACCTATATTGAGCCTTTGACGCTCGAAGCTATGACGGAGATCATCAAGAAGGAACGGCCTGACGGCCTGCTGCCGAATCTCGGCGGCCAAAGCGCCCTTAATCTTGTTTCAGAGCTGAGCAAGGCGGGGGTTCTCGAAAAATACGGCGTGAAAGTCATCGGCATAAATGTCGATGCTATCGAGCGCGGCGAGGATAGAATAGAATTCAAAAATACGATGAATAAACTCGGTATTGATATGCCGAAAAGCTCGCCGGCATATACCGTCGAAGAAGCCGAGAAAATCGCGGAGGAACTCGGTTATCCGGTCGTGGTTCGGCCGGCTTATACTATGGGCGGAACCGGCGGAGGACTCGTTTATAATATCGAAGAGCTTAGAACCATAGCCGCTCGCGGTATCGCGGCAAGTCTCGTAGGGCAAATTCTTATCGAAGAATCCGTGCTCGGCTGGGAAGAGCTCGAGCTTGAAGTCGTTCGCGACGCAAAGAACCAGATGATTACCGTCTGTTTTATCGAAAATGTCGATGCGATGGGCGTTCATACCGGCGATTCGTATTGTACCGCTCCGATGCTGACGATTGACGAAAAACTCCAGAAAAAACTCCAGAAATATTCTTATGACATTGTCGAGGCGATTCAGGTTATCGGCGGAACTAATGTCCAGTTTGCCCACGACCCCAAAACCGGCAAGGTAGTCGTAATCGAGATTAATCCGAGAACCAGCCGTTCGAGCGCACTTGCCTCCAAAGCCACCGGTTTTCCAATCGCGCTTGTCTCGGCAATGCTTGCAGGAGGTTTGACGCTCGATGAAATCCCGTATTGGCGGGACGGAACGCTCGAAAAGTACACGCCGAGCGGCGATTATGTCGTTGTGAAATTCGCCCGCTGGGGATTCGAAAAATTCAAAGGCGTTCAAGACAAGCTCGGCACACAAATGCGTGCCGTAGGCGAAGTAATGAGTATCGGCAAAAATTATAAAGAGGCTCTCCAAAAAGCTATCCGCTCGCTCGAAAGCGGAAGATACGGACTGGGATTCGCCAAAGACTTTAACAAAAAATCGCTGCCTGAACTTATGGATATGCTCAGAGACCCGACGAGCGAGCGGCAGTTTATAATGTACGAGGCTATCAGAAAAGGCGCCGATATACAGGAGCTTTATGAAAAAACATATATCAAGCCATACTTTTTGCAGCAGATGAAGGAACTTGTCGAGCTCGAAGAGGAAATCCTTAAATATAAAGGTAAACAAATACCTGATAAATTGCTCGAAAAGGCCAAAAAAGACGGCTTTGCGGATAAATATCTTGCCCAGCTTCTTGGCACAAAAGAAGAGAATATCAGGAAGCAGCGGCAGGGCATCGGCGTTGTCGAAGGCTGGCATGCCGTGCCGGTCAGCGGCGTTGAAAACGCAGCCTATTATTATTCGAGCTATAATGCTCCCGACACTGTTTCTGTGAGCAAGAATAAAAAGATTATGGTTCTCGGCGGCGGGCCGAACAGAATCGGACAGGGTATTGAATTTGACTACTGCTGCGTTCACGCGGCATTTGCCCTCCGCGATTTGGGCTATGAAACAATAATGGTAAACTGCAACCCGGAAACTGTTTCTACCGATTATGATACGAGCGACAAACTATATTTTGAGCCTTTGACAGTCGAAGATGTTTTAAGCATTTATGAAAAGGAAAAGCCCCTCGGCGTAATCTGCCAGTTCGGCGGCCAGACGCCTTTGAATATCGCTTCGGAACTCGAAAAAGCAGGCGTAAAAATCCTCGGCACAAGTGTTGAAAGTATCGACCTTGCCGAGGACCGCGACAGATTCCGCGCTAAAATGGAAAGTCTCGATATTCCGATGCCTAAATCCGGTATGGCCAGTACTTTCGACGAGGCCGCCAAAGTTGCCTCTCAAATCGGTTATCCTTTGATGGTTCGGCCTTCCTATGTCCTCGGCGGACGCGGTATGGAAGTCGTTTACGATGTCGAAATGCTCAAACGCTATGCCGCTGTCGCTGTCGGCGTAACGCCCGAAAGACCGATACTGATTGACAAGTTCCTCGATAACGCAATCGAATGCGAAGCTGATGCCCTTGCGGACGGCTCTGACGCTTTTGTGCCTGCCGTTATGGAGCATATCGAGCTTGCCGGAATTCATTCCGGCGATTCGGCCTGCGTTATCCCGCCGATAAGCATCGAGCAAAAACATCTCGATACCATTTACGACTATACGAGAAAAATCGCAACGAAGTTAAACGTTGTCGGCCTGATGAATATGCAGTATGCCATTGCCAACGATAAGGTCTATGTCCTCGAGGCAAATCCGAGAGCCTCCCGAACCGTTCCGCTCGTTTCCAAAGTCTGCGGAATCCAAATGGCCGGTCTTGCCACGCAGTTGATGCTCGGCAAAAAAATTGCCGATTTAAAGCTGGAGCCGAAAAAGTTCCCGCATTTCGGCGTAAAGGAAGCCGTATTCCCGTTCAATATGTTCCCTGAAGTTGACCCGATATTAGGCCCTGAAATGCGTTCGACCGGCGAGGTGCTCGGTATGGCCGATTCGTTCGGTCTTGCGTTTTACAAGGCCGAGGATGCCGCCAAACAAACGCTGCCGAGCAGCGGAACCGTGCTTATTACCGTCAATGACGCCGACAAGGCAAATATTTTGAATGTGGCGAAAAGTTTTGCCAAACTCGGCTTTAAGATTGTCGCTACCGGCGGAACATATAAATACCTGCTTGAAAACGGCGTCAAGGCCGAGAAGATTAACAAAATGCAGGAAGGCCGTCCGAACATCGCCGATGCCATAAAGAACGGCGAAATCCAGCTCCTTATAAACACACCTGCCGGCAAGTCGAGCCAGTATGACGATTCCTATATCCGCAAGACTGCGATAAAGCACAAGATTCCGTATATCACGACCGCCGCCGCCGCTGTTGCGAGCGCAAAAGGAATAGAGGCCATACAAAAAGGCAAAGGCAAAATCAAATCCCTGCAGGAATATCACGCGGATATAAAGTAGAGCTTTAAAGTTGACAATCTGAAAAATCCCGTATCAGAAATTTTCCGGTGCGGGATTTTTATTTTCCTGCAATATTTTGTTTGCCGAATGCGTCTTATAGGGTGTAAGACGATATTTCGTCCGGCATAACAGAAATAAAGTTGCTCTGTAGAAAAGAATACATTTAAGTCATAGGTTATGCCGATGATTGATTATAGCAAACGATTTTACAAACTTTTATCGAAAGGATGCCGCTATGG
>PGYD01000118.1 GCA_002839495.1 Planctomycetes bacterium HGW-Planctomycetes-1
GCGGCATCCTTTCGATAAAAGTTTGTAAAATCGTTTGCTATAATCAATCATCGGCATAACCTATGACTTAAATGTATTCTTTTCTACAGAGCAATTTTAAATATTAAATTTTAAATTAGTTTTACGCGTCGCTTGCGTGACTGATATAACGTCTTTTCTTTGCGCCTCTGTATATGCCCAGTATAATCGCTATTGTCAGAATTACCGCCGGCGCAGCCAGCATATTGAAATTCCGCAGCTTATTGCCGAGGCTCTCGATTCGCTGCAGTCTTGTCCTTCGTATCTGTTTAAGCTGTTTTCTCGCTTCCAAAATCTTCAGTTCGAGCTCTTGTTTCTTCGCTAAAATAGAGCTTCCTACGATTTCTTCCTGTCCTTGTTTTGCCGAGCCTAAAATTTGGTTCAGTTCGCTCTCGAATCCCGCTATTTCAGCGTTGATTTTCGCCTCTTCCTGTGCCGTCTGCGTCTCTGCTTCCGCTTCGATTCTATCGACGACCGTAAAAGGCCGTTTGAAATTCCCCCGCGACCTTATGGAAATCAGTTCGCCCGACCCGCAAAAATCGTCGACCGCGTTAAGCAGCAGGTTCGAGCCGTCTCCTATAACTACCGTTCCGAATATCGTCTCGCTGTATGCCACCATATTGCTGAAGAAATCGACGTCCGCGAAAACCGCGACCGCACATTTTTCCTTCGCCTCCGCTATTGCCTCAATATGCTTTTTAATCTTTTTCGGCCCGTTAGGGTCATCGGCATTTTCCGGAGCATCGACTTCGATTTCGATACCGTCCGGAAAAGCGCTTTTGAATTTTCCTGTAACAAAATACGCCATCGCCGCCGGCTCTGTCCCGTCCGTAAATTTCCTCATCAAAGGCCCTACGTCCGGCGACATAACCTCGTACTGACTGGCCGTCCAGCTGTTCCCTTTCGATGTCGTCGCAACCAAAGGCGTCCTTTCGATTTGTTTTTCGTCCTCATCGCCCATCTGTATTTCTTTCAGAACGCCGCTGTAAAGAAATCTGACCTGATTAAGCTCCGACGTCATCGGCGTATTTCTGTTAAAGCATTCCGGCCTCGTCTCAAGAAAACCGATAATCCTTTGCGGCCTCTCTCCCGCCCTCAACGCCCCTTCCAGCGCAAGGCTCCTGTCGCCCGCGTAAGTATCTTTCGGCATTTCCAGTCCCCAGTTAACCATCAGTTTTTCGAGGTTCGACGATGGGTCGTGTTCCGTCTGCATTTGCATCGGCGGCTGTTTCGGCTGGTCGGCCACACAAAACGGGTCGATAAATACTATCGTCCTGCCGCCGCCGACTGCGAACTGGTCAATTGCGAAAAGCGTCTGCTCGGAAAAATCCCGCGGATGAATAACCAGCAGTATATCCACATCTTCGATTTTGCTGATATCCTGCGGTACCTTCTTTACTTCGTACTGCTGCCTGAGCTGCTGAACAATATTCCACGGCCCGCTCGGCCTTTGTCCCTGCAATTGCATCATCCTCGCCATATACGGACTGACCTCGTCGCCAATTATATTCAGCGAGCTTAGTATTCCGACGCGTTTTTTCTGCCGCGTTATCGCCGTATCGACAAGATAGCTTATATCGTATTCGATAAAATTCTGCCTGCTCGGCGAAAAGAAAGGTACAGTCTTCTCGACTCCGAACTGTGTTTGAACCACAAGTCCGAAGAAGAAATTTTCCTCCTGCGTTATCGGAAATTTTTTCAGCCCGTACCTCGTCGCCGCTACTTCCTCGTCCGAATACGGCCTCGGGTCGATTACCTCCAGCCTAACCATCCCGTTCGATGCCGAGACGTATTCCTCCAGCAGCGACCTTACGAACTTATAATAATTATTGAAATATCGAATCTGGTCAGGCCCTTTAATCGCCGCCGTACTCGAATAATAAAGTTTCATCGTAAGCGGCTGGTTAAGTTTGCCCAGTATCGCCTTCGTCCCGTCCGAAAGGCTGTAAATCTTCTGTTCCGTCATATCCGCTTTCCAGCCTTTGCCGATATTCTGACAGATGCTGATTAAGCTGAACATTATCATCAGAATAAACACAACCGCGACGATTGTCCGTACTGTCCTGTTCATCATCCCGCCTTCCTTTCGTCAAGAACCGCTCCGCACGCCGCCACCCAGCCCGCTATAAGAATGACAAAATAGGATATATCCTTGAATTCGAGCATTCCTTTTCCGATTGACTCGAAATGCTCCTGAAAGCTCATTATACTCACCGTGTTTACCGCCCCGCTCGGCAGAAAGCCCGAAAGATAATCCATCGTCGTCGGCATCCCCGCGAAAACCAGCACTCCGCACGCCACCACCGACAGCACAAAGCTTATCACCTGATTATTGCTCACCGCCGAGAAAAAGCTCCCGACAGCCAGAAATCCTCCCGCCATAAGAATCGTCGCCAGATACCCCGCCGCCATTAATCCCATATCAGGCTTGCCCAGATAAAAAACCGTTATCGCCATCGGAAACGTCAGTCCTATCGCAACGATAAGAAACAGCCACGCCGCCAGAAATTTTCCCAGCACCGCCTGCGTTACCGTAATCGGAAGTGTAAATAAAAGCTCGATTGACCCGTTCTTTTTCTCTTCCGCCCAAAGTCTCATCGCCGCCGCAGGCACAAGAAACACAAACAGCAGCGGCATATTTATAAAGAACGCCGTCATATCCGCCTGCCGAGCCTCGAAAAACCCTTCCTTGAACGCCAGGTATCCCGAAAAGAACAAAAACACCATCAGGAACACATACGCCAATGGCGTCGCGAAATACGACTTAAACTCCCTTTTAAATACTGCCGTAAAACCATTCATCGTCGTCTTATCCTTTTATTATTTTTTATAAATTTGTCCGGCCGAAGGCCGTTCCACAATTTTTATATTTTATTTTTTATATTTTATTTTCATTACGCAACTTTGTGTGATGTGATTTTCCTGAAAACTTCGTCCAGCGTACCGGAATATTCTTCTTTTAGTTTCTCAGGCGTCGAATCCGCCAGAATTTTCCCTCTCGCTATTATTGTCGCCCTGCCGCATATCGCTTCGACCTCTTCGAGTATATGCGTCGAAATAACTATGCACTTTTCCTTTGCCATTTTTTCGATAAGCCCCCTAACCTCGTGTTTCTGGTTGGGGTCAAGCCCATCTGTCGGCTCGTCGAGTATCAATACCTGTGGGTCGTGAATCAGCGCCTGCGCAAGACCCACTCTGCGTTTATAACCTTTCGAAAGCGTCTCGATTGTCTGATGATAAACCGATTCTATATGACACATCGCCACAATCTTATCGAGCGCTTCTTTCCGTTTCTTGCCTTCCAGTCCTCTCGCGTCGCATATAAAATTCAAAAACGCCCCTGCCGTCATATCGCTGTACGCCGGCACATTTTCAGCAAGGTATCCGATATTTTGCCGAACCTGCATCGGGTTCTTGATAATATCGTATCCGCAAACCGACGCCGTCCCGCTGTCAGGCCGCAAAAAGCACGCGAGCATTCGCATCACTGTGCTCTTGCCCGCCCCGTTAGGCCCAAGAAATCCGAGCACCTGCCCCTTTTCGACCCCGAACGACACGCCGTCCACGGCGACTATAGGCCCGAAATTCTTTCGAAGCTCTTTTATTTTTATCATATTGACTCCGTTAATTCCCGTAAAAATATACAGATAAACGATTATATAAACCAGAATTATACCGTCAAGTACGCAGAATTTTGCTTTTTTGTTCTTTTTAATCTGGTTTTTTTTGTCAGGATCCGTCTTCGCCAACCCGCCATTGGGCGAGGTCTCACTAAAGGTGGAAGGCTTCGCCGAGACTTGCGAGAAGTTTAGGACGGCAAACTCGCCATGATAAATTTTCGCGGCCTGGTCATAAGCCTTTGCGGCATCTTCCTCGCTGTCAAAAAGACCCAGGCTTTTATGTATTCCGTTATAGCATATATTCGCCTGCCATTTTTTTGCCCTTTTACTAAGGGTAACACCTTTGTATTTCGAGCTTGTGGGTTTAGTTGTTTTTTTGCAATTTCTGTTATTTTCAGCGATTGTCGCCAATCTCAGGTTAGACTTTGTGTTGTTCAGGCCGTTTCTGTCCTTGTGGTCAATAATCTTACCGGCAGGTGCATTCATAATCTGCCTGTGCATATATA
>PGYD01000119.1 GCA_002839495.1 Planctomycetes bacterium HGW-Planctomycetes-1
CCCTTCGCCGGAGTCAATTACCGCCGGCTCACAACCGAGCCATTGCTGCATCTGCGTAAACGGATGCCAGATGTATTGTTTATCCTGTTCGATAAGTTTTTTCGTTTTTTCCCGCATTTGTTTTTAATAAAAAATTGATTTGCAAAACGGCCTTTACGAGGCCAATATTATAGTTATGCAGCAGCCAAATGAAAAGGACAAACTTGCCTCCGAAAGGCAATGTCAAACATATTGAAAGGAAAGAGATATGAATCTGGTTTATATAGACGATACCGGTAATACGGGACTTAACCTTAAAGATAATCAGCAGCCAATTTTTGTACTTGTATCAATAATAATTCATTCATCTAAATGGTTTGCGATGGAAAAGGAATTTTATGATATTTTAAAGGGATATTTTGGAAAAGAACTGCCTGAAGATTTTGAACTCAAAGCGGTTAATTTGAGAAGTGGGGCAAATCATTTTAAAGGTTTAAGCATGGAAAGCCGTTTGGCAATTAGAGATAGTATGCTTGAACTTTTGTTAAAATACGAGATACCTCTTATTTACCGGCGTATTATTAAGAGTAAGTTCGAGGTGTTCTGTGAGAAACAATATGGCCCTGGCATTAAAATCAATCCTTATGTAATGGCTCTGCCATTCGTCTGTATGGAAATAGACAATTATCTTAAGCAGAAAACCCCTGCCGAATTAGGAATGCTGATTTTCGATGAACAAAAAGAATCATTTAATGAAGCGGAAAAATCTCTCAAAACTTTGCGTCTCGATCCCAAATCGCATTTAAAGACGACCAATCTTATTGAGAAAGGTTTCTTTGTTGATTCAAAGAAAAGCTTTGCTTTGCAGTTGACCGATATTGTTGCTTTTTATGCAAGAAAATATGAGGAATATAAATTAAATAAACCTGTAAGTAACTTAGACAAGCAAACCTTCGACACACTTAAACGGTTAATTCCAGAAGGGATACAAACCAAAATAGAAGACATTCATGAATGGATAAAGCAGAATTATATCAAATAAAAAAGCGGCCGCCCCATAAAGGGAGAGTCGTCCGAAGACGGCTCATAGCAGTCGCTAATTATATTATCGGATAAAGCTCGGAAGAAGTCAAGTAAAAAAATGACAGACAAAGAGCAAAAAGACAAATTTACTCTTGAAAGGCAGGCAATGGTTCGGGCCCAGTTGAAAAAACGGGATATTACCGCTCCTGCCGTGCTTGAAGCGATGGCCGATGTACCGCGGGAAAAATTCGTCCTCGACGAGCATCTCGATATGGCTTATTACGACGGCCCGCTGTCAATCGGTTACGGCCAGACCATAAGCCAGCCCTACATTGTCGCTTTGATGACGCAGGAATTAAAAATTGATAAAAACTGCGACGTCCTCGAAATCGGCACCGGCAGCGGCTATCAAACCACGATAATCGCAAAGCTCGCAAAAGAGGTTTTCACTATCGAAAGAATAGAACCTCTTTCGCTAAAGGCTCAGCGGACATTGGAAGAGCTGAACATAAAAAACGTAAAATTTCATATCGGCGACGGAACCTGCGGCTGGCACGAGGACAAAAAATTTGATAGAATTATCATTACTGCCGCCGCGTCACAGATGCCAACGCCGCTGCTTGAACAATTAAAAATCGGCGGCATAGCTGTCGTGCCGCTCGGCGTAGAATATATTCAGGAACTTGTAACTATTGAAAAAACTGCCGGCGGCTTAAAGACAAAGCCTGTTTGCGGCTGCAGATTTGTCAAACTTATAGGAAAATTCGGCTATCCGGAATAAAAATGACGACAAAACCCTCGAACAATCTCTCTTTTGATATGCCGGTTCAGTTCTTAAAGGGTGTCGGCCCCGCCAGGGCGGACGCCTTCGCGAAGCTCGACGTCAAAACCGCTGCCGATTTGCTCGAATACTACCCCCGCGACTGGTATTTCGCCCCGCCGCCGACCAAAATCGAACAGCTTAAACCCGACCACACCGTTACGCTGTCCGGCTTCGTCGAAAGCACCGACTGGCAAGCTTGGCGAAAACCGCCTTACTTCGAGGCCTACGTCAACGATGAAACGGGAGTATGCAGAATCATCTGGTTTCACGGCCGGTTTTTACAGGACAAAATCGCGCCCGGCGTAAAAATCGTCGTCTGGGGCAAGACCGCGCTTTACAAAAATCAGCTTCAGCTCACAAATCCCAAATTCGTAATTGTCGAAGAAGACGAAATTATCGCCGACAGTTTCAGTGGGCCTGTTTACCCCGCCACAGCCGAGCTTTCCAGCGGACAAATCAAAAAAATAATCCACGATTCTCTCGACAATCTCGTTGAGCTTGTGCCGGAATTTTTCGACTCCGCTTTTATGAAAAAGGCAAATCTTATCGGCCGACAAAAAGCCCTTAAACAAATTCACAACCCTCACAGCGAAACACAGGTTGCCGAGGCCAAACGCAGGTTAAAATATGATGAGTTGTTTCTAATGCAGACCGCACTTGCGCTTCGCCGGTATAAGGTCAGAAATTTCTCAAAGGCCGTCGCCCTAAAATGCACCGACCAAATCGACAGCCGAATCAGAAAAAGATTCCCGTTCCTGCTCACCGAAGACCAGGACAAGGTAATCGCAGAAATTACAGCCGATTTGGGTAAAACCGTCCCGATGAACAGGCTCCTGCAGGGCGATGTCGGCAGCGGAAAAACCGTCGTCGCGCTCTATGCCGCCCTTGTTGCAATCGCCAATAAACGGCAGGTTGCGATAATGGCCCCGACGGAAATCCTTGCCGCACAACACTTTACGAGCATCGAACGCTACTTGAGAAACAGCGATGTAAAAAGGGTTCTCATCACCGGCGGCCTCACAGGCGAAAAAAGAAAGGAAATTCTCGACGATATAAAATCAGGCAATACCAATATCGTCGTCGGCACTGTCGCGCTGCTGCAGGAAGATATTCAGTTTGCCGACCTTGCTTTGGTAGTCATTGACGAGCAGCATAAGTTCGGCGTCCATCAGCGGGCAGGCCTGCGAAAAGACACCGCCCCCCATTGTCTTGTTATGACTGCAACTCCGATACCGAGAACGCTTGCGATGACGGTCTTCGGCGATTTGGATATATCCGTCATAAAGCATTCGCCTCCCGGCAGAGGTCCGGTAATCACAAGATATATCCAGCCGAAAGATTTGCCTAAAGCCTATGAATTTATCCGCGAAAGATTAAAGGCAAAACAGCAGGTATTTTTCGTTTATCCGAGAATCGTTGACAGCGAAAACGGCGATGTAAAAGCCGCCATTGCCGAATATGAAAATTTGAGCAAAAAAATATTTCCTGAATTCAGCGTAGGTCTCCTGCACGGCCAGATGTCCGGCGCAGATAAGCAGAAAACTATGGACGATTTTCGCAGGGGAAAAATTCACTGTCTCGTTTCAACCGTCCTGATAGAAGTCGGCATTGATATTCCCAACGCGACGATAATGGTTATCGAGGAAGCCGACAGGTTCGGCCTTGCCCAACTGCATCAGCTTCGCGGCCGGATAGCAAGAAGCTCTTCGAAATCATATTGCCTCCTCGTCGCACAGACAGAAAACGAAACCGCGAAAAGCAGGCTCGAAATTATGGAACGCAGCAGCGACGGTTTCGAAATCGCAGAGCACGATTTGAAACTTCGCGGCCCCGGCGAGCTTTTGAGCGCACGCCAGCACGGCCTGCCCGATTTGAAAATCGCCGATATTATCGACGATTCCGATTTGCTCCAGATGGCCCGAAAAGACGCCTTCGGGCTTGTCGAAAAAGACCCGATGCTTTCTTCAGCCGGCCACAAGAATATCCGCGCCGAGCTTATCCGCAAATTCAGCGGCAGTCTGACTCTGGTCGATGTCGCCTGAAAAACCCCTGCTTAATCCGCTTGCAAAACCGCGAATTTACGTGTAAAGTATTGATGCTTTTATTGCGCCCGTAGCTCAGTTGGATAGAGCAACGGATTTCTAATCCGTAGGTCGCAGGTTCGAATCCTGCCGGGCGTGTTGCGGCCGGCAGGATTCGAACCTCAAAGGGTGTGGGAAAAGTATTTTCCCAC
>PGYD01000120.1 GCA_002839495.1 Planctomycetes bacterium HGW-Planctomycetes-1
AAACCAAACCGGCAAGACCGGCGGCAGAGACGTGGAGAATAAGATTTTGACCCTGCCCGCCATTAAAAGCATTGATTTTACAAAATCCCAAATTATTCATTACCGCCAAAAGGCCGTTTCATCGCTTGAGCGGTTCGGCGATGAGCCTGCCGCTATCGGCCTTAAAGAACTGGCGGATTCGGCAACACAATTACCCATTTAACAGGCCGGATTTTTCTTTACCCGCAACCTTCATTATGTCAGAATATCCTTATTGATTTTATGGAGGTGTAAAAATGAGAACGATAGTTTCAATTCTGACAATTCTTTTTGTTTCGAGCGGTCTTTTCGCAGGGGACAGTTCCACAGCGGTTACGGTCTATAATAATAATTTCGGCGTGGTAAAAGAGCAGCGGCCGATAGTCTTCGAGACAGGTCTTAATACGATAAGGTTTGCCGACGTCGCATCGTCGATAGAGCCTGCGAGCGTGAGTTTTCAGTGTCTTTCGGCTCCTGGCAAAATCGCCATTCTCGAACAGAATTACGAATACGACCTTGTCGGGACATCGAGCCTGCTCAACCGCTATCTCGACAAGCCGATTACCGTTTCCATCAGGGGCAGCGGAGCGGATGCCGGCAAAGAGGCCGAGGGCGTTCTTCTGGCGGCAAGGGACAATAACCTGATAATCAAAAACAGCGAAGGTCTTATAGAAATAATTTCGCAGGACAGTATCGAAAATATTTCTCTTTCGCAGCTTCCGGATAATTTGGTTACGAGGCCGACGCTAATCTGGCTCGCTCAGTCGGAAACTGCCGGCAGTCAGCAGTGCGAGGTTACATACACTACAACTAATATCGGCTGGAGCGCGGATTATTCGGCGATACTTAGCGCAGATGAAAACGCTCTGGATATAAGCGGCTGGGTAACAATCGACAACAGAAGCGGGGCGACATATAAAGACGCGATGATTAAACTTATCGCCGGCGATGTGAGACGTGTCGAAGAATTTCGGCCTGTGAGAAGAGAGATGGATTTGGTTTACGCACAAGCCGCCGCGCCGGCGTTCGAGGAAAAACCTTTTATGGAATATCATCTTTATACGCTCGGACGCAGAAGCACGATAAATAATAATCAGACCAAACAGATTGAATTTATTACGCCGGCGCTGGGTGTTCCGGCGAAAAAGATATATCTTTACGAACGTCAGAAAAAGAACGACAAGGTTCAGATAAAATTCGAGTTTGAAAACAAAAAAGAGAACAGCCTTGGCATTGCTTTGCCGAAGGGCAAGGTTCATGTCTTCAAGAAGGATACGGACGATTCGCTCGAATTTGTCGGCGAGGACCTGATAGACCATACGCCGAAAGACGAAAAACTTTCGCTTTATATCGGCGATGTCTTCGATATCGCGGTTGAGTATAAACTTCTCGACAGCAGGGTTGAGAGAAGAGCGCGCTGGGAGAAACATTCGATAGAGCTTCGGAACCGCAAAGACTCGGCGGTTACGATTTTTGTCGATGAGAAATTTCCGGCGTGGGCCAATTGGAAAATCGACGAATCGAGTCATTCTTATGTGAAAAGAGACGCTTCTACCGTTCGCTTTACGGTTGAAATTGCGGCCAATACCACGGCGGCGGTCGAATATTCCGTAACCCAGAAATGGTGAAAACGAAAAATTTGGCAAACTATTAAAGGCTTGCTAAAATCGCGTTTTAGCGTAAAATCGGGCACTTTCTAATTATTCCAAAAGGAAGCAAATTATGACCGAAGACGGCGTAGTCATCACGGGCAAGCATCCGGCGTGGCAAATACATAAACGTTTGTATAACTGGGTTCTGCATTGGGCAGAGACGAAGTACGGCCTTGCCGCACTTATCGTTCTTGCGATAACGGAGCCGATTTGCGTGCCTGTGCCGCTCGATGTGCTTGTGGTGGGGATGAGTCTGGGAAAACCGAAGAACGGCATCAAATACGGAATTACCGGCGCGATGTTTTCTGTGCTCGGAGGAACGATTGCCCTGCTTTTGGGAATGGCTGTCGGAGGAGAAAATGTCGCCGCTGTATTCGATAAAATTCATCTTGGAGCCAAGGTCGAGCTCGCTCTTGCAATGTACCAGAAATATGATTTTTGGGCGATTGCCGTTTCGGCACTTACGCCTGTGCCGTATATGCTTTTTAGCTGGCTGGGAGGAATGGCGGAAGTATCCATATTGAAATTTGTGCTCGTGAGCATAGTATTCAGAATAATGCGGTTCGGCGGCGAAGGCGCTTTGTTTTACTTTTTCGGAAAAAGAGCGGAACGATTCATCGAAAAACATTTCAATCTCGCTACCGTAATTGTTATAATACTTCTTGCTTTAATCGCTTTTGTGATGAAAAAACTCGGGACGGTATTCGCTCCTTAATATAATGACAGAAGACCAGAAAAAACAATTGCTCACGGTTGCGAGAAATGCAGCAGCGGCAGCGGCGGCTGGCAGGAAGCCTCCAAGGCCATCGTCTAATGAGGCGGAACTTAACGCTCACTGCGGATGTTTTGTTACTTTGAAAAACAGGGGCGAGCTTCGCGGCTGTATCGGACAGTTTATTTCCGACAAACCCCTCATAGAATTAGTAAATGATATGGCTATAGCGGCGACAACGGGAGACCCAAGATTTTTTGCGAATAGAATTACGCCAAAGGAAGTGGACAAGCTCGATATGGAAATTTCAGTTCTTTCTCCTTTGAAAAGAACCGACGACCCTTTGAGCCTGCGGCTCGGTGTTGACGGGATATACATAAAAAAAGGTTATGCAAGCGGCTGTTTCCTGCCGCAGGTCGCGACCGAGACCGGCGGGAGCAAAGAAGAATTCCTGTCGTACTGCTGCGCACATAAGGCAGGAATTAAGCCGGATGCGTGGAAAGACAAAGATACGGAGGTTTATTTATTCACCGCGGATATTATCGAAGAAGAAAAATAATGAAAAAAACACTGCTCGTAATATTTTTAATTTTTATTTTCAGCGGAGAGAGTTTATCCGCGGCCCGGAAAAAGTCATCCGAAGACTCGAAACCTTCACTGTCAACCGTTGACGGGCTGATTGAATATGTCAGGCCGTTGCCAGCGGTGCGGAACGTCGAAAGATGGAACAATCCGTACGGCGAGGGACTGACAATCGAGACGCAGCATTATAAAATTCATACGACGCTGCTTGAGCCGCTGATGTTAAAGCAGATGCCTGCTTTTGTCGAGGCGGCTTGGCGGCAGTATCAGTCGCAGATTCCTGTTTCGGTTGAAAATCATAGCGGATTCGTTTTGTATCTTTTTAAGGACCGTGCGCAGTGGGAGCAGTTCACAAAGGGATTTACCGGAAATCAATGGCCGGTATATCTGAAAATAAAGAAAGGCGCATATTTTCTTAAAGGAGCCTGCGTCGCGTATAACATCGGACGGAGCCGGACCTTCAGCGTAATCGGACACGAAGGCTGGCATCAGTTCGGCGACAAGTATCTTAAGTATAGACTGCCGAGCTGGCTCGACGAAGGCATCGCGCAGCTTTTCGAGGCGAGCGATTATGAGAACGGCCAGTTTGTTTTCAAGCCCGCGAAAAACTATTCGAAACTCGGCGCACTGAAACTGGTTATGAAAGACAGAAAAATGATTCCGCTGAGGAATCTGATTGCGCTCAATCCGGGAGAAGTCGTATTGTGGGAAGAAGCGGATATGGGCGTGATGGCGTTTTACGCGCAGGCTTATGCGCTGGTGCGTTTTCTGCGGGAGGACGATTACGGCAAAAGGCTCGCCAATTATCATCAAATGCTGCTGGGTTCGCTTAACGGCACCTGGCCGATTGACGAAACAGAGGCGAAAATAGCGTCCGACAGGAATATCCCTCTAACCGCGCGGTGGAACAGCTATATCGCTCAAAAATTGTTCGATATTTATATAGGGCAAAATATTGAGCAAATCGAGCCGGAATATCAGCGTTTTTGCAGTAAAATCGTGTATCACATCAGGATAAAATAAACGGCGGGTTTGTGGTTAGAGTCCGTCTTGAATCGGATGGGGG
>PGYD01000121.1 GCA_002839495.1 Planctomycetes bacterium HGW-Planctomycetes-1
CCCCGCCATTGTGATGGCGGGGCTAAACACGATACGAATAAATTCTCCCTGCGCTATCGCTGGGGCTCTGATACGTTTACCCCGCGATAACCGAATTAAATAACCCATCGCTAACGCTCAGGGCTCTGAACCACACCTGCGGCGGGCAAGCCGAAGACGGCGTTTTTGTACTTATCAGGGATTGAGGACGCCTGCTCCGAGTCGAAATTCAACGACGCGAACTTGCCAAAATAAAATTTCGCAGCTTTATCGTAAGCCTTGGCGGCGTCAATTTCATTATCAAAATAGCCGAGGAAGATTTTGCGGCCGTTGACCTTGATAGAGGCGTAAAATTTGCGGTGGCCCTTGTGGAACATAACGCCTTTGTAAATTGACGAGCCTTGGCCGGGGATTTTCCTGCGGTTATAATTGTTCTGGGCGGTCGTGGCCTCCCTAAGATTCGCCCTTCTGTTGTCAAGGCCGATGTGGTTTCTATGGTCTATGCAAAAGCCTTTTTGCGGGTCCATAATTTGGCGGTGCATAGAAATCTCTTTCTTCCTGCCGTTTTCATAATAGGTGCGTCGTGCGTAAACGGTGCCGCCACTTTCCTTGGCATACCAATTATACATATAGAGCTTCAGATAGTCTCTTGCGTCAACAATGGCAAATAAGCCTCGTGAGAGCTTTATGCGCATAAAAGACAAGCCGAACTTAAGCCATCTGTAAAACAGAATCGGCGAAAGCACGATAAGAGCAATAAAGTCGGGAATCGGAATGTAAACAGGGATTTTTAGCATAGGAACACCTCTAAAAGAATTTAAAATTGAAGATTGAAAAATTGAAGATTTACAGCGTCGGCCAATGGCCTAATTTGTTTTTATTTAGTAAAAATTAACTTTATGCTTAATTTTACGGGTATTTTATCATATTTTTAACGAAAGTCAAGCAAAAACTGGATTTTTTTAAAAAAATGAGGTTTCTTCAGGACTGTCTAATAAAAAACCAAGGTCTTGGCTACCATTTGCAGGTGTTTTTCACCGCCGCACCCATTCATTTTACCGTAGTGATATAAGATTATTAAAATACTTAATGGGTGCGGGATTTTAGTTTTGTGATTAGGTTTTTTTTGCCTTTTTTGGTCAGGAAATTTATCAGTTGTCTATAATTAGACGGAATGTGGTACTGCAAAAGAGACAATTGCAGTTTTTTTTCGCTGTGGCCTTTGGGGATAAAAATCTTTTTGCCCTTTGAATCCAGGCCGGAGACATACATAGCAGTCGAAAGCGTAAGCGGAACAGGTGTGAAATCCTGAACCTGCTCGAGTTTCCAGTTTTTATTTACGAGATACTCCAAAAGAGAAACAGCGTCATCGTCGGTGCAGCCGGGATGAGAACTTATAAAATACGGAACAAGATACTGCTGCTTGCCGGCCCTGCGCGAAGCGGCTTTGAATTTGTCTTCAAATTCGTCCAGCAATTCAATCGGACACTTGCCCATAAGAGCTAAAACTTTGGGGCAGGAATGTTCGGGGGCGACTTTGAGATGGCCGCCCGTGAAATGCGAGGCTAAAAGCTCAATATACTCGTCGCTGAGCAGAGCCAAATCGTGCCTTACGCCTGATGCGACATAGACATTTATTTTTCTTGTGTCCGAGCGGCTCCATTTTAAAATCGCTTTCATCAATTTTAAAAGCTGTGTGTAATCGGCGTTGAGGAATTTGCACGGCGAGGGGAACAGGCAGCTTGGCCGCTGACAGGATTTCGTGTTTGAGCAGTTCATACCGTACATATTAGCCGTTGGGCCGCCGAGGTCGGTGATTGTGCCGCGGAAGAATTTTTCCTTACTGAGTCTTTCAGCCTCGTCAAGAATAGAGTCAATAGACCGGCTGGAGATATATTTGCCCTGATGGAAATAGAGCGAGCAGAACGAACAGCCGCCGAAACAGCCGCGATGCGTGGTGAGCGAACACTGAACAGGCTCAAGTGCGGGAACGCCGCCGAGCTTGTCATACATAGGATGACTTCTTTTCGTGAACGGCAAGGCGTAAATTTCGTCCATTGTCTTTTCATCAAGCGGCTGGGCGGGAGGCATTACGACTATCAGGCCGGGGTTTTGCTTCTGAATGATTGAACCCCGACCACCCATCCTTCGTCCGCAACGGCGGACTTCGGAGGGCAGGCAGGGGTCGGGGCTAAACGATTGATATTTTAACTGCGCTTCCATTACGAGAGCAGGGTTCTCTTTCTGCTGTAAAAGCGATGGTAATTCTACGGTGTCAGATGGAGGTATTACGTCTTTGAAAACGGGATAAACTGTTCCGGCAACGTCTGTAATTTCTCTTATGGGTTGTCCTGCATCGAGCCTTTTTGCGATTTCAAGGGTCGCAAGCTCGCCCATACCATAGACGAGCATATCGGCTTTGGCGTCAATCAATACGGAACGCTTAATTTGGTTTTCGATATAGTCGAAATGGACGAGGCGTTTAAGGCTTGCCTCAAGGCCGCCGAGGATTACCGGAATATTTTTGAACGCTTCTCTTGCGCGGGCGGCATAGACGAGCAGGGGTTTATCGGGACGAAGACCTGCTCTGCCGCCGGGCGAGTAAAGGTCTTCTTTGCGTTTGTGGCCGAGCGAAGTGTAATTATTCAGTCGCGAATCTATTGAGCCGGAAGTAATACCCCAAAAAAGACGAGGCGGGCCGAAGATTCTGAACGCATCGGCAGTTCTCCAATCCGGCTGGGCAAGAACAGCAACTTTAAAGCCTTTGCTTTCGAGCCATCGGCCAATCAAAGCGATGCCGAAAGACGGATGGTCAACATAGGCATCGCCGGTAATTAGGATAATGTCCGGCTGCGACCAGCCAAGGTCTTGCATCTCTTTGGCAGAGGCGGGAAGAAACATTGTTTTTTGCGGTTTCGACATAAGCTAATATTGTACCAAAAAATGCGGATTAAAGATAGCGGCCGGAGATTAAATAATTTTGGACGTAATCTTTGACGGCGTTTTCGAGGGATGTAATTGGGTTTTTATATCCGGCAGCGAGGATTTTGGAGATGTCGGCCTGTGTGAAATACTGGTACTTGTCGCGAAGAATTTCGGGCATATCAATAAATTCAATGTTGGGTTTCAAATCCATAGCTGCGAATAAGGCGTTTGCCAAATCGAGCCAGGTGCGGGCTTGGCCTGAGCCGATATTAAAAACGCCGTTGGCGGTTTTATTATCGAGGAAGAACAGCGTCATATCGACAGCGTCCTTGACGTAAAGAAAATCCCTCATCTGACAGCCGTCCTTGTAGTCGGGATTGTGCGATTTGAAAAGTTTCACTTTGCCGGTCTGCCTGATTTGCTCGTAACCTTTCAAAACAAAACTCCGCATATCGGCCTTGTGATATTCGTTTGGGCCGAAGACATTAAAATATTTGAGAGATACTATTTTTGACAGCAGGCCTTTATCGAGCGCCCATAAATCAAATGCCTGTTTGGATTTGCCGTAGGGATTCAGGGGCTCAAGGGTGCGAAGTTTTGCGTCCTCATCGCTGAAGCCTTTTGAACCGTCGCCATAGGTCGCTGCGCTTGAGGCGTGGACGAGACGGGCGTTTTTTTCGAGGGCAAAGGCGGCAACGGATTTGGAATACTCAACATTATTTTTCGTCAGGAACTCGATATCCGTTTCGGTTGTCGAGGAGCAGGCGCCGAGATGAAAAACCGCTTCGACGGGAGATTGAAATTTATCGGCGGTGATTTGCGAAAGGAAATCATCGGCGGAAAGATAGTCGGCAAAGAACAGGCTGCGGAGGTTGGGACAGTTTTCAGGCCCGGCAGCGGTATCGACGATTAGAATGTCTCTGATGCCCCTTGCGTTAAGAGCGGCAACGAGGGCTGAACCTATAAAACCGGCACCACCTGTAATAACTATCATATTAAATATCAAAAATTAAAATGCTCTGTAGAAAACATTAATAATAATATGTAAAAAAGCTCTTTTTGAAAAGTAAATAAAGGATCATCAGGTCGTAGGTCAGCAC
>PGYD01000016.1 GCA_002839495.1 Planctomycetes bacterium HGW-Planctomycetes-1
TTTGGCGACAGAAAAACTTATCAAATGGACATCGCCGCCTCTGCTAAACAAGCGATGAGAGAAATTGAATTGGATATTGCCGAAGGCGCCGACATCGTTATAGTCAAGCCCGCCTTGCCTTATCTCGACATAATCCATCAGGCTTCCCGTCGTTTCGACGTCCCCATCGCCGCATATCAGGTCAGCGGAGAATATATGATGTTAAACTCTGCCGCGCAGCAGGGCATACTCGACAGAAAATCCGCCGCAATTGAATCCATCACTGCAATCAAACGCGCCGGCGCAGATATCATCATCACCTATTTCGCCAAGGACATTGCAAAATGGATTTAAAATTTAAAATAATAATTTCTCTGTGTCCTCTGTGTTCTCTGTGGCTATAAACAATATGAACTCTGTGGCTAATATAAAAAAACCTCGCATAGTCGCCTTTGAAGTTACGCAGAGATGTAAAATGAACTGCATCCATTGCCGCGCTTCCGCATCCGCCAATTTTGCTTCCGACCTTACGACCGTCCAATGCGAAAAAATTATAAAATCCCTTGCTGATTATAATAGATGTGTCCTGATTTTCACCGGCGGCGAACCATTCGAGCGTCCCGACATCTTTGATTTGATTGATTACGCCCATTCCCTCGGCCTTGCCGTCTCGCTCGCAACCTGCGGCTATAATTTCGCCCCTCAAATCGCCCAAAAACTGAAAAAGTCAGGCGTTTTAACCTTATCGTTTTCACTCGATTCTGATAATGCTGCCTCCCACGACGATTTTCGCCGAACGCCCGGTGCTTTCGAGAAAACGCTTAACGCGATAAACATCGCAAAATCTGCGGGCCTAAAATTTCAAATCAATACGACAGTTACGAAACTTAATTTTGAGAAACTCACTGAACTTGCGAAACTTTCCGAAACCCTCGGCGCATATTGCTTCAATCCTTTTATGCTCGTCGCCGCAGGCCGCGCAAAAGCTCTCGACACCATCGCCTTATCGTCAAAACAGTACGAAGAAACCTTAAACACCATCGCGAAATTAAAAGTAAACAGTGAAATTGAAATACGTTTTACCTGTGCTCCACGTTTTGCGCCGGTTTTTAAATCGCTTTTTCCCGACTCCAACAAAAAGGCGTTCGGTTGTTTGGCCGCCTCTGACTTTGCTTTCATCAGCCATACAGGCGATATCCAGACCTGCGGCTTTCTTCCGATTTCCGCCGGAAATATTTTACAGACAGGCTCTTTCGCCTCGATTTGGGAAAATTCCGATTTTTTAAACTCAATCCGCAAAAAGGACTTCACTGGTAAGCTTGCCCGCCATAGCCTTGGCGACGGCGGGTGTGGTACTTGTGATTTCGTGCAAATCTGCGGCGGGTGTCGCGCAAGGGCCTTTGCTAATAGTGGCGATTATCTCGCCTCTGACCCGTTATGCAATTATAGCCACAGAGCCTGGAGCAAAAGCGACAGGAGAGTAAACAGCACCCTCATCGCCGCTCACATTGAAGAGGATAAGATTTCCGCCGTTGCCGATGCCGTAAATTCTCTCCCCGGCGTCTCTCACAATTATCTGCGAGACCATTATTACAATCTCTGGTTCACATTAAAGTCGCCATCGTCGCCCTCTGTCATTCCGAACGAAGCGCAGCGAAGTGAGGAATCTCGTAGTTTATCCAGTGTAAATCCGTGTAAATCCGTGTCTGAAATTCTCAAAGACCTTTCCAAAAGATTCAACGTTGATTTCTTATCTTTCCCTTCGACAAAACGCTATAAGTTGGATTCTTCTGTTATAAAGAGGCATAATCCTCCTGATAATTTTAACGCCTTATTTTGCTGCAGGGCTGATGAATCTGCCGCAGGGTTTCTATGTTCTTTGCCTCAGGTTAGCCACTGTATTGAGAGGAAAACGTCTCCTGATTGGCCGTACAATCTTTATGCCGTCTTTCACGAAACTGATGCTAAGAGAATTGAAAATATTGTCGCACAGTTCGTTGGAAAATTCAAAATTGCGCAATTTCAACTCCTACCGACCGTCAAATTTTTAAAGCATTAATGGATGTAGCCTCAGATTTATACTAAAAACTTGTTTTGCAGGATGTTTATGTATAAAATGACGGAAAATTTTAAAGGGAGCAGCAATGTCGGAAATTATAGGTTTGATAGGGGGTTCGGGACTCGGAGATGAATTGGAAAAAAGGCTCGGCAGGGTTCGCCAGGTTAAAATTAACACGCCTTTCGGTCAGCCGAGCGATAAGATACTGACGGGCACTTTCGCAGGCAGGAAAGTAGCGTTTATAAACCGGCACGGCAAAGGGCATAGATATAATCCTTCGGTAGTGCCTTACGCGGCGAATATTTACGCGCTGAAAAAACTGGGCGTGAAATCGGTAATCGCAAGCGGCGCGGTAGGCTCGCTGACTCAAAAAATAAAACCGAAAGACATCGTGCTCGTTGACCAGGTAATAGATAAAACTTTTAAAAGAGTAAATACATTTTTCGACGGTATCGCGGCGGTTCATTGCGAAATGGCTCATCCTTACTGCGGACGATTGAGAAAGGCGCTGCTGAAAGTCGCCGATAAAGTAAAAACCAAAGTGCACAGCAAGGCTCTTTATGTTTGTATGGACGGGCCGCAGTTTTCAACACGAGGCGAATCGCTTGTACATCGAAAATGGGGCGGTCAGCTTATCGGTATGACCGCTATGCCGGAAGCGAAACTGGCAAGAGAGGCACAGATGTGCTTTGCGCTGGTAGCACTTATCAGCGATTATGACAGCTGGCAGGTGAAAAACCATAAAACAGACGCTCAAACGCTGCTTGCCGAGATTATCGGCAACCTGAACAGTGCGACAGAGAACGCGATAAAGCTGATTGAGGCCTTTCTACGGTCGAAACAAACGCTTTGCGATGAAGATTGTCCGTGTCGAAAAAGTCTGCAATTGGCTGTCTGGACTCCGGAAAAATACATCAGTCCGAAATACGCTCAAATCCTGAAAATACTGCGAAGTTAGAAAAGTCTTGATAATTTTTCGCAAAATGCGATAATCTATATAAGCGGGGCGGTTAGCTCAGCTGGCTAGAGCGCCTGCTCGACACGCAGGAGGCCGTAGGTTCAAGTCCTATACCGCCCATTAAGTTTTGTGTTTATAGAGTATCTCTGGGGATAAAAAAAGGGCTTGTCCTGCTATCCAACAAAAGTGCCGCTGCCGTTCAGGTCTTCCTGATTCGCATTTGAAATATCAGGCGGGGGCGTAAACAGGGCAGTGTCGGCGGCAGATATTTCCGCAGGCTCGCCGTCAATCTGGAGCGTAAAAGTCAGAGGGCCTATCTGAATTCGGTCGCCGGCATTGACTTCGGCTTCGCCCATAACTTTAGAGCCGTTAAGATAAGTGCCGTTGCTCGATTTTAGGTCGCGGACTTTGAGAGAGTCGAGCTCCTGACTGAGCTGACAGTGCCTTCGGGAAACTACGTGCAGAGGGATACACAAATCACAATCTTCCCGCCGGCCGAGGACTACGGTCTTGTTGCGGACCGGAAATACCTTTTTCGTACCGTCTTTTTTTAACAGTATTAACGCAATATCCATATATGCTCCTTTCAGGCTGCAGTAATGGAGCATTATTAACTTTATTATAACACTAACATTATATATTTGCAAGCCTTTATATAATCTGGACAAATTTTTCTTTTTTATAAAGCGATGCCAAACCGGCAACGGGTTTTTTAACTAAATCTTTTGGTTGTAATTAGTTGACAATTTTTGGCGATGTTATATATTGGTAATTCGTATTATAAATGAAATATCGACTAATTTTGAGGTTTAAGGCCGGAACATAATCAATGGTGAAAGTAACATTGCCTGACGGCAAAGTATTGGAGCTTCAAGACGGCCTGACAATCGGTCAGGCGGCGGGAAAAATAGGAGCCAGACTCGCACGCGATGCGGTAGCGGGTAAAATAAACGGCCAAGCCGTCGATTTGAATACCCCTATAAAAACAGACATATCTCTTGCGATTATCACAGCGAACAGTCCTGATGGTCTGGAGATAATCCGGCATAGCTGCGCCCATGTTATGGCGGAAGCGATTTGCACTATCTGGCCCAAGGCTCAGCTTGTTTACGGCCCGACGGTCGAAGACGGGTTCTATTACGATATCGACCTCGACGAGCCGATAAGGCCGGAAGATTTCGGTAAAATCGAAAAGAAAATGACCGAAATCGCCGAAAAAAAACTGCCGTTCGTCAGGCGGGAATTGAGCAGGGAAGAGGCGATAAAGCACGTCGCGGGCAATAAATATAAAATTGATAATATCAACCGCGCACAGGGCGATACGCTCAGCTTTTATTCGCACGGGCAGGGGTTCGAGGATTTGTGCAGGGGGCCGCACGTACCGAGCACAGACAGAATCGGCAGCTTTAAGGTTATGTCGGTGGCAGGGGCGTACTGGCACGGAGACCCGACGCAAAAAATGCTTCAGCGGATTTACGGAACAGCTTGGCGGGACAAAAAGGAACTCGAAGAATACCTGCAGATGCTCGAAGAAGCAAAAAAGCGGGACCATCGTGTAATCGGCAAACAGCTCGATTTGTTCAGCTTTCACGATGAAGGGCCGGGGTTCGCGTTTTTCCATCCGAAAGGAATGGTTATCTGGAATCAGATAACGGATTTCTGGCGGAGCGTTCATAAAAAATATGATTATCAGGAAATTAAAACGCCGATTATTCTCAACCAGGAGCTTTGGAAACTCAGCGGACACTGGGAAAACTACAAAGAGAATATGTATTTTACGACCGTCGATGAAGTCGAATACGCGATAAAGCCGATGAACTGTCCGGGCGGGTGTCTGGTTTATAGAAACAAACAGCATTCGTACAGGGAATTTCCTATGCGGGTAGCCGAACTGGGGCTTGTTCATCGCCATGAAGCGAGCGGCGTAATGCACGGGCTTGTGAGAGTAAGACAATTTACGCAGGACGATGCGCATATTTTCTGCGTGCCGGAGCAAATCGAAAGCGAAATTGTAAATGTGATAAATCTTGTTTTTGAGATTTATTCCGCCTTCGGATTTAACGATATACATATCGAGCTTTCGACCAAACCGGAAAAGCATATCGGCTCGGACGAAATATGGGAGGTTTCGACGACGGCGCTGAAAAACGCGCTCGAGAGCAAGAAAATTGAGTTCCAAATCAACGAAGGCGATGGAGCGTTTTACGGGCCAAAGATTGATTTCCATATTTCCGACTGTTTGAAGCGTACATGGCAGCTCGGCACGATACAGCTTGATTTTTCGATGCCGCAGAGATTCGGGCTGGTTTATACCGATAAGGATAATACCGAAAAGACGCCTGTTATGATTCACAGGGCGATATTAGGGTCGTTCGAGAGATTCATCGGCATCCTGATTGAGCATTACGGCGGCAATTTCCCGCTGTGGCTTGCGCCGGAGCAGATGAGGGTATTGACTATCAGCGAAAAGACAAACGATTACGCGCAAAAACTGCGCCAGATGCTCAAGGCCGAGGGGTTCAGATGCGAACTGGATATGTCGAACGAGAAAGTCGGCGCCAAAATCATCAAGGCGCATAACGACAGACTGCCTTATATGCTCGTCGTCGGGCCGAAAGAGGCGGAAACCCAAAGCGTAAACGTCAGGATTCGCGGAACTAATGAGAGCACGGGCCTTGAAACAGGGCGATTTATTGCCGCTGTGAAAGAAAAAATTGTGTCTAAAACACAGGATTTGGTTATATAAATAGCGTATAAAAATCAGAGAGATTGAAAGGGAAAAATTATCGGAAAGGTAAAACTGAGAATTAATGGGAATATCAACGCAAATCCGGTTCGTTTAATAGGAGCCGACAACAGCCAAATCGGAGTTGTGAGTATCGAGCAGGCATTGGCGCACGCACAAGAGGCTGATTTGGATTTGGTGGAAATCGCTCCGGAAGGTAATCCGCCGGTATGCCGGATAATGGATTTCGGCAAATACCTGTACGAACTAAAAAGGAAAGAGAAGCAAAATCAGAAAAAGCAGCATACGGTTACTTTAAAGGAAATTCGGCTGCGGCCGAAGATAGACCCGCATGATTGCGAGACGAAGCTGAATCACGCCCGCGAATTTTTTAAGAAGGGCCATCGCGTCCAGTTTACAATGATGTTCCGGGGGCGCGAAATGATGCATATGGATCTCGGTCAGGCACTGATGAACAGGATTATCGAACAGCTTGAAGATGTCGCCAAACTCGAGCATCCTGCGGTAATGCAGGGCAAAAGAATGACCGTGCTGATGTTGCCTAAGTAGCCGAAACTGCCGGATAAAACAGAAGAAAACAAAACTAAATAGTTGACCTTGAAGTAAAAGGTTGCTAATATACTAATCTTTATTTTTATAAACAAGAGTTGTGAGGTTCAGAATATGCCTAAGAAAAAGACCCATAAGGGATTAAAGAAACGCGTAAAAGTAACAGCGAGCGGCAAAGTCAAGGCCCACAGGAGTTTTACCGGGCACTTGATGAGCGGCAAATCGTCAAAACGGCGCCGCCAACTGCGCAAACCAATTGTCATTCCCGACGTATATGCAAAATGTATGAAGGAAATGCTTAATAAAAGTTAAAGGAAAGCTGATATGCCACGTGTACGAAAAGGTTCGGCAACCCGTAAAGCGAGAAAAAGAGTCCTCAAAAGAGTTAGCGGACACCGAGGCGGTCCGGGCAGGACTTACAGACTTGCCAAGGAACGGGTAGTAAGGTCAGAAGTTTTTGCGAGAGTCGGCCGCAAACAAAAGAAAAGACAATTCAGAAGTTTATGGATTGTACGATTGAACGCAGCCTGCAAGATGCGCAAGATTCGATACGGTGAGTTTATCAACGGCTGTAAAAAGGCTTCCATCGGCCTTAACAGGAAAATGCTAAGTGAAATTGCCATTTCAGATCCGGCTGCATTCGATGCCATAGTTGAAAAGGCACGAACCGCTTGTGCTTGAGAAATTCAAACAAACCGGTAAGGACGCTCTTGAATCGCTCAAAAAGGTAACCAGCCCCGCAGAGCTCGAGGATTTCCGCATTCGTTTTCTGTCCCGAAAAGGGATAGTAACGGATATGCTCAGCAAAATCGGCAATTTCCCCGCTGAACAAAAAAAAGAGGCCGGCGCTCTGGCCAATAAAATCAAGCAGGAAGTTACCGAGGCATTCGAACAGCTTAAAAGTTCATTCGAGGGAAAGTCAGTTCAAAAAGGTCCGCTCGTCGATGTTACTCTGCCGGGAGTCGAATTCGAGCAGGGCAAGGCACATATAATAACGCAAACCGTAAACGAACTGCTCGAAATATTCGGCAGAATGGGTTTTGCCATAGCGTACGGGCCGGAAGTCGAAGACGAATGGCATAATTTCGTCGCGCTTAATATTCCCGAAGGGCATCCTGCAAGGGACCCATCGGATAATTTCTGTATAGATGCCAACAGACTCTTGAGAAGCCAGACCTCGACGATACAAATCCGCACTATGGAAAAGCAGAAGCCCCCGATAAGGGTGGTTGCGCCGGGCAGAGTTTACCGGCCCGATACCGTCGATGCGACACATATGTTTATGTTTCACCAACTCGAAGCGCTGGTAGTCGATGAAGGCGTTTCAATGGTCGATATGAAAAGCACCATCGCACAGTTCATACACGTATTTTTCGGAAAAGACGTTAAATGGGGGCTGCGGCCGAGTTTCTTCCCGTTCACAGAGCCGAGCGCAGAAGTCGATTTGCTGTTCGTTGCCGACGATGGAACCGAAAAATGGCTCGAAGTAGGCGGCTGCGGAATGGTTGACCCCAACGTCCTAAACGCGGTCAATATAGACAGCGAAAAATATACAGGCTGGGCATTCGGATTCGGAATCGAAAGACTGGCGATGAGAAAATACGGGATTGCCGATATAAGACTGTTTTTCGAGAACGATATCCGCTTCCTAAAGCAATTCTAACAGCCACAGAGTTTTATTTTTTTATAATTAGCCACAGAGAACACAGAGGTCACAGAGAATTAATTAACTATGAATTTACACGAATAGTTTTTGGTCAACGCTATTTATTTCGTATCTTTTGCTATAACCTGAAATATAAAGGCACCCCAGAAGAACATTAATAGAAGACGAAAATCTTTATAAGAGAAGTGCGAATGAGCGAATGCACGGGAATAGACTCCAGCAAGAGGATTCAGTTGTAAAGCAGGTTTATATGTCTTGAGGAAATTGTTTAAATCATCATAGAAATCTATGCGGATTATCTGCTGTTCCTCAAAATATCGTTCGGTGGATAAGAAAAGAATTCCACGAGCAATCTTTGCGGCAACTCTTTCAATCCTTTTTCCGTCAAGAGCAAATTGAGATAAACCATTGGGCAGGTGTATGCCTCCTTTTGTTACAGTACTTTTTGTTGACAGAATTCGCTGAATTATTGCGGGGGTTTGTTGTTTAAGAGACCTCCTTTGAATGTCTTGGGCGACTAGGTTTCCCAATTGGGGATTGTTCTTTGCTATTATTGGATATAATGAATGATAGAAATACTCTTCATCATTTTTATAAGCTTCGTTGCATCTTTTATGGGAAGGCGCTATATTTAGATTAAGGTTCTCTGTTCTACGGATTTGTTTCGGATAAAACTGTCGAGGGGGAACATGATCCATTGATAACGCCATCGGATCATTTCTGAGTTTGGGTTCTATTGTTTGGCCGCAAAGATAGCAAAGATGATGTTTATTCGTGTTCATTAGTGGTTAATAACACCTTTAGCGGCAAGTCTTTTTGCGGTTTTTGAGATTACCTTTTCGGCAAGAGTTTTTGCATCGATTTGGGGCTGCTGAGAAATATACGCATCGAAAAATACCTTTCTGTCGTTTTCGTCAACGTCGCCCCTGTGCATATTTATTTGAACAAGATTCTTTATCCTTAATCTCATCGGCAGCCGATTGAATTTCCTGCTCCTCTCATTATCGAGGAAATAAAAGTCGAAATTGTCTTTAGAATTATTGTTTAATAGATTTCTCGACTTCGCTTCGCTCCGCTCGAAATGACAAGAAGCGGATTTTACGAGAACATTTCCGAGGCGTAAATCGCCATGAAAAATTCCCTTATCGTGCATTTGGCCGACGGTTTGGCCGAATTGTTCGAGCATTTTTTGTTTTTCAACTGCCGGAAGTTTGCCGAGCAATTGGTATAAAGGTACGCTGTCTTTTACTTCTAATGTAATAAGAAATTTTCTGCCGCAGGCGACGGCAGGGGGGACGAGAAAACCGTTTTGAGTGAGCATTTGGCCGGCATTGAAGGCCTTTTCGGCGCGGGAGGGAAAAATAAAAGCCTTGAAAATATCGAAAATATCGCGATTGAAATAATGCTTGATAATCAGGCTGTAAACTTGGGCATTGAATAAGACATTGCATTTTAAAACGCGGGCAAAGCGGGAAGAAGTCAACCGCTCGAATGCCGCTCTTTGGCCGTTAGGCAGATTTGCGCTCGAAGCGATAACGGATTCGAAACCTGACGGAAAATCGTCGGAAAGTTTGACTTTCCAGCCGGACAATTTGACTGTGCGGTAAGTCATATAACCTCTTTTAATATCCGAGGACGGCGATGCCGAGTTTGTCGGCGAGCTCTATGGTTTTTGGCTTGTCGAGAATGAGCGTTTTTCCCGCTTCGACGACGAGACAGACTCCGCCGTTATCAGCTATGTCTTTTATTGTTTCCGGGCCGACACAGGGGACATCGAAACGATTGTCCTGCTGCGGCCTTGCGGCCTTGAGCAGCGTCCATCGGCCTCTTTTGCAGGTCTGGCCGGTACGGATAATCATTTTGGTAGTACCTTCGACGGCTTCGACGGATATAACGGTCTTTTCCTTGACGGTAATAGCCTGTCCGATGCCGAGCTCGGCGATTTTCCTGACGATGTTCCAGCCGAATTCGATATCGTCTCTAATACCGGCATCGGGCTGAACGGCTGTCAAAACGCCTTTATCGGCGAGATGCTCACTGCAATATTTTGTCGAGTCCTGCAAAATAATACCTCCGCCGGCAAGCTCATCCGCGATTGCCTGCAAAATGGTCTGGTCAACCTTGTTTTGTTTTCTGAGCCGCCAATAATAAATTCTCAAAGCCCGCCAGTCCGGCAGATATTTTAATATACGCTTCGGCGTAAAAAGTTTTTCTTTATGAACCTTGCCGACCATAACGGCATCGGTTACGCCCTGCTGTTTTAACTTTTTAATCCATACGCCCGGCCGGGCAAGCGGGACCTGAACGTAATAATCGACCTCATCTGCGAGGCTCGGCTCGGGATTGTCTCCAAGCCCGATACAGATAACTTTACAGCCCGCCTGTTTTGCGCCGCGGGCAACCAAAAACGGCAGTATTCCGCCGCCTGCTATCAGACCTATGATTTTGTCGCTCATTTAAAGTAAGAGATTCTTCACTCCGCTGCGCTCCGTTCAGAATGACAGGGAGGACCATTATTAGAGGATTTTTCAAGGCGACCGAGGGCCTTTTTAATTTCCGGCAGGTCCTCGATTATACTATACGCACGTTTTGCACTTAACGCACCGATTGCCGGAGTGCCTGCGACGGCCTGGCCGTCCGGAATATCATTTATTACGCCTGCCTGAGCGGCAATCTTAACGCAGTTGCCGATTTTTATGTGGCCGACAATGCCGACCTGACCTGCGATGACACAGTGATGGCCGATAGTAGTAGAGCCTGCGACCGCAATCTGACCGATGAGAAGACAATGCGGTCCAATTTTTGTACCGTGGCCGATATTGATAAGGTCTCCGAGTTTACAGCCATGGCCGATGACCGTATCTTCAAGAGTGCCTCTTTGGATACCGCAATTGCAGCCGATTTCGACATCGTCTTCTATTATAACTTTTCCGATTTGCGGGATTTTGTGATGTTTGCCCTTGTGCGTGGCGTAGCCGTAACCGTCTTTGCCGATTGTCGTATTGGAATTTATTATTACATTATTGCCGAGCACACAGCCGTCGTAAATCGTTGCGCTGGGATATAAAATGCAGTTGTCGCCGATTTTTACATCGGGGCCTATAAATACATTCGGATAGATAACGGTATTTTTGCCGATAACGACGTTGTCGCTGACAGCGGCGAAATCGTAAATCTGGCAGCCGTCGCCGATTCGGGCGGTTTCGGAAATGGAAGCCTTTTTTGAAATGCCGGTATTTTTATGTTTCCTGTGGCCGTAGAGCAGAACCACGATTTGCATAAAGGCGTAATAGGGGTCTTCGGCTATGAGCAGCGAGGCGGGGCAGTCGATATCTTTGCCGACGATTACCGCACCTGCTTTTGTGGCCGCAAGGGCCTTTGCGTATTTGGGATTCGCCAGAAAACTTATGTCCGCAGGGCCGGCATTTTCAAGGGTCGCTACGGAAGAGATTTTTATTCCCGCATCGCCTTTGACTTTGCCATTTACGAACCGGGCAAGCTGCTCTAATGTTTTTGTCGGCATTTGTTGTCCTGTTTTTTCGACTTAAACAAGTAATTATAACGATTAGACATTGTGGGTCAAGAACTTAAGAATTTAAGAGCGGCCTTGCTAACCTTGCTTACCGCTTCGGGCGAGGGCTTTAGAAAATCAGATTCGTCGAATTTAAAGGTCTTTACCTTCGGGCCTATGGAGCAATAGACATTGGGATTTGTCTGTCCGAAACAAACGACCGAGGCGACGCCTGCCGACGAGGCTATATGGGCAATTCCGCTGTCGTTGCCGATGAAGCAGCCGCCGCAGCAGAGCAGCCGGAAAGTGTGGGTGAGCGAGTTTTCAATTATTACCGGCGCCAAGGCGGATAATCTGTCGATGATTTTTTTGCTGAAACGCTCCTGTTCAGCAGGGCCGAGCAGAAAGACCACACTTTCGCCCGCTTCGAGCAATTCCTCCGCTAACGAATAAAAATTGTCGATGTGCCAGCACTTTTTGACGCCGCCGCTGCCGGGGTGGATAATTGCGGGTTTTTGGTTTTTCTCTATGTCGAATGTATTAAGAACCGACCAGCCCTGTGAGATGTCGGACTTAAGGGCCTTGAGATATTTTTTGGTCTGATATTTGGCCGACGGCTTGCGGTATTTATAATCGGGGCAGGACTGTGCAATCGAATCGAAATAGAATTTTACTATATGTTTTTTGTAATCGGAGGGGGGCTTTAATGCAAGGGTAGTAACTTCGACGGAGTTGCTGCAGTTGGCGGTGAAAATCAGATTTTGCTCGAAGTCGTCGCCGGGTTGGCCGAGAAATGTAAAAATATGCCGATAGCCGGCAAAGTCGGTTATAAGAGAATCTCCATCAGCAAGCTCGAAATCCTTATGACTGACGAAAAGCCTGTGCAGGTCGATAGAATCGAGGTCTTTTATGCTGTCGATACAGCTTCGGGCGGGAAAGTATTCCATATAATTACTTCTGCCGAGCATAGTTATAGTGCCGATTTTGAAGGCCTTTTTGATAAATTCTGCCAGCGGCAGCATCAGTACGCAGTCGCCGACGGCGCCGGGCTGAATTATCAGGGCGCGGTTCGAGAGCCTGCCTGCGTGAGCCTCGGCGGAGGACAGCATATTCAATATATCTTTTTCTTTATCCATTAATCTGTGGCCTCGTCAATCCATGCGCCGCCCGCCATTTTAAGGCCTGCGGACGATTCGAGATAAAAAACCGCGGTCTGGCCCGGCGTTATCGCTCGCAGCGGCTGGTCAAATACGACTTTGACCGAATCGGGCTGCGGATAAACCGTTGCGCTTACCGGCTTGTGATTATATCTTATTTTGACCTTCGCGGCAAAGGGCTGAGTCGGAGTTTCAATAAGCCAGTTCGGATTCGAAGCTGTCAGCGATTTATGAACGAGCTCGTCGAGCGGGCCAAGAGTTACGGTATTTGTAACGCTGTCGAGCTTCGTTACATACCACGGAACGCCCATAGCAACTCTTACGCCTCTTCGCTGGCCGATGGTGAAATTATGGATGCCGTTATGCGTGCCGAGGATTTTGCCGCCGCTGTCGATGATGTTGCCGGCACTGGAAATATCGGGACAAAGCTCTTCGAGTTTGCCGGCATAATCGTTGTCGGGAATGAAGCATATTTCCTGCGAATCGGCCTTATCGCTGACCGACAAGCCGAGCTTCTTTGCTATTTGGCGGGTATGGCTTTTATCGAAATCGCCGAGCGGAAAAAGCAGCAAGGGCAGGACATCGCGTTTAATCATCGCAAGGGCATAAGATTGGTCTTTTTCAGTATTCGGAGCGATATAAAGGGCAGGGCCGGTATCTTCTCTGCGGACGGCGATATAATGGCCGGTGGCGAAAAAATCGGCGCCTTTGCTTTTGGCGTAATCGAAGAGCCTGCCGAATTTGATGTTTCGATTGCAAAACACGCAGGGGTTCGGGGTTCTTGCCTGCTTATATTCGCTGCAGAAGTAATTTAAAACCTTTTTAAAGTCTTCTCTTAAATCCAGAGCCTCGAATTTTATACCGAGATGTTTGGCGATACTGCGGGCGTCATCGCAGTGCCGCTCGGCGTGAGCGTGAACCGTCATAAAAACGCCCGTGCAGTCGCATCCCGCCTCAAGAAGCAGAGCGGCAGCAGTTGAACTGTCAACTCCGCCGCTCATCGCGATAAATGTTTTTTTACCTTTTATTAACTGTATATTATCCAATCCGGTACGCAGCGAGACTTACTCTTTCTTTTCAAACAATCCTTTAAGTGCCTTGGTAGCGTCCTTAACTCCTTTTTCGGCTTCTTCAGTGAGCTGTTTGCCTGCTTCACCGACGGATTCGAGCGATTTGGCGACATTTTCCTGAATCGGGCCGACCATATCGGATGGCAGAATGTTTTTGCCCTCAGTCGCAATCGCGTTTGCTATTTCGGTGAATATCTTTTTGACATTATCGGAAAGGCTCGATTTTTCTCCGCCTATATTCGACAAGTGCAATGACGCGATTTTTAATGTAACAGCATCGCTCTTGCCCGGTATAGGCAGAAGTTTAGCGGTTACACTGATATCGTTTATATCGACCGATGAAATATGGACGCTTTTGCCGTCTTTTTCAGTTTTCGGTTTTTCGGGCATCGACTTTAGTATGTCATTAAGATTGCTCGATAAACCTTTCTGTTCGAGCGTTACCGCGATGCCGTCGATTTTGATTTGCTCGATTTCAATCGGGTCGCTCAGCAGGGAGCCTATACTGGTTTTTACCATAATCGATTTTGTTTCAAGGATTCGCTCGAATTGATATCCCGGCGGGTTGCCGATTTTCAGGTCGGAAATCCGGACGGTACCTGAAATGATATTCAGGTTCACTTTTGCCGCAGATGCGTCCACATTGAGCTGTTTTTTGATTGCTGTCTGAATCGCCGACTTGAGAATACTGTCGATAGAAACCAAACCGATGACTACTGCGAGAAAAACAATGATGATTACGGCGAACAGGACATTTGACGCTTTGCTTTTTTTTGTTTTTTCAGCCATTTTGGTTCCCTCCATATAAATATTACTATTTGTTTTCCTTCACAATTTTATTTAAGCGATTTAAAAGGTCCTGCGAAACTTCGAAACCCTGCTGCTGGGCAATCGTGGCGTGGTTGAGAGCCTGCTGATAACGGTCGAGCATATACATCGTGATTGCCAGATTGTTGTGCGCGGCAGGGGAATTCCATCGCAATTCTATGGTTTTCAAATAGCTCTGCTTGGCATCATCATATTGCTTCAGTTCCGAATATGCAACGCCCATATTGAAATAAATATCGGCGTCCTGCGGGGCCAGTTTTATGGCGGTTTTATAGTTTTTTACGGCAAGAGCGTAATCCTGCCTGGCCATATAAGCGCCGGCGAGATTCTGATAGGCGGCGGTCATCTGGGGGTCGGATTTTATGGCGTTATAATAAGACTGGATTTCGTCATCCTGCCAGCCGAGCTTGTTATAAACAAGACCGAGCCCCAAATGCGACCTTGCGTGAAGCGGATTGTAAAAAATTGCCGTTCGAAAATTCTCGATTGCATCGTAATGCCGCTCTTTCTGAAAATAGGCATAGCCCATACCGCAGGCCGCTTCGACAGAATCGCTTTTAAGACTAAGCGCAATTCTATAATTAGAAATAGCCGAATCAAGCTGTTTGAGGTCGTGATAAATTCCGGCAAGGGTTATATAAACTTCCGGGTCGCGGGAATTGACGTCGGTCGCGGTTCTTAATACCGATACAGCTTTTGTACTGAGCCCTTTCGAATGATAAGCCTGCGCAAGACCTTTATAGATTTCGATGTAATTCGGGTCGAGTTCGAGCGCAATGTTGTAATGCCTGATTGCGGCATCTGTAAGGCCTTTTTTACGGTATGCATTGGCAAGATTGTGGTTCGTTTTAGCGTCCGCCGGATTTATTTTCAGGGCTTTTTCGTACTGCTCGATAGCCGAATCGGTCATATTTTTCTTCAGATAAATATTGCCGAGATTCGTCCTCGCCTCGGCCAGCATAGGAGCAAGTGCAACCGCCAGCCGCTGATAATAAAAAGCTATCTCTATCTGGTCGCTGTTGTAATAAATATTGGCAAGGTTATTAAAAAGACAGCCGATAGTCTCTTTTTTCGTCAGGTTGCGAAGATAAATGCCGTCCGTACGGTCGGGTATTTTAAATTCTTTTATATAATGTTTGTCGGGAGGACTTAGGCCCTGCTGAGTGGTTTCGATATTGAATGCGGTTTTTTTGTCGTCGCAGCGAACAAAAAAATGACCCGGCACAACTACTCCGTACAGCGGCAAATCGAGCCTTTCGCCGATGGAAAGATATAGAATCGACAGACTTAAACAATAACCTCTTTTGTTATCGATAACGGTATTTAGAAAAAGGTCGTCCGGATTGTCGGCGTTATCGACGGGTTTAAATCCGATTTTCTTAAATAAAAGCGAGTTGATAGCTTCGATAGTCTTGCGATTGCCTGCGGAAGGGCCGACTGTCTTGCGGACGTCTTCGGCCATTTCGTCAATCCTGTTCAGATAAGAATCTATATTGATTCCGTTTCCCCATCTTTTGCTTACCAGCAGAACGCTCGTAGCGATATCGATTTTGTCGTCATCGAGTTTTAAAACTTCCTCGATTGTGTTGGGATAATATGCCGTTCTGCCGGTGCTCTGAGGCGCAGCAGCCAGACAAATCGCGAACAGTATAAAAAAAGTAAATTTCTTCTTCATTTATTATCGCTCAAAATCTCAGCGATTTTTTTCTGCGTTATATTTTTTACCGACACCTGTTTTATCTTCGAGGTCAGACCCGCCGTAATCGCTATATCCTTTTTCGGCACGTTCAGTTTTTTCGAGAGCAGCTCAACAATCGCCTGATTGGCCTTGCCTTTTTCCGGAGCGGCGCAAAGCCTGACCTTCAGCATACCATTGTAAATTCCGGTAATTTCCGTCTTATTGCTGCCGGGGGCGGCCTTGACGCTGAACAAAAATCGGCCGTCCTTTTTGGTAATATTCAGAGTATCAGACATCTAACCCGTATTCCCTGATATTTTTGCCGACCGCAGCCTGAATATACCGCTCAACCTGCGATGCAAGTTCGCTGACCGAGCTTATCTGGAAATCCTCATAATGGCCCGGAACGAATTCGCCGTTCAGAGCTTTTTTGAAGACCTTAACCCGTATAACAGGACAGTCATTGCCTTTTTTGCTGAAATCGGAGTTTTGATGTTCGGTAAGCTCGACCCGCCAGTCCTCGCTTATAAAAACCAACGCTCTGCCTGTGAAGACAGATGCCGGAAAGTATTCATAAAGTGCTTTAAGTGTATCCATTTTTATCGCCGGTATAAATCAGTGCGCTATTATAACCTTTCAGCGGCATTATTTCAAGCAGCCGATTAGCTCGGCAACAGCAGTTATATTATGCCGCAGACAATACTTTTCAATACCGTCTATAATTTTGACCGCGCAATCCGGATTTACGAAGCTGCCTGTGCCGATTGTTACCGCCGCTGCGCCGGCGATGATAAATTCGATTGCGTCGGATGCGTTTCTTACACCGCCGCCTGCGACGAGCGGAACGCCGGCAGATTTGGCGACCTCGTTATAAACTTTGTTTACGAGATAAACAGCTATCGGCTTTATAGCCGGTCCTGAAAGCCCGCCTGTGCGATTGGCCAGAACAGGCTTTTTCGTCTCGATGTCGATAACCATTGCCGTAAAGGTGTTAATCAGGCTAAGAATATCGGCTCCGCTATCGACCGCTGCGCGGGCAATTTCACTGATATCTGTTACATTCGGCGTAAGTTTGACAATCAGCAGTTTATCATTAACGACTTTTTTTACTTCGCCGGTAATCTGCCGGACAAGGGCAGGGTCGGTGCCGAAAGTTATGCCTCCTTTTTTGACGTTGGGACAGCTTATATTCAGCTCAAGACCCGCCAGCCGTTTGCATTGTGCCAGCTTCTCAGCGACGGCGACATATTCATCGATGGTCTGGCCTGCGATATTTACGAAAAACGGAGTTTTGTACCGCTCCATTAAGGGTACTTTTTCCTGTACGAATTTTTCAACGCCGATATTGGCAAGTCCGATGGCGTTGAGCATTCCCGAATCCGTCTCGACGATTCGCGGCACATCGTTACCGAGCCGGGGATTAAGAGTAATACTCTTGGTTATGAAACCGCCGAGTTGATTTATATCCATAAAATCATCAAGCTCGTCAGCGTAGCCGCACGTTCCCGAAGCCGTTATCAGCGGGTTTATCAGCTTCAGCGTGCCCAGATTTACAGTAAGGTCAATATTTTTATTTTTCATTCCCATATAACCTCGTCGGCCCAAAAAACCGGACCGTCTTTGCAGCAAAGTTTATATACATCGCCGCCGTTTTTATCTTTGCATTTGACCGCGCAGCTTTGACATAATCCAATGCCGCAGGCCATTAGTCTTTCGAGACTCACCTGACAGGGGATTTTAAACTCACCGCTCAGCGCAGCAGTCGCGGAAAGCATCGCTTCCGGGCCGCAGGCGTAAATTATCGTTTCGGCGCCGGCGGGTTTGTTTTCGCCGAGCCGGTTTTTCAGCATTTCAGTAACGAATCCCTTAAAACCGGCAGAGCCATCGTCTGTACTTATAAACGTTTTAATGTTGTGTTTGGCGAACTGGTGCAAAGTGATATCGGGTTTCTTTTTCAGCTTATCTGTTTTTATATCGAAGAACGCTAAATCGTTTTTTGTCTTTGCTCCGACAAAGGCGGTTATCTCTATATCCTGATGCTGTTTTTTCAGAACCTTTGCAAGATGTATAAGCGGCGGGGCGCCCATTCCGCCCGCGACCAGTATTGCCGATTTTTTCTCTTCGGGAATTGTAAAGCCGTTTCCCAGCGGGCCGATGAGATTGACAGTGTCTCCGGTTTTGAGGGTTTTCATTCTCAGCGTCGCCGGCCCGAGCACGCAGTAAAGAATTTCTATAATCGTGCAGTCATTGCTGCTGTCGATGTCGGCGAAACTGAAAGGCCGCCGCAGGAGAATATTTCTTTGTGATGAATCCGCAAGATTTTCCGGTATGAGTTTTTCAACAGGCAGGGCAAGCTGCGAAACGTCGATTTCGACGAATTGTCCCGCTGATGCGGCACAAAAGAAAGCGTTGGCCCTCTTTTCAAGTTCAAGGCTCAGGCGAAAAAATTGAGCGCCCATCCCGCGGTTCTGTAGGACAGATGCGGTGAAAATTCCTTTTTTTGACGGTAAAGTTGTCATAAGTAGCTATATTAAAAACAATTACGCAATGAACTGTCAATAAATTTATGGCAGGGCAATCGAATCCATAAAAAAGCTTCCGGAACATTCATCCACCAATATTCCGGAAGCACGCCACGGCTAAAAAGCCGCAAAATTCTCGTTTTCATCAGAGGAAAAGTATAACGAGCGCAAATAATCTTGTCAATCCGACAAAAATAAATAATAAAAATTATATAAGTTCTTATTTGAAAATACGTTAAATTATAAAACCATGAAAAGATGGATAGAAAAATAAAATACAGGACAAATTTCATCTCTTTTAGAGAGTGTTTTTTTGATGATTTTAATTTGACAAAAAGATAAGTAGATGTACTTTAGATACCAAGAAAATAAAATATTGAAGTTCACTGAACTTTAGCGTTCTATCTCAAATCGCCAGTTTGTGACGCAGAAACGTGTGAAGTCAGTGCCCCGAATGGGGCACTGCACGCGTGTTCTGTGTGGGTTCTGGCGAACCTGAGATAGGCACGATGTGCCGGTGCCCTTTTTTATGTGCGCCGGAAAATAGAGAGAAATTCAATTTTTTAGGAGAGAAAAAATGAGAATGAGGGCAACAGTTGTAATTCTTTTGGTGGGGGTTTTTGTCAGTAATGTATTCGCTGACTATGACCTGATTTTAACTGGAATACAAGATTATAATATTTCTGTCTCATATTCGAATAAAAACATCCTCGTTGCAGATAGTGCATTTGTTATGACCTTCCCCCCAAAAACTGTACCAGTTGCGATTGGAGTACCGGCATGATAAAACCTTAAAAAGGAGGTGTAACCCGCTTTCGCCAATGATAAATTACCGCTATCGAAGGGCAAAACTTCACTGACAAATCAATTCTACCACAATCACATAAGCAGTTATATTATTTGTTGATTTGCGGTTGTTTTTTTGTTAGAAGCTTTGCTTATGTTATCGAACAGAACAAGGATTTCGGCGATATTGGCCCTGACTTTCGTACAGCAGGCGGTTTTCGGTGCGTCTTTGCAGGAGAAAATAGAGCAGATAATTTCGAGGAAAGACCAGAAAAACGTTCAATACAGTATTATGGTCGTTAATGCACAAACCGGCAGGCCTGTTTTCAGTCATAATCCATCGACGCCGCTGATACCGGCCTCGAATATGAAACTTGTTACGAGTTTTGCGGCGATGAAGCGTCTCGGCATAGATTACAGCTTCACAACCAAAGCCGGCCTGATAAATAATAAACTTGTCGTAGTCGGCGGCGGAGACCCACTTTTGGGATTGGCCGGCAGAGATTTCATAAGCCGAATCACAGAGGCCCTAAAAGCTCAATCCATAGAAAAACTGGACGGCATAATTATCGACAGCTCGATTTTCGATGATGAACGTGTAAACCCGAACTGGCCAAAGACGCAGCTTAACATGGCCTACGCCTGCGAAATAAACGGCCTGAACTATAACGGCAACTGTATAAGAATTGCCGCGGCGAAAACCGGCGATGAAATAACGCTCACCAAAGACCCGCAGACAGAATTCCTGCGGCTTATTAATAATGTCAAGCCGGTTACGAAAGGCGACAGCGCAATAGGCTCGAATCGAACAAGACAGGAAAATGTCATCGTTGTTTACGGCAAATGCAGACAGGCCGCATCGTTCGATGTAGCCATTGAAAAACCTGCCGCGTTTTTCGCTCAACTTCTTGCCAAAAATCTCAATAGAGCGGGGATTCAAATTCAGGGGCCAATAACTGAAGCATCCGTTAATCAGGAAAGTATGCAAATCATCACCCAATTCAATACGCCGATAATGGATGTTATTCGGAACTGTAATAAGGACAGTCTCGGTATCGCCGCCGAGTGCCTTTTGAAAACACTGGCTGCCAATACGATTACAGGCGGCAGGGCGGGAAGCTGGCAGGGCGGCAGAAAAGCGATAGAAGATTATCTTACGAGCCTGGACATCGGCAAGGCTGAATTTTACATCGACGACGGCAGCGGCCTAAGCAGCGTCAATAAGCTATCAGCGAATGTTCTTACGAAGGTGTTGCTCGATGCTTACAGAAGCGATTTTTGGCCGGGCTTCAGGCAGACACTTGCCATCGGCGGAGTAGATGGAACGATTAGAAAGCAGTTTTATAAGGACCGCTACCGCAGCAGAGTTTTTGCAAAGACCGGCTATATAAGCAATGTCCGTTCTTTGTCAGGTTTGTGTATAGCCGCTGATGGGGACAGAGAGTACATCTTTTCGATTATTACGAATAACGCAAATTATCCGACCAGAAAGGCCATATTCGATATAGTGGAAGCGATTATTGACGAAGGATAAAATTGCGGTTATTAACCGGCAGGCAGCGTAATAGTGAATTTTGCGCCTTTGCCCGGTTCGGACTGCACATCAATAGTACCATCGTGAGAATCTACAATCTCTTTGCAGAACAAAAGCCCTAAGCCTGCACCGACTCTGCCGGCAGGGGAGTCCGGCGTCTTTGTCGAAAAGAACGGCTCGAAAAGCCTGTCCATATTTTCCGGCTCGATACCGCAGCCGGTATCGCTTATCTCTATGATGATTGTATCCTGTTCTTTTCTTGCGTTTATCGTAAGTGTTCCGCCTCTCGGCATCATCGCCTCGCGGGCATTTAAAATCAGGTTCATAAAAACCTGCTGAATTTGTACCGGAACAGCCGGAAAACCGAGTTCATCTGGGACTTCCATTTTGACCTTAACGCTGTCTTTTCCAAAGTCTCTACCGATACAGGAAAAGACCTCTTCGAGAAGCTGCTGGAGTCTGCATATTTTCTTTTCAATCGCTTCACCGTTTACGACGGCAAGCATACTTTCGAGAATTTCAGACGCTCTAGCGCTGTTATACACGGTCTTTTCGAGCGCCTTTTTAACAAGCTGGCTATCCTGCGGATTATTAAGCGCAACCTGTGCGTAATTGCCCAGCGGCATAAGGATATTATTAATTTCGTGGGCAACAATCGCACTGATAGTGCCCAAATTGGCGAGGGTCTGGAGCTTGGCAAGGCGTGCCTGAAGCTCCTTGTTCTGCTGGGCTTGCAGAGTAATCTCTTTGTTGAGAGAACGGCGTTTCGTAATTAACTGCGGCAAAACTGCCTCCTTTGTTCAAAGCAAAAAAGTCTTTCAAATTGATAAAATTACAGTATTATACTTATCGACATTTAAGGCGTTTTTCCTTAAAGATATGGATAATAAAGCTATTCTTGACGAATTGCTGGAACTGCTTGAGGGCAATGGTGTTAAAATACGTAAAGATTCGCTCGGCGGCGGCAGCTCCGGCCTGTGCAAAATCAAGGATGAGTTCTTCTTTTTTGCGGATATGGATTCGAGCAACTATGAAATCGCGATGAACTGTGCAAAAGCCGTCAATGAAATTTTGGATATTGAAACAATATACCTGAAACCTGAAGTCAGGTGTTTTATCGAGCAATGTATCGGAGAAAAGCAATTATGACAAAGGCTAAAAAGGACCTGCAAAACATTGAAGATGCGAATATACTCGTTGTCGATGATAATGAGCAGAATCTCGAACTGCTCCAGGCTTATCTTGAAGACCTCCAATGCCGGACAATCCCCGCAAGAGACGGCGTAGAAGCACTTGAGATAATCAAAAAATCAAAGCCGGATTTGGTGCTGCTCGATGTTATGATGCCCAAAATGAGCGGCTTTGAAGTATGCAGGAGAATAAAGAATAATCCCGAAACAGCGGATTTGCCGGTGATTATGGTTACGGCCCTTAACGAGTTGAGAGACATCGAAAGGGCAATCGAATCCGGAACGGACGATTTCCTCAGCAAGCCCGTCAATAAACTGGAGCTTATAACCCGCGTAAAGACGATGCTGAAGCTTAAAAATCTGTCCGACCAACTCGAACGGACGCTGGCATATTTGAGCGAAATAGAAAAACAAGCCCAATAAATACATATCCAAAACAGGGCGGTAGGGCGGAAAAACAGGAGCTTATAAGTCCTGTTTTTATGTCTCCCAGGTGAAAAAATCGCTAAAACCGTCATAGAACTCACCCAAAAATGGCGATTTTGACTCAAAAACCCGACAATTTCCATATAAGCGGTTAAGGCAAGCCGTTGCCGAGTCGATACCTTTATTGGTGAATTTACACGATTTT
>PGYD01000122.1 GCA_002839495.1 Planctomycetes bacterium HGW-Planctomycetes-1
TGAGTTCGAGCTGAATCTTGAAAGCGAACTGGGCGGCGGGAAAACCTATATCCTTCAGGCCGTCTGTTTCACCGCCGACGGCAAGCGCATTATCGATACTTTCGAATTAAAATCGTAAAAATCCACACAAAGCCGCAGAGGAAATACAAGCCGTCTCAAAACCTCAAAAAACGCTATTCATCGCATTAAAAACGCATATAACGGGGGATAATAAGCATGTTTTGGCGGGAAACGGTATTCACATATCATCCTTTATTTCCCCTATTTGCACGAAGAATAAATCAAATGTTATTCTAAAATCGGGAAAGAACAATATTGTAATTTTTTGTTTTATGTCTACAATTTTGTATATTATATGTAAGGATTCAATTATGGCTGTAAATTTATCGAAAGAAGTACAACTGCTGGGCGATATGGCGAGGGCATTTGCCGAGTCGCTGGACCTCGAGCTGACGCTTGAAGCGATTTTGAAGTCGCTCGATACACATCTTAAACTTCAGCGGGGAACGGTTACGCTTCTCGACCCCGATACGGAAACCATAAATATCAAGGTGGCGCACGGATTAAGTAAAGAATCCGAAAAGCTCGGCAGCTATAAAATAGGCGAGGGAATAACCGGAACAGTCGTTCAAACAGGCCGGCAGATAGTAGTGCCGGATATTTCGAAAGACGTAAGATTCCTGCATAAGACACATCCGAGAAAAACGTCGAAAGACAAAAAAACAGCGTTCTACTGCGTGCCTGTAAAACTCGAAGGCAAAACCATCGGGACGCTTAGCGTTGACAGGCCGGTACAAAAAAACGACAGCGTCGAGGCAAATCTCAATCTTTTGAACGTCATAGCGACAATGGTCGCGCAGGCGGTCAAACTGAATAAACTCGTTGAATCGAATAGAAGAGAGCTTTCGGAAGAAAACCTGCGGCTGAGGCAGGAACTGAAGTCGCATTTCAACATCAGCAATATGGTCGGCACAAGCAACGCGATGAAAGGCGTTTACAGGCTTATCGAACAGGTGGCCGAGAGCAACGCAACGGTAATGATATGCGGCGAAAGCGGAACAGGCAAAGACCTCGTGGCCCACGCTATACATTATAACAGTACGCGGGCAAGCAAGCCTTTCGTAAAGGTAAACTGCACCGCCCTGCCCGAAACGCTGCTCGAAAGCGAGCTTTTCGGACACGAAAAAGGGTCTTTTACGGGGGCTACAGAACGGAAAATCGGAAGATTCGAAAAGGCCAACGGCGGGACAATATTCCTCGATGAAATAGGCGATTTTTCGATGAACCTTCAGATAAAACTGCTGAGGGTTATCCAATTTAGGGAGTTCGAGCGGGTCGGGGGCAGCGAAACAATAAAGTCAAATGTTCGAATTATTGTGGCCACCAATAAAAATCTCGAAGAGCAAATCAAGGAAAGACTTTTCAGAGAAGATTTGTATTACAGGATTAACGTTTTTCCGATATACCTGCCGCCGCTGAGAGAACGCAAAGATGATATAATGCTTTTAGCGGATTATTTCCTCGAAAAACTGTCGAGAGAAAATAACAAACGCATTACCCGAATATCGACGCCCGCAATCGAAATGCTGACAAGCTATCACTGGCCGGGTAATATAAGAGAGCTTGAAAACTGCATAGAACGGGCGGTCTTGCTTTGCGATGAGGATGTTATACGCTCGGAACATTTACCGCCGTCGCTGCAAATGATAAGAAAAACCGATACTTCGGCCGGCCGGTCGTTTATCGAGATTATCGAAAACAAGGAAAAAGAACTCATAATCGACGCACTTAAAAAATGCGAAGGACAACAAAGAAAAGCCGCGAAAGAACTGGGACTGACGGAACGGATACTCGGCTACAAAATCAAGAAATACGGCATTTATCCCAAGGTACTTTCATAAAACCTGCGAATTGATAAGCAAACTGAAAAAAGCCTCAACGGCGGCAATCGCTATTGACAATACGGTCAAAAAAGCGGAGAATTCGAGAGACGTGGTTATTAGCGCAATGAGCCGGTTAGAAAGGCTGCCGACTTATGTGGAAATGCTGTTCGTTAAATAAACGGAAAATTAAATGAGCTTAAGAACAGGTCTGGCACAGATAAATACAACCGTCGGGGATTTTGCCGGCAATACCGCTAAAATCAAAGAAATGTACCGCCGCGCAAAAGAGGCAAAGCTCGACTTGCTTATATTTCCGGAATTGTGCATCTGCGGCTACCCGCCGGAAGATTTGCTGCTCAAAAAACATTTCCTTGCGGAAAACAAAAAAGCCATCGAACAGCTTGCCAAAGACTGTCCCGATATAACCATTATGGCCGGTTTCGCCGAGCCGAACGACGGAGGCTGCTTCAATTCGCTGGCGATTCTGGCCAATGGAAAAATCACAAAGGTATATCGCAAGGCCCTATTGCCGAATTACGGAGTATTCGACGAAAAAAGATATTTCCATTCCGGCACCGAACCCGTTGTGATTAAAATTAAAAATTTATCCGTAGTATGCACAATTTGCGAAGACATCTGGGACTTGAACTGGCTCAAAGAGTTTCTTGCCGGCGTTACCGAGAAAAATCTTATCGTCAATATATCTGCATCGCCTTTTCACGCAGGAAAAATAAACGAAAACCTGGATGTTCTTGAGACCTGCGCCAAAATGTTCAACTGTCCCCTCGCATACTGTAATATCATCGGCGGACAGGACGAGCTTGTCTTTGACGGCAGGAGTATGTTCATCGATTCACAAGGTCGATTGGCCGCCTGCGCAAAGGCATTCGAAGAAGATTTGCTCATCGCAGATATCGAGGCCAACGGACAAATAAAATCCGACCGCGCCGAAACAAAGACCGACGAGAACGAGGAAATTTACAAGGCGCTTGTGCTCGGAACGAAAGACTACCTCGCAAAGAACGGCTTTAAAAAGGCGATTGTGGGGCTAAGCGGCGGGATAGACTCATCGCTTACCGCGGCAATTGCCGTCGATGCTATCGGAAAGGAAAATGTCATCGGTGTTACGATGCCGACAAAGTTTAACTCGGCTGAAACAATAAGCGACGCCGAAAAATCCGCGAAAAATCTGGGTATAGAATTTCACTCTATTCCGATAGAGCCGCTATTGCAGGGCTTTAATCAGGAACTCGGCGAAGTTTCCGGCTGGAACGAAAAAGGGCTCGCCTTCGAGAACCTGCAGGCACGGATTCGAGGCGTTATCCTGATGTCGCTGAGCAATCAATTCGGCTATATCGTGCTGACGACGGGCAATAAAAGCGAAACAGCGGTAGGATACTCGACGCTTTACGGCGATACGGCAGGAGGATTTGCGGTCATAAAAGATGTGCCGAAGACCATTGTTTATAAGCTCAGCGAATACGTCAATAAACTGCACGGCAGAGAAGTTATTCCGCAAAGCGTTATTACAAGAATCCCGAGCGCCGAACTTCGCCATAACCAGAAGGACAGCGATGCGCTGCCTGAATACGATATTCTCGACCGGATACTGAAAGCTTATATCGAAGAGGAAAAATCCCTGCCGCAGATTATCAAACAGGGTTTCGACGCTGAGACGGTAATGAAGGTCATCCGTATGGTTGACCGCAACGAATACAAACGGCGGTTATGCCCGCCTGGCGTTAAAATCACGCCAAAAGCCTTCGGCAGAGACAGAAGAATGCCGATTACAAACCGCTATAACCAGCAAATTCGACAGTAGTTTATAAGCCTATAAAAAAATTTTGTGTTACCGCCCGCTCAAATCGCACACTAATTAAGTGGAAAAGCATCTAAACTGACTATGGCAACTTCGCTCTTTTTCATTATAATACTTTTGTGGAAACGGACTTAAACGATATTCAGGCCTGTATAGCCGGCGACAACGAAGCCTACAGACGGCTCGTGCAAAAATACGAGACGCAAATCGCAAGGCTGATGCGGCGGGTTACGAGA
>PGYD01000017.1 GCA_002839495.1 Planctomycetes bacterium HGW-Planctomycetes-1
ACTTTGCAATCCGTTGCCATTGTTCGTTTGTTATGTCCATAAACCATATATCGGCTCATATTAACCCAAAAATTGAGGTTTTGGGATAGGTTTTACAAAGATTTCAGATTTATAAATGTTTGTAAATATTACCTGTGGCAATTCGAGGGTTAATATTACGTTAGGAATAATCGCCTTTGTCTTGTTTACAGCGGCCTGTTGACAAATGGGGCAGTGTTTATGGTCGTGTCCGCCTTCGTCGTGTTCGTGTTCGGCAAGACGCAGATACAGAAAAACATTTGCCGAACTTAGCAGAAATGCCGTCGCTGTAATAACAAGAACAAATTTTCTCAACGATTTAATCATTATATTACGTTATGAACACGCCGGACATAGTCCTTCAATTCTGACCTGCTGTCTTTGAACTACAAAACCTTTTTTCAACCCTTTTACCATTGGCAGGAATAAACCTGTCAGGCAGAATGTTTCGCCGCAGTTATTGCAGGTAAAATGCGGATGGCATTGTTTTTCATCGCAGTGATGCGCCAGTTCATAATTCCACGCCCTGTTGCTGAGATAGACTTTGTGAACCAGATTTCCGGCACAAAATCTTTCCATAATCCTGTAAACCGTTACTTTGTCGGGACATTTTTCACCGAGCCGTGCGGCCAGTTCCTCTCTCGACAGAGGCTTGCCGGCTTTAAGCAGTTCCTGCAATATGAAAATTTGTGCTTTTGTGGAATTAAAACCAGCTGTTTTTAATATTTTTTCCGCTTTAGCTTTTAAATCATTATTAACCATATAAAAACCCTTGTTAAAACTGCAACATTATTGCACTTTTTGCCGATATGTCAAGAATATTTTGAAAAAAGTGTTATTTCCCGATACAAAATCTGGAGAAGATTGTTTCAAGTATTTGCTCGTCAATATGTTCAGCTTCGAAGCTGGCCAGATTCTGCAGGGCCGAGCGTAAAAACATCGCTGTTATTTCTTCGCTGCCTTTTTCCAATTCGCCGCAGGCACTTTCGATATTTTTAATCGCTTCAACTACGGCCTGTTTATGTCTTTCTGTAAGGGCGGTTTTTTCAGCGGGTTCCGATGCGTTAGAAGTTTGAGTAATTATATTTTGCTCAATAAGTGTTTTGAGTTTTTCAAGACCGAGCCCGGTCTTTGCGCTTGTAGTTATAAAATCAGTCCCGAACAGCTTTTTAAGAGATTTCAATTTAGTACTTATTTGGCTATCCGTCAAACAATCGCATTTTGTTGCTGCGTAAATTGCGGGTTTTTTGGATATACGTTTCAGTATTTCCAAATCATTCGAGTAATCCGGTTTTGTTATGTCCGCACAGAAGATTATGGCCACAGCGTCATTGATTGCTCTTAGTGCCGCGGCGTTGGCGATGGTTTGAAGTGTATCGGCTGGCTCGGCAACAAGGCCTGCGCAATCGAATAAGACGCAATCGCACTTATCCAATTTCAGCCAATGCTCGAGAACGTCACGGGTTGTACCGTTCTGGTCTGAAACAATGCTTCTTTTTGCGCCGATGAGTTTATTTACGAGACTGCTTTTACCTGCGTTTGTATCGCCGGCAATTACCGCCGAAGGGGCATGGGCAATCTGTTCAAATGTTATCGAGCCGGACAAAAGCTCATCGAGGCCGCTGCGGATTTTTCCTGCTGTTTCGACAGCTTTTTTTGGAGCGATTATTTCTATGTCGTCAGCACTGAAATCGAGACCAGCCTCGATCAGGCTTAGCAGTTCGAGCATTTCCTGCCTGATTTGACCGACTTTTTTCTCAATGGAGCCTCCGAAGAGCCTCTGAGCGGCACCAAGCTGATACTGATTCGAGCTTTGTATCAATTGCGCGACTGCCTCAGCCTTTGATAAATCCATTTTCCCGTTGATGTAAGCCCTGTATGTAAATTCGCCGGCCAGAGCATTTCGGCAGCCCAGTGCCAGAAGTTTGGCAAAGACAAGCTCGACAGCTTCATCACAGGCGAAAATATGCATCTCGGCAAGGTCTTCGCCTGTATATGAATTGGGAGAGGTAAAAAGATAAAAACGGCAGTCAATTTCGAGTTCGTCGATATTTACGGGTGTATGAATTATTGCCCGCTGTTTTTGAAAGTTTCGCGAGGCAAGGGATTTTAATATATCGAAAGTTTTGTCCCCGCTGATGCGTATAATTTTTTTTACTGCCGGGCCCCAGCCGCTGGATACTGCAACTATTGTGTCGTTAGTATTGTACATATTGCGAAACGCCGCCGTCCTCCTTCGCTGAAGCTACGGAGGATAAATGCCGGCAACGGCTAAACAACTTTCCGGTCAGGAAAATCTAATTGGCGGCTTGGGTTTTTTCTTCTTTAATTTTCCGCCGAGTTTGCTCGTGGTTGGAACAAGACCCGCTTCTTCGAAAGCCTCTCTTTCCTTGATGTGTTTCTTTATGATGTATTGTTCGACAACGCCGGCGGTCGTACTGGCCATAATATAAAGGTTCAGGCCTGACGGCGCTCTGTATAGGAACATAAGCATCATTACGGGCATCATCCACAGCATCATTTTCTGCTGCTGGGCCGCTTGCGGGTTCGACGAGGGCGCCGATGACGGCATAAGTTTTTGCTGGGCGAACATCGATATTCCGAGAAATATCGGCAACAAATTAAAACTTGTGCCGATGAACGAGCCGATTAGGGGAATATGTTCGACAGCCGCCGGCAGCGCAAACAGCGCATCAGGCGATGAAAGGTCGGTAATCCAGAACGGCAGGAACGCTGCGCCGCGGAATTCGATACCTGCGTAAATTGCGCTGTACAGTGCAATCCATATCGGCATTTGCAGGAGCATAGGCATACAGCCGAGCATCGGCGCCATACCCTGTTCTTTATAAAGCTTGCCGAGCTGCTTCTGCATTTCTGCTTTGTTGTCGGCGTATTTTTTCTTTATTTCCTCAGCCATCGGCGCCAGCTTCGACATCTTCATCATCGAGACCTGGCTTTTCTTCGTAATCGGGTGCAGCAGTACGCGAACCACAAAGACGAAAATTATAATCACAATTCCGTAGTTGGGAATATACTGATACAGCCAGTTCATCGCGGCAAGTATGGCGAAGCTTAAGCTGCTGAAGATGTCGCCGCAACAGGCCTGAAAATCTATCGTTTTTATGAAGCCGAGACTTTTGTAAAGCGGCACGCCGTTGAAAAGGTCCCTGTCTTTGGGGCCGATATAGACCTGAAATTTATATGAAATTTGTCGCTGCGGAGCGATTGACGCCGTTTGCGTTCGGAACCGCACGCCGATATCTTCGTCGCCCTTTACCATAGCATCCGGGTCGAAGGATACGCCGTATTTTTCGGCGAGCCAGTCGCAGTAGATATTATCCTCATCTGTCGGCACAGGCCGAATAATGGAAACAAAGTATTTGTCCGATATGGACGCCCAAATGAATTTGAATTCGGCATTCTCGTGAAACAGCAGCGCCTGACCGCCGAAATCCTTGAGGATTTTTTTGATATTTATTTTCGATGTCTCAACCACGCCTTGGGAATTCATAAATCCCGCCATAGCTGTTCGAGCGTCGGTTCTATCATCTTCGCTAACTATTCCGACCGGACCGAGCATATCGAGCGACGTTTTGACTTCATTGCCGCTTAAATTTTCAACGCCGACGATGCAGTCCAGCAGATAGTTTCCCGGTTTAAGCGTATAGGTTTTTGTCAGTTTGAGAAGGTCGCTGTTGTCTTTTAAGATATTCGCGTAGAAAGTTATCGTTTCGGAACCATCTGGGTTTTTATTTACTCCGGTACTTTGCCAGTTGAGCCTGTTAAGCGGAAACGCCTTTCCGATTTCCGGCAGCAGCAGCCTGACATTTGCCAGGGTGTTTGCGTTGTGGGCTGCGGACAGTAATTTCAGCGGCTGCGGATTTTTGCAGTTCCTGTTGTCGTAATCCCGAAGACTTGCCGAAGTTACTGCTGCGCCTTTTGTCGTCAGTACGAGTTCGAGTTTGTAAGGATTATTGCTTTCAGCCGGCAGAACTGAGCCGAGTGTAAATGTTTCTTCCGGCCCGCTTATAGCGGAAATATCGACATCCTGCCGAAGGGAGTTTATTTGCGGTACGGCGTTTACATCAGCGATTGCAACGCCGCAGTTAAGAAAAGAAACACAAATAAGCAAAACATATATTTTTTTGATATTCATAAGAAACTCTCGATTATCAGGATGATTCCAAAATTTTTATTTTTACCGTCCCTCGCTCAGCCTGTCGGCCTCGAAGTTGTCGAGCTCCGGTACCGCACGGATTTTATTTGCGGTGGTTTCGTAATCGTATGGGACACGAACAAAGTTGACGGTACTTTTTTCGACATAAACATAAGCCGCTCTGTTGTCTTTGTCTCTCGGCTGGCCTACGGAGCCGACGTTTATAATCGCTCTTTCTTCAGGTATTATAGGATAAACATAATCGAGCTCTTCGGGAGTGTAAAAGTCCGGGTCAGCGAGAAAAACGCCCGGCAGATGTGTATGGCCGATGAAGCAAATATGTTTAAACCTGTCGAACTGAGAGGTTATTTTTGTCGGCGTTGCATAAACATCGTCCGGAAAAAGGTATTCGTTAATCGGCCTTTTCGGTGAAGCGTGAACGAATTCGAGTGTGGCTTTTACTCCGTCGAGCTCTGCTGAAAAGGTGTGTCTCATTTGCTGGGTACCGAGATACTCCCAGCGTTTATGTCTTTTGCCGCTGCCTGGTTCGGTTTCGAGCTGGCTTCTTGTCCAAAAACTTGCCCTCTCGGCGCCGAGATTGAAATTGGTCGGCTCGTATAAAATCGCATAATCGTGATTGCCTATAACGCAAACCTGTGTTTTTTCGATGACTAAATCGAGACATTCCTTCGGATTCGGCCCGTAGCCGATTATATCGCCGAGGCAATAAATCTTTTTTATGCCCCTTTTTTCGATGTCCGCAAGCACTGTTGTCAGAGCTTCAATATTCGAATGTATATCGCTGATTATCGCAAACATCCCGCTTTTCCAGAGTAATAAACAAAATTACCGTTAACAGAGGCGATACTTATACCAGAAAACGGCCCGCTATGCCAGTGCCAAAATAAGGATAAAACAAAGAGGACTAACTGTATCCAAATATAATAATATTTATGTATTTGATGGTTATTCACTTGACAAAGTCTTATAAATTTGATATTTTACATATCAAGTATAATTTAGGGAAACTGGGAAAGCAGGGAGGCTTTCATTTCTGTGATTGTGAGCAGGAACCGGTGTCCTAATATGAAAAATCTATAAGCCAAACGCAGGAGGTAATCATTATGAAACGTTTAGATGTCTCTAAAAAATGTGCTGCGAAGCCGCACAGATTTTCTGAATTTTTCAAATGCCTCGCTCGGTTTATTCTCGCTTATATCCAGACATCCCGCCGCAAAAAGAGCCAGCTCGTTGTTGGGTTCGAGCATAACTCCTTTTCTAATGTTATCTTCTCCAGCAGGCTCAAGGAGTACGAATTTTTGCAGCTGTCCCATCAGGCAATACACCGGCCCGAAAGTCGGACACAAAAAACGGGCTTCCTTAAGGTCGGCAACTATCTCATAAGTTTTTTCCATACCCTCGTTTGATAATCCGCCGATATCAGGGTCGATGTGCCTGCCTGCCTCCCACCATCGCCAGACATTCAGCCAGTATCGATATTCAATATTGTCCGGCTGGGCCTGTACCGCCTTTGTTCCATAAGAAATCAGCCGTTCAAAATCGTCATCGCTGCCTTGCATATTGTCGGCAACCACTTTTTTTTCTACTACAGAGGCCTTTTTCCACCAGCCCTCGGCAACTCTCGCTTTTTGTGCTTCGTTAATCGACCAGACAGATACCGCCGTTGTCAGAATCAACAAAATTATCGCGCCGATTCTAACAGATTTTATCGATATATTGCCTGTTCGGCTTTGACCGAGAGTGATTATCAACGCGCAGAAAATTGCCGACAAGGCCGCGTTCGCAGGCAAATGCTGGCCAAAATCGCTTACGCTGTGTATCAGAATCGCTATCAAGCCGAATCCCAGTCCGTAAGCGGTTATACTTATATTGGACTTTTTATTTCTTATCGCCTTTACGAAATTTATCGCAACGATTGCACCGAAACTCAGCATTATAACAAAGCCGGTTATGCCCGCTTCTTCAATCAACTGTATATACTCGTTTTCAGCGAACCTGAATCGCAAAACGGTACTGGTGCTCTGAAACATCGGATATATAACCGAATGAGTGCCAAGTCCAGTTCCCAAAGCGGCAAACCGTCTTGCCGGCTTGAGCAGGTCCCTGATGATTTCAAGTCTCGTCTGATAGCTGTCCAGCGAACTGAATGTCGCAAATCTTTCATAAACAGCGTCGAAGCCTGTATACAGCAAACACACAAACGCGCAAAGAGCTATGACAAAAACGAGCCAGCCGTGCTGTCTCAGGCTTTTTCGCATCGCCAGCAGCAGCACGATAACGCACATCGCCATAAGCATCGAAGCCATTCCGCTTCGTGTAAGCGATGCGAAAACTGCCGCCGCCGATATACTTATCATTGCCGCAAGGGCCCAGAGACCTCTTGCCTGCGACGAATCGAAATACTCGAAGATATTTGCCGCGGTTGTATGCCTGTTTTTAAAATCTTCCTGCAATTTCAAAAGCAGCAGCGCCGCAGCGGCGCCAATCGACAGATTCATAAACTGCCCGAAATGACTGTGATTTATAAATGGCCCGCTGCTTGCCCGCAACGGCGTTGAAGTGAACCAGTAAATTTTATTATTACCGGCAATATTCTGAACTATCGCCAGAATCGCGACAGCGGCGCCGATACAAACTATCGCCTTGAGCAGTCTCTTTATTTGTTCATAAGATTTGAAATTATTAAGCACAACCACAAAAATACTGACAATCGCAAATATAATTCGCAAATTGTGTTTCGTTGCCGAAGGATAAAAACTGATGGTCAGCTTGTCCAAATTTTGCTGCGTTCCGCTCGTCGAATCCAGCAACTCTTTTTTAAGCGATACGGTTTGAGGCGACAAAGCTGAAACAATGCCTTGCGGCAAAGGTATAATCTGCATAACAATAATGAAAAGAAACAGCAGGAGCGAAAAATAGGCAAATGTACGGGCAAAACCTTCCTGAGGATTTAATATCTTTTGGAGGAGAAAAAGAAATAAAATCGCTGAAGACAAAACAACTACGACCTGTTCGCTCCACGCCTCTACCGCTCCGAACGCGAAAGGCATAAAAGCTATAAGGCATATCAGCAGTATTTCTATCACTCGGCTCAGGCCGGTGCCGTTATTCTTTCTTTCTTCCATAACCATAGCCGTATCCATAATAACTGTAATGTGAATAGTACCCGTATCGGCTATGTTTTGGCGAAACGTCGTTCACGACCGCACCGAGCACACGCGCCCCGATACCTGCCAAGGCCTCTCTTGCCTGCTGGGCAAGTTTGCGTGTGGACTTTTCCGCACGAATCACCAGTATGGTTATATCGCAAATCGCCGCCAGTATCTGACTGTCCGCGACCGATGTAACCGGCGGAGAGTCTATTATAACCCTGTCATAGCGGTGCGTAAGCTCCTTAAGAAGATTCGAGAACGCTTCGCTGTTAAGCAGCTCGCTCGGGTTCAGTATCTCCGGGCCGCTCGTCAGCAGAAACAGCCCGTCTGTCGGACAGCTTCTTATCGCGTCATCGAGCGAAATCTGCCCCGAAAGAATGCTCGACAGGCCTTTTTCAACCTCGTTGGCAAAGCCGAATATATTGTGCTGCATAGGCTTCCTAAAGTCCGCGTCAACAATAAGTGTCTTTTGTCCCGCCTGAGCCATTGCTATCGCAAGATTGCTTACCATTGTAGTCTTGCCGTCGCTCGGCGCAGGAGATGTAATAAGAATAGTCCTCGCCTGCCCCTTGGGCACTCCGAAAAATACAGAGGTACGTATGCTTCGATAGGCCTCCGCGATAGAGGATTTGGGTTCGAGATGAACTTTTTGTCCTTTATTGCCGTTATCTTTTTTGCCCTTGTCGGACATCGACGGCACAATGCCGAGCACCGGCGTTGCGAGAACCATCGAGATTTCTTCGGCGCTTCTCAGTCTCCAGTCGAGCCGTTCTCTTGTAATTGCAAGGGCCAACCCGAACAAAAGGCCGAGTATAAGGCTCGCCGCCAGAGTCGGAGCCTTTTTCGGACTTGTCGCGAATTCCGCCGGCCTTGCCGTTTCCAGTATGCTGATATTCAACGCCCCGGCTTCTTCAGACACATTCAATTCTTTGATTCTGTCGTCGAGTATTTCGCAAAAACGTTTGCTCTGTTCGAGTTTTGTTTCAATTATCGCGTATTCCGTCGCTTTGATATTAAGGCTTTGCGATTCCTGCTTATACTGTTCGTATGAAGCTGACAGCTCGGCTTCTTTCTGTTTGGCGGCATCGTATTCGATTTCCAGAAGTTCGATATAATTTTTCGCGAATTCCTCAATCTGCGCCGCAAGTTTATTCTGAGCCGCTTCTATTCTGCTCTTCAGCGCCTTTACTGTCGGATGACCTTCGGAACATTGTATCAGGGCGTTTTCGAGCTCCGTTTCGAGCGATTGCAATTCGTCGCGAAGCTTGGTCTCCATATCTCTTGCGAAAAGATTCGAACTGATGCCCGGCTGAGCCATCGCGTATTGTCTTACCTTCTGCGGACTGTCGAATTTCTTAACGGCTTCGAGGGTCGCTTTTGCCTTTATCGTGTCAAGCTGTGCGATTGTTAATGAATCGCCCAGCGCCTTGAGTCTTTGAAATACCTCGTTTCCTCCGCTTTTTTCAAACGAGATAACGCCGTATTGACGCGTAAACTCGAGAAGCTCTTTGAAATTGGCCGAAAGCTCTTGGTCGCGGGTGATTTTTTCCTTCTGCAGAATCTTCAAAACTTCGGAAACGGAGCTTTTTTTCTGGCTTGTCTGATAATCCACATACGCTTCGATAACGGCGTTAACAATTTGAGCCGCTTCCTCTCTATAGGGCGACAGACAGCTTACAGCTATAATATCGTCTTTAATGCCTACCTGAACGTCGAGTAGTTTCTTCAGATAAATCACAAGGTTGTCAATCTCGCCCGTCGTAAAAGACGGCTCGGCCAGTCCGATTTGCTTCTTTATTTTTTCAGCTATGCTTTCTGGTTTCGCCTCGAAAGTCCTCAGCCTTTTAATATCGCTTCTTTGCACCACTTTGGCGATAATCGGAGTGGATTTAATTATCTCGCTCTGGGTATAAAGATAGTTTTTCGACTGCGTCATCGTACCTTCATAATCAGCGATTAATTTCGGCCCCGTTTGCTCTACGTATAGTCTGGCCGTGCTCGTATAAAGCGGTTCGGCCTTTATAAGATAAAGTATCGCCGCGGCTACAAACAGAACCGCTGTGATGAGTATGCTCAGCCGTCTCCGCTGCAGCGTCACCGCAAATGTTCTATGGGTGCCTGACATCATCTGTTCAACACTGCCGGCTTCGTTTTCTATATTCGTCTTTTTATCTGTCATTTTTATTCTCTCATTTGATTGACGTTGGGTTTAATCATTATTAAACGGGTTGATAAACATGCCGAAGTTTATACGCAGCATCTGGTTAAGAATCATATTTCTTCTGGTCCTTGGGGTAACATCGACAGAAATAACATCTCCCGGCTTGATTTTTACATCATAGGCTTTAGCCATAAACTTGTTGTCGATTCTGAATGTCGCCGATACCACTTCTTCCCTGGCGTCCTGTCTGTACACCGTTACAAATCTCGGGTCCACCGCAAGGTCAACACCGCCGGCAAAACCGAGCGCCTGCATCAGGTTGTATTCCACCTCCGGCGGATATGGAAACGCCCCCGGAGTCTTGGCAAGCCCTATAACGGTGAAAACCTGAGGATTGAGCCTTTTGACTTCGATAAGGTCGCCGTCCACCAGCGACACATCCGCAAACGGAATATTCAAACCCTTTACCGGCAGAATAATCGGCTCTACTTCCGCCGCGGCTATATAAGCAGGCTCATCATTGACCGGTGCAGCAATTTTTGTCTCGTTGATTTCTTCAATAGGTATAAATTCCGTCTCGACGGCAGGCTGGGGTTCTATATATTTTTTATCGCAGCCCTGACAGCCTGTATTCTTTCTCATATTGCCGGACTCATCTGCCGCTTCGAGAAGTTCTATATCTTCTTTGTCAAATTGTTTTTCTCCGCTTGCCGCGATTGCCGGTGCAAGCTGTGCCGCAAGCTGCTCTATCGCTTTTTCAATTATTTGCGCCTGCTCATAACCGATAACACCTTGCAGTTCTTGTACATACTCGGCACGCTCGGCCGGATTTTTGATATTTACTTTTTTACCGTAAATTATTTCATTGCCTCTTTGAATATTAAGATTGCCGACTGTCGAATTGGCACTTTCCGGCTGGAATACAAGGTCAAACGTAAGAGCGGAAAAATCCGCCGCCGTATTTTGTGCGGAACCGTCGCTCAATTCTATATACTGTTCGTTAAGCTCGGCAAACTGCTTTACAGATTCGTGCGAATTCTGATGGTTTACATAATTGCGCTGCGGATTTTTTATCGTGATAACGCTCGCTCCGCTCTCGACGATGCCGCCTGCTTTCATTAATGCCGCCACAAGAGACATCTCGTTGCTTTTGAGCTGGTAAACGCCCGGCTGCATAACCGCGCCGACTACGGTAACATTTTTAAGATGATATTCTTTAACGCTGCATACGACGCTCGGCCGGTCGATAACATATTTCGGATAATATCCGCTGACCAGCTCGGCCTCTATCTGCGCCAAACTCTTACCGTCCACATTGATTTCTCCCAGTATCGGAACGGTAATGGTGCCGTTGTCGGACACTCTGCAAAGATATGGCTCAACCTGTTTCATCTGGTCTTTATATGTTTTCGGCGAAACAGCCGTGATGATTGTCGGCATCTGAACCTCGATAACATCGCCCATTCCGACCGCGTAGATTCCGAAATTAGTCTTGGCGCTGAGCAATTGTTCAAGGTCGATCTTCGGAGTGATTGGCCCTGCCATCTCGAAGGCCGCTACTTCCTGGCTCGTTGACAGTCTTGCTTCCTGACAGCCGCAGGCCAAAACGCACAAGGCGGCCAAAATTACGCCCAGCAGGAAAATTTTTAAAATACCGATATTTGATGGTTTCACTTTAACCCTCCGCACAAAAATACCCACCGTCTTTCAGTACCGAAAGACCGGCAGAGTCTAAAAAATCTTCTTTCTGATGATGCCCCGCCCTGGCAGCTAATCCCGCCTTGTATGACGACGAAGTTCACTTTTTATACTCCAAAACAAGCTGACTTTGCGCCCTGTACACAAAGAGATTCTGTCCAGCTTTACAAGTTTGCCTATTTTAACATACAGTCAGGCAAAAGTAAAGCAAATTCTGTATATATAAGGAGTTAAGACATAAAAGAAGGGCATTGTAGGACTTAAAACAAGATATTATAGGACGGGATTATAGACGGTTTTTAGATAAAGAAAGCCCTTTATGGCCAAAGGCGGATTAACCGAAAAGTTCTTTGAATTTGTTCCTGATATCGGGGCTTTTACAGAGGATTTCGCCGACAAGAACCGCTATAGCGCCGGCTTTTTGGATTTTTTCGACATCCTGTCTTGTTTTTATGCCGCTTTCAGCGACAAGGCCGCCGGTTTCGCCCGCAAGTTCCGCCAATCGAAGGGTCGTATTCAAATCGACCTTCATCGTTTCAAGATTGCGGTTATTTATTCCGATTATGCTGTAATGCGCCTTTGGAAATCCGATTAAACTCCTCGCCCGCATAAGGCTCTCAACGCTATGCACCTCCAAAAGTATCGACAGCGTAAGCTCCGCCGCCAAAATCATCAAATCGAGTATTTTTCCATCGGTTGGCTCGAACGCCTCTGCGATGAGCAGAACGGCATCGGCCCCAGCCGCACGAGCCTCGTAAACCTGATATTCATCGATGATGAAATCTTTCCGTAATACCGGCACTGAAACTGCTTCTTTAATCTGCGTCAAATATTCGAGTCTGCCCTGAAAATATTTCTCATCTGTCAGAACGCTGATGGCGTCAGCGCCGCACGACTCGTAAATTTTTGCTATTGCAACAGGGTCGAAATCCTCGCGTATAAGCCCCGCCGAAGGCGAGGCCTTCTTGACTTCCGCGATAATGTTTATCCCCCGCGGATTTGATTTCGTAACAGCTTTGTGAAAGTTCCGGCATTTAGGCAGTTTTTTTATTTGTTCCTTAAGCTGCTCAACGGAAACAGCTTTTTTCTGCTGTTCAACTTCAACTCGTTTGTCTGCCAGTATTTGTTTTAATATATTTGACATAAAATTAGCTTACAGTGGAATCTTTGTCGATAACACTGTTTTCCTTGCATCCTTATTTCCTTACTTCCTTACCTCCTTGTTTTATTTCGATACTTCGACAAAACCCATTCTAAGCTGGCCCAGCGCACCGGTCAGGAATTTCTGCTCCTGTTCGATAAGGTTGCCTTTGGTCTTTTCTTCCAGCGCCTCGAGTATATCGATTTGAAACTTCGCAAGTCTGAGGTCTTTTTTCGGCTCTTCGTTTTCTTCGGTCGCAATCAGTCCCATAGCGAACAGTGCCTGCGTAGCGAGCATACTGACCAGTGCGCTGAAATCGCCTGCCGGCAGAGGCGGAATATCTTCTTTTCCCGGTTTTTCTTTCAGTTCTTCCTTTTCTTTTTGAGCCTTGGCCTTCCAGTCTTCATCGACGATGATTTTCTTTTCCTGTTTTTTTTCTTCTGTCATAATTGTCTCCAAATCACAAAATTATCGTTTATATTTTCTCATACTTTTTTGAATATCGCCTTTTTGCTGTCGGGCCTTGATTTTGTCCCGTTTGTCGTATTTGCGTTTTCCGGTTGCTATCGCCAGTTCTATTTTTGCGTGTCCGTTATCTGAAAAGTATATCCGCAGCGGCACAAGAGTAAAACCTTTTTGCTGGAGCTTGCCGTCGATTTTTCTGATTTGCCTTTTGTGCAGCAGCAGCTTGCGTTTCCTCAAAGGCTCGTGATTACGGATATTCGCCTGCTTATAAGGCGAGATATTGCAGCCGAGGAGCCAGCATTCGTCATTATCGATTCTTGCGAAAGAGCCTTTCAAATCCGCTCCGCCGTCCCGCAGCGATTTTACCTCGCTGCCGAGAAGTGCCATTCCCGCCTCGATTTTTTCGATTATCTCAAAATCGAAAAACGCCTTGCGGTTCTCCATTTTCGGTATCCGACCTCGGCTCGACGCCGAGTCGAGACGGGTATGTCTGCTCTTTTTTTCGTCTTTCGCCATGGCCGTATAATACCATAGATAGAAAAATAAAAAATCAAAAATAAAACATAAAAAATCAGGATTCGCCTTCGGCGAAATTATTTAAAGAGAACATTCCGCTATTTTTATTTTTTAGTTTTTGTATTTTATTTTTTTCATATGCCGTACCATTTTTTGATTGTATCCAGCAGTGCCGCTTCGTCTTCAGCCATTACAAGCTCTCTGCGGACCTTTCCCGGCTGATTATGACTCCTGCCGTATTGAGAAAGAAACTTTCTGAAATACCATACGCACTTTTTCGGCTCGTACAATTCTTTTAATAATTCGAAATGTTCGAGAATAATCTGTCCCTGTTCTTTGATGTCCGGCCGGTAGATTTCCTCTTTGCCTTCGAGCACATCTTTAATTTGTCTGTAAATCCACGGCTTTCCAATCGCTCCTCTTGCGACAGCCGCTCCGTCCGCGCCGCTTGTTTTGATTTTATTTACGACATCTTTCGCATCGAACAAATCCCCGCTGCCTATGATGTTCGTTTGAGGATATTGTTTTTTCAGTTCAGCGATAACATTCCAGTCCGCGCTGCCCCTGAAATACTGCTCGGTGGTTCTTCCGTGGACAATTAATCCGTCAACTCCCTCTGCGACGGCATCGCTGCAAATCCGGAAGAAATCCTCGCGTGCTGCTTCACTTTCATCTACCCCGATTCTCAGTTTCATCATCACCGGACATTTAACAGCGCCTTTGACCGCGCGAAGAATTTCGAGGATTTTTGCCGGCTTATCCAGCATCGCTCCGCCTCTGCCTCTTCGCAGAACCTTTGGAGCCGGACAGGCGAAATTCAAATCTATTATATCGTATCCCATCTCGCAGAAATTTTGGGCCGCCTGCGCCATAGTCTTCGGCTCTGTTCCGAGCAGTTGTCCGCCGATAGGATGTTCTTCGTCTCGCAGTTTATAAAAATCCCTCTTAAGCAGCGGCTTATGACAGGCCGATTTATCGAGCATAACGCCGCTGAATGTCAGTTCGCATCCGAACCGCCTCGCCAGCGCCCTCATCGCGCGGTCGCTGTACCCGCTCAGCGGCGCTTGCATAATCGGAGTATTGAGTTTTATATTTCCTATTTGCACTTAAGAGGATTTGTCGCCAAGTGTTTTTTCTTTTTTCGCGTTAAAGCATACGAACGAAACCAGTACCAGTCCCGCGCCGGCGGCGAACAAAATTATCCGTGACGATTTCAAAGTCGTTCGTTCAAGCCACGCCGGTACTTCTTCCGATATTTTCGTATTCTCATTACTGTCCACCTGCTCAATCGCGGCCTTTGCCTGTTCGAGCATTTCGGCAGTTATTTGCACATCCGGCAGATTGGCGTCTTCAATTTTTTCACTGGTTATTTCCGGCGCAAGACGTTTGAGCATATTAGGGTCTTTGTGTATCTTGCCGATAAGCACATCGTGGTCTTCGATAATTTGTTCGATTTGACGATTATCCTGCTGCATTTTTTCTGTCGCAGCGTTTATCTTATAGAGATTTTCCCACTCCGGCCCGAGTACCGCAAGCGCAACGGCAAAAATCCCTATCGCCGAAAACAGCGAGAAAAATAGTGCCCTGCCGAATGTTTCGAGTAGTTTCACCGATTATTCCATAAAAAATTGCGGCTATATGATAAGGATTGCCCGCATAAAATCAAAGTTCAAAAACCTGCTTTATAGAAAACGTTCTTTTTGTCATTTCGAGCGGAGGCTGCGAAGCAGCCGTAGTCGAGAAATCCGGCGTAAGCCGTCCTGAGCAAGGACGAAGGAACAAAACAGATTTCTCCACTTCGGTCAAAATGACCGTTTTTCTACAGAGCACAAAAACCGAAAATAACCCTATATTTATGGTCTTGATTGTTCTGTATTCTCAATAAGTCCTATAATTTCAACCTCTAACCAAAAAATCCGAACGCACCGAAAACGGCACTTTTTAATCGCCGAAAAACCCTCTTTATTGCTCCACAACCGATGAATTATATTGACAATCTTGCCTATTTTGCTAAAATTAACATTATATCTAAACTGAATTAGGCATTTATCCACGGAGGAGCCTCGGAGGCAGGCCGCCCACGGAGGGGGAGTTTAATAGTAGCCGTATGAAAAGCAAAAAAGCTGCAACGAATTTGCTCATTTTGCAGCCCAAATTCTGGCTGCACATTTTGCTTGCGGTCGCAGTCTCTCTGCCCGCAGGACCCATAGCTTACGCGCAGCAAACCCGACAACAGGCCCAAAGCATCGGCCAGTCGGTCGATTATTTCTATCTCGTCTCGACCGTCGAATACACCGCTAAACAAGGCAGCGAGGAAAGACAATATCGTCATCAGGTTGAGCCATGGTTCACCGTAACCAGTTATCCGATTTCCAAAACGCAAAGGCATTATAATCTATCGACTCATCGTCTTGATGTTAAAAAAGGTTATATTTACGGCCAGTATCAGGACGTCAACGAGATAAATTACGACCTCACGGACAAACGCTATATGACTTCCGTCGATGACGACCTGCAGCATTTAAGAAAAATGAACAATGCCTGCATCGACACCCTGAACGGCAAGGCAGTTAATAAAGTAGGCGAAACCTGGACGTGCAGATACGACCTGCGAATTTTTAATCATTATTCTCTGCCGGACGAGCTGAAGTTTACCGTCTCGTCGATAGAGGTCCCAACCGAAAAGCTCGGCGACCTCGTCGCGGTAAGGGCAATTTCAGACCCGTTTATGGTTAAAGCCGTCAGCCAGCGAGAAGAATACGGCTATGTAAAATGTCAGGTGGCTTCGGTTTATCTTTTCGACCTTTATGTAATGGATAGAAATTCCGAGGATTTATACGTCAGTGCGACGAAATTTATGGCCGCTACGAAAATGGACGGTATGACCCAGCAGTATTGCTACGAATTCGGCACATACAAAACCGATTCCAACAGTATGCCGATTGACCTTAACGGCCTCGATTATATCTTCGAGGGCTTCACACAGAAAATCGAGCTTACACCCGAACCGCTCGAAGTCAATCAGCCGACAGGAATGCCTTTCTGGGCCAGAGTGGAAATTGTCAACGCCGCTCAAATCGCCTCGACCTGCGCCGCTGTAACCTGCGAACAGGCTATCGTCAATCCCGTCGCCAGCGTCTATCTGGCCGCGGCAAGAACATACCAATTTCAGGAGGAAGAATGCCTCCTGCTGCCGACTCCCTGCAATCGCACCGTTTGCCAGGCTTTGCGTGCCGATGTTAAGGCCATTCGTCCGATGGAAATTTGCGGCAAAAGACGAAATCTTCTCTTCTTATGGCTGATTCCGATACCTATTGCCCTTGCCCATCATCACCATCATCACAAAGACAAGAGTCCTTATAAGCCGTAAAAAATGTCATTGCGAGCGCCGTAAGGTGTCCCCAAGGGAGAGCAAAGCGACGAAGCAATCTTCAAAAACAAAATTGGTTTAAAACTCATAAACGCACATAATATTTTTTAAAAACCAATTGCCCAAACCGCACAAAAACTATACCCTATCCCCTATACCCCTAACAGACATAAAGGAGTAAAAATGACAAATATCATTTTATTTTTGCTTTTAGGTCTCGTTGCCGGAGCCGCCAGCGGCCTTGTCGGTATCGGCGGGGCGACGATTATAATTCCGGCACTCGTTTTTCTTTTCGGTATGTCCCAGCATTTAGCTCAGGGCACAACGCTTGCCCTTATGGTTCCGCCGATTGGATTATTGGCCGCCTGGACGTATTATCAGAAAGGTTTTGTCGATTTGAAAATCGCCGCCTTTGTCTGTATCGGTTTCTTCATCGGCGGCTTGCTCGGCGCAAAATTCGCCGTAGAACTGCCCGCGCATATATTAAAAAAAATGTTCGGAATCTTTCTCCTCATCGTCTCTCTTAGAATGATTTTCTTTAAATAAAAATTGAGGCAACCTCTGAAAGCTTGTCCTCGCAATAATTCGGACTTTGCGGACATCAGCAATATATTCGACGGCGGTCTAAATGCGAGTACATCATGAGTCCTTTTCAAAGATGATATAAGAAAAGGTCGCTTTACTGACTGCCTTTCGGCGTCAGGCCGTCCTTTAGCAGTTTATATTCGACACTGTCCACCAGCGCCTGCCAGCTTGCGTCGATGATATTTTCCGAAGCACCGACCGTGCCCCAGACGGCGTTTTTATCGCGTGTCTCGATGATTACTCTTGTAGCGGCGGCTGTGGCCGCGGCAGGATTGACAATCCTAACCTTGTAATCAATAAGATGCATTTCGCTGATGCTCGGATAAAACCTTCCGAGAGATTTACTCAGCGCACAGTAAAGGGCATCGACAGGGCCGTCGCCTTCGCTTACAACATGTTCGGTCGTGCCGTCAACAGTGAGCTTAATTGTTGCGTAGCTGACCATTCTGCCGTCAGCACTTTTTTCGACGGTAGTATAAAATTTTTCGAGCTTGAAGAACGGCTTGTAAGTGCCCATCATTTTTTTGACCAGCAGCTCGAAGCTCGCCTCGGCGGCCTCAAACTGATAGCCTTTGTTTTCGAGCCGCTGCACTTCATCGAGAATTTTTTTGGCAAGGACCTTGTCCTGTGAGATATTTGCCTTTTCGAGTTTGGCAAGGATATTCGCTTTGCCGGAAAGCTCCGAGATTAAAAACCTGCGTTCGTTACCCACCATAGCGGGGTCGATGTGCTCATAGGTTATCTTGTTTTTCCGCAGGGCATCGACGTGCAGACCGGCCTTGTGGGCGAATGCGCTTTCGCCGACATAAGGCATATTGTTTGCCGGCGACAGATTCGCGATTTCAGAGATGAACCGCGAAGTTTCCGTCAGCATCTTCATTTTGTCCGGACTTAATACCTCATAGCCCATTTTCAGGGCGAGATTTGGAATAATCGTGCACAGATTGGCGTTGCCTGTTCTTTCGCCGAGGCCGTTGATTGTGCCCTGTATGTGTCTTGCTCCGGCGTGGACGGCGGCAAGGGAACTCGCAACCGCGCAATCGGTATCGTTATGACAATGAATGCCCAGCGATACTTTGCCGAGCTTATCCTTAACAGCCTTTGTTATTTTGTAAACTTCGTTCGGCAGACATCCGCCGTTGGTCTCGCACAGCACGATTACATCTGCTTTCGCCTCGACAACGGCCGCCAGAACCTTCATCGCGTAATCCGGATTTTTCTTATAGCCGTCGAAGAAATGCTCGGCGTCGAAAATCACTTCGAGCTTTTTGGATTTCATATACTGCACGGATTCGGCGCAGATTTTGATATTATCTTCAAGGCTGCACCGCAGCACTTCGAGAACGTGCAAATCCCAGCATTTGCCGACGAGAGTCGCAACCGGAGTTTTGCAGGCTAAAATAGCGTTCAGCGACAAATCGTTCTGACAGGTCACGTCCGCCCGGCGGGTATTGCCGAAGCCTGCGATTTTCGCGCCCTTAAGGTTCAGCTTTGCCGCCTCGAGGAAAAACTGCATTTCCTTTTCGTTGCTCGATGCGTAGCCGCCCTCGATATAGTCAAAGCCCAGTTTGTCGAGATGTTTCGCTATCGCAAGTTTATCGTCGAGCGAGAAACTGATGCCCTCGGCCTGCATTCCGTCGCGAAGGGTTGTGTCGTAGATTTTGACTTTTTCCATTTTCTGCCTGCTTATGTAAAGAAACAATTCTACAAAAAAGGCAGAAAAAGTAAAGCAAAATAAATGTCGGCAATTGACCGATTTTATTCGAGATGAATAACGCTTCTTTTGCCGTCGGCGTCGAGGCTTGCTTTCTTGATAATGCTGTAAAGCTGGTTCGGATTACCTACTTTTTCGAACCTGAACCGGGGGTCGGTTTTATCAGTGGTGATAAGCATAACAGAACCTATCCCGACCAGCCGGTCGGAAAAACTCCTGTGCATACTCATATCGACAATTCGGAACATATCGATATTATCGACGTTTCGCGAAAGTATTCCTCTTGACCATTCGATTCTATCGGTGGTTATACGGTAGCGGATGCTCTTAAGCTTTATGATTTTAAGCAGAAACACGAGAACAGCCGCCGCCGACAGCGACAAGGCGACAACGGCCCTGTATTTTTCTATTGTGCCGATGACGTTTTCCCCCAGCTTGGCGTCCGCGAGAATTTGTTTCACCGGCCAGAACGCCATAAAATAACAAATTGCCAAAACAACCGCCATTTTCAAAAAACTCGGCGTAAGCAGCCACAGCGAAGGCGACGCCTCGAACAGCGGCGCCGACAGTTTTTTCTTGCCCCTTTCTTCAGAAGATTCATCTGCCGGTTTCGGATGCTTATTGAGAAACTCGCCGCAGTATCGGCACTTTATCGCCGCAGAAAGAATCAGCTCGGCACAATATGGACATTGTTTTGTCCCCTGCGGCAAATTCTCCGTTAGCGCTTTATCGTCAATCATACTCGGCTTAAGAATTTAAAATCTCCCTTTGTTCCTGCCGGGCAGGAGTATAATCGTAATCGACTTCTTTAACATTATGCGGTGTTTTTTCCGGCGTCAGGTCTTCATCGTTGTCCGGCGATTCATCTTGTCTGTCTCGACTTGGCGTCGAGCCGAGGTCGGACATATCTGAGTAGCCCGCCTGTTTGTCGGCGTCCATCTGCCGTTTGAGCCGTTCGTATTCGTCAATGGTTATCAGAACTTCGCGGGCCTGACTGCCTTTATATTCACCGAGGATTCCTGAGGCCGCCATAGCCTCGATAATCCTGCTCGCGCGGGCGTAGCCGATACTGAGTTTTCTCTGTAAGAGAGAAACGCTGCCCCGCTGCGATTCGAGAACGAGCCTTACGGCATCATCGAACATCTCGTCCTTGCAGGCTTCGCCGGCATCGATGCGGTTAAGCTGCATAAGCTCCGGATGGAACTGCGGCTCGGCCTGTTCGGTAAGATGCTCGACAACTTTGCGGACTTCCGTATCATCGACGAATGCTCCCTGCGCGCGGACAAGCTCGCTTGTGCCGGGCTTGAGGAACAGCATATCGCCCTGGCCTAAAAGCGTTTCGGCTCCGTTCTGGTCGAGCACGATTCTGCTGTCAAGCCGGGTAGCGACACGGAAGCTGACTCGGCTCGGCAGGTTTGCCTTGATAAGGCCCGTAACTACCGTTGCCTGCGGCCGCTGGGTTGCAAGAACAATATGAATTCCGACCGCACGGCTCTTTTGCGCGATGCGGACGATATAATTTTCGATTTCCTTCGACGAGGTCATCATAAGGTCGGCAAGCTCATCGACTATTATCACATAATACGGAATACGTTTTGGAATTTTCGCCTCTTCTTCGGGGCTTTGCGGATTGAACCTGCGTATAATTTCCTCGCTGCCGAGCGAATTATATCCTGCGATATTTTTCACGCCTGCCTCGGCGAACAGTGCGTACCGTTCGTCCATTTTCATCGTCGCCCACTCGAATATCTGCTCGGCCTTGCTGATTTCCGTAATTATCGGAGCCATCAGATGAGGAATTTTGGAAAACGCCGTCATCTCGACCATTTTCGGGTCAACCAGAACGAGCTTTACCTCGTCCGGCCGTTTCGTCAGCATAATGCTCATAATAATACTGTTTATGCAGACGCTTTTTCCCGAGCCTGTTGTGCCTGCGATGAGCAGATGCGGCATAGTCGTCAAATCGCTCACAATCGCTTGCCCCGAAGAGTCTTTGCCGAGGAACAGCGGCAGTTCCATTTGTTTATAGTTTTGATTTGCCCGTACAATCAGGTCTTTAAGGCGGACGGTTTCTTTTTGGCTGTTCGGCACTTCGATTCCGATTGTGTGTTTGCCAGGCAGCGGCGCAACGACCCGAACCGCCGGCGCACCCAGCGCACGCGCTATATCGTTGGAAAGATTCGATATCTGGCTCACCTTAACGCCCGGCGCAAGGGCAAGCTCGAACATCGTTATCGTCGGCCCTGGGTCGGAGCTGGCCACACGGGCCTCTATGCCGAACTCGTTAAGCACCTGTTCGAGAGCGGCCGATTTTGCCCTGATAATTTTTTCCTGAACCGAGCCGAAACTGTATTCCGGCTCCATAAGCATATCCAGCGGCGGAAGCGCAAAATTTTCATAGCTTTCCGATTCGTAAGCCGCCTCGTCCGAACTTTTCGTTTCCCTGCTCTCTGCTTTCGGAAGCGAAAGTTTTTTCTCAAGATGAACTTCAATCGCCTCGTCAGCCTGTGTTATCTGGTGCGGCTGCTGGCCGGCAATTTGCCCGCCGGTTGCGAGGTCTCGCCTAAGGGCGGACTGCGCCTCTTCGGCAAGGAGCTGCGCTACGGAAGGCTGAGCCTTCTTAATGCTTAATTTCTTCCATATCTCCGACAGCTTTTTCGAATTGTCCCTTGCCGCCGACCACGCCGGCGCGAAAACGCCGCTCATTTTTGAAAATGCCGCGCCGATAAGGTGAAGCGCTCCCATCACAAGCGCATCGGCAAGTAAAATCACTCCCACAATAAAGCTGCTCAAAATGATTATTACCGTGCCGAGCATCGAGAAATTATTTTTCAAAAACAATATTGCCGAAGCGCCGAGCACTCCGCCTGCTCCGTTCGGCAGTCCTGCCGGACTGTGCGGCCTGAAAATATAGAAGATTGCTGAAACCGCCGCCGCCACGAGAATCATTCCGACGCCGCGTATAATCGGCTGGCTGATTTCTTTGTTGGCAAATTTTATGATAATTGCGGTAATTGATGCCGCCAGCACGATGAACACTCCCGCCCCGATATAGTACACAAGATAATACGCGAAAAACGCTCCGACCGCTCCGCACCAGTTTGCCGCAGGCTGATTATTCGGCCAGACATACCTGCTCGGAAAATCGCCCGCGTCGAAACTCAAACAGCTGAAAAACAACATTACCATAACCGCAAGCGCGATTATCTGCACCGCCTTATAGCTCAGGTTCACCGGCTTATTCAATTTTGCACCTCACAAATTTCAAATAGTCCTATAAAAAAGCATTTTTCTGCGTTATGCGCACAAAAATTATCCTGTTCCGTATCACGTTTTATCGGCAAAATGTGCTGTTTTTCTATACCCTAACTGCCGCATCGGGATTTGAACGCAAAAGCGGCGCCGACTGCGAACAAAAGGACTGTCGCCGGTTCGGGAATTACGGACAATTTCAGCGTCTCGGCTCCGGTATCTATGAGCATATCCAGTCTTATATCTTTTATCAGGCCTGTATCGTAAAATCTCGCATCGTAAATTTCTATCCGCCACCAGCCGCGGCTTTGCTGGCCGTAAAGCCGGCGCAACCTATCGTCTCCGTTTGGCCTAAACAGGCCCATATAAGGCTCCCAGGACTGGTCGATATCGAATATACTTTCCTCATCGAGTATTATCCAGCCCGAGATTTGACGGTATGCGTCGAAACGATTTATAAAATCGTCATAATAGTTAATAAGAATAGTATCGCCCTCAAGCTCCGGAGAGCCGACAAAGATTTGAAAATCGCAAAACGAACTGTGCTCCAAATTCAGGGCGATATCG
>PGYD01000018.1 GCA_002839495.1 Planctomycetes bacterium HGW-Planctomycetes-1
AAGTACCCACCGCCTGCTCAGCAAAAAAACACCCGCCGCTCCGATAACAGACCCCGCAGGAAGAAAGACAAGCTTGACAGTCGAAAGCGTTTGCGCATAAGGATAAAAAAGCCAGCCGGCGAACACCGCGTAAATTACTACCGCTGCCGGGAACGAAATAATCAACGGAGGTCTTTTGTTCATAGCCAGACCTTTCCTTTATTTTATTATTACGTTTCCACTTCCTCGACGAATAACGCCTATCTTATATACTGTCTCACCGTAAGATTGCAACTTTTTTGTTATCGAACCGGCAAAATCCTTCGCGACTACCAGCACATAGCCGATACCCATATTAAAGACCCGAAACATTTCCTCTTCCTCGACCGGCCCGTTATTCTGCAAAAAGTCGAAAATCGGCAGCCTTTGCCAGCTCGTTTTGTCCAGAACCGCATCGCAGCCTGCCGGCAGAACCCGCGGAACATTCCCGACAAGTCCGCCGCCGGTAATATGAGCCATCCCGTGAATAACCTGTTTGACCTTATACTGCGAAAGCAATTTGATTATGGACCGAACATAAATCTTCGTAGGAACCAGCAGGCAATCGCCCAGCCGTTCATTATCTAACTCGGCAATCCTCTCTTCCGGTTTCAGCTTTAATTTTTTAAAGCATATATGTCTTGCCAGTGCGTATCCGTTGCTGTGCAGTCCGCTTGAAGCCAGCCCCAGAACGACATCGCCCGCCTCGATTTTCGAGCCGTTGATAACCTTGTTCCGTTCCGCGATTCCGACGGCAAAACCTGCCATATCGAAGTCGTTCTTTTTATATATGTCCGGCATTTCAGCCGTTTCTCCGCCTATAAGTGCACAATTGGCCGTCCGGCAGGCCGCCGCAATACTCTCGACAAGCTGGGCTACTTTTACGGGGTCAAGTTTATCCAGAGCGAGATAATCCAGAAAAAACAAAGGCTCGGCCCCCAGTACGAGCATATCGTTGACGCTCATCGCAACAAGGTCGAAACCGATAGTATCGAATTTTTCCATATCCCTTGCAATCAGCACTTTTGTGCCGACGCCATCGGTGCAGGCGACGAGTACGGGATTTTTATAGTTTTTTTTGAATATTTTTTCGTCGAAGTCGAGGCGAAACAGACCGGCAAAACCGCCGTGAAGGTCGATTACCCGCGGGCTAAAAGTGCTCTGAACCGACGAGCGAATCCTCTCAACCATCTCGTCATTCGCGTCAATATTGACGCCCGACTTGGCATAAGTAATGTATTCAGCCATTAAAGTTGTGCCGGTTCCTCATCGAAAAGCTGCATTTGGTATCGTTCCATCGTAAATTTATTCACTACCGTCTGAATAGGAATCCGGTAATTTCCCGTCCAGCAGGCAGTACAGTAATGCTCCTTGGGAAAAGAGGCGCAGGACAGCATCCCTTCGAGCGAAATATAACCGACGCTGTCGGCGTCGAGAAATTCTTTTATCTGCCGCATATTCTTGTTGTTGGCCAGCAGTTCTTCCTTTGTCGGGAAATCCACTCCGTAGAAACAGGGAAACTTAACAGGCGGACAGCTCACCCGTATATGTATCTCCTTTGCGCCGGCCTGTCTGAGAACCTTGATTTTACCCCTCGTGGTTGTGCCGCGGACAATCGAGTCATCGACTACCACCACGCGTTTGCCTCTGACAACATCGGCAACGACCGCAAGTTTCAGCTTTACCGCAAGGTCTCTGAGGCTCTGTTCCGGCGAGATAAAAGTTCTGCCGATATAATGGCTTCTGATAAATCCCATATCGAATGGTATTCCGCTTTCGTGCGAATATCCGACCGCTGCCGAAGTGCCTGAGTCCGGAACGGGAATAACCACGTCCGCCTCAACCGGATGTTCTCTGGCTGTTTGCGCGCCGAGTCTCTTTCTGAACTCGTGGACGTTTTCGCCGAAGATATTACTGCTTTGCTTGGCAAAATAAACGTGCTCAAAAATACAGTGAGCCGGCGTTACGCTTCCCTGTTTGACAAAAAATCTGCTGCTGATGCCCCGCTCGTCTAATGTTACGATTTCGCCCGGAGCCACGTCCCTGATATATTCCGCCTCGATTGCGGCAAACGCGCAGGTTTCGCTCGCTACGCAATACACTCCCTCTTTTGTCTTTCCTATACACAGAGGTCTTATGCCGTAAGGGTCTCTTGCCGCTTCGATTCGGTCCGGGAATAAAAAAAGCAGGCAATATGCCCCCTGCAGGTGATTAAGAACGTGACCCAACGGGTCCGGTTTTGTTATATGCGACGGTTTCGCGAGAAGATGAATTATGATTTCTGTATCGTTTGTGGTCTTGAATATATGTCCGTAGGCTTCGTATTCATCGCGAAGCAGCGAGGCGTTTATCAAATTCCCGTTATGGGCGACAGCCACCTGCCCCCTCGAATATTCGCTCACAATCGGCTGGGCATTGGCGATACTTCGAGAGCCGGTAGTGGAATAGCGGACGTGGCCTATCGCTATGGGATTTTTTAACTGTTCGAGCATATTGTTATGCCCCGTTCGGAAAACCCTGCTAACCTGCCCCATTCCCGTATGGCAGGATATTGAATTGCCGTTGCTTGTGGCTATGCCTGCCGATTCCTGACCGCGATGCTGGAGACTGTGAATCGCAAAAAATGTCTTCTCAACGGCCTCCGCATCGCCAAAAATACCGAAAAGACCGCAGTTTTCCTTCTTGTCCATAAGTGCTATCCAGATAAAAGGTTAAAATGGCAGTGCTGCCGGACTTCCCTTTTCTTCCTGCAACTAAAACAGTGTAGCCGAACATATTGTTCAAGTCAAATGCTTTATGAATTTACACACTGAATTTGAATATCGATAAATTATTGCAAAAGTCCGGCTTTGCCTGTATTTTATAGTTCAGAATAGTTTTGTGAAAATGAATTTTTAGAGGTGCCTATGACAGCGGCAAAGCCTAAAGTTGTCGTAATCGGAAGCGTTTGTGTCGATATGGCGATACGTTGTCAGGAGTTTCCCGCCGGTTCGGAAGTCGTTTTCGGCAGCGGTTTTTCCTGCACGCCGGCAGGCAGCGGCCTAAATCAGGCAATCCAGGCGGCTCTTTGCGGCTGTGAAGTTTACCTCGTGGCCAAGGTCGGAAAAGACCATTTCGGCCAAATGATAAAAAGCAATCTTGCCGATTTCGGCGTCAATTGCGACTTTGTTTTCGAGGCGGAAGCGAAAAACACCGGCGCCGCCGTTTCATTCGTCAACAGTACCGGAGCAAACCGTACCATCGTCTCAGAAGGAGCCAATAGAGCTCTTTGTCCCGGCGATATTAAAGGAGCTGAATTCGAAAAGCTTATTTCCTCCGCAAATGTCTGTCTGATTAACGGACAACTGCCGCATGATTTCGTATGCAGTGCAATAAGAGCGGGCAAACTTTCCAGAACCAAGGTTATTCTCGACCCTGCCCTGTCCGGCGAACAGTTTCAGCGGCAAAGCGGCCAACTGCCTATGGATTATTATACCGCCGATATTCTGGTCCCCAATTTTGCCGAGGCCGCCGAGTTAAGCAGCTCCGCTCAAAACCATAATATCCATAACGCTAAACTTATCGGCTCAGATTTGATTGCCAGAGGCGTAGGCTGTGTAGTTATCACGCTCGGCAGACGCGGAGCTTTAGTTATCAATAAAGACGACGCGAGGCATATTCCCCCGTTCGAGGTAAAATTCGTTGACCATACCGCCTGCGGCGATGCCTTCGACGGCGCTCTGGCCGCAAGCTGCGCGGTCGGAGATGAAATTAAAAAGGCGGTCAAATTCGCCTCTGCCGCCGGAGCTTTGGCCTGTTCGAAATTCGGCTCGCAGGAATCGCTGCCGAAAAAAGAGGAAATAATCGAACTGCTCCAAACCCTGCCGTAACTTATGGGCAATAGTCGTTCGATTTATGTCTATTTATAAAAATCCCTACAATTAAATCTTCGGTTTATTGCCGAGGTATTCGGTTTTCGGCAGTCCGCCGGTCAGCGGCAGAGCATATTCGACAAACGCCTCTGTTATGCCGTTGCCGTCTTTATTGATAAATTCGTCCGATAGGGACTTTGTTTTTTCAGCGACATTCGCAAGTTCCGTCCTGAAGAGTTCGGCGCCGTAATTTTGGCCGCTGCCTGTTCTCTTAATCGCGACAGAGCCGCTGATATTTGCCATCGCAAATTTGACCGCTTCGATGCCGCATCTATGGGCTTCAGAAGCATCGACCGACGATTGCAAACCTGCGAAACTTCTCTGCAGATAACCGAACGTATCGGCGCGGACACGCTTGACTTTCAATTTGCCTTTAATCTGCGCCGCCAGATAATCGGCCAATGCGCCTGTGCCGGAAAGCTGAACATTTCCGTGCGAATCGCGTTCGTCCGTTTCTGTAATTTTTTCCGCCCAAGTTTTATGGTCGGTATCGCTTATCCCCTCACTTACCGCGATGACGCATCTGCCGAGTTTTTTGTAAACAGCGCTGACATCGGAAAGAATTTGTTCCATCCGGACCGGCCTTTCCGGCAGATAAACCAGATGCGGCCCGTCATCATCTCTTTGTTTGCCGAGTGCCGATGCCGCCGTCAGAAAGCCCGCGTGCCTGCCCATAATGCAGTCGATTTTAATGCCCGGCAGTGCCCTGTTGTCGAGGTCGTCTCCCATAACCGCGCAGGCGACAAATTTCGCCGCCGTGCCGAAGCCAGGACAATGGTCCGTAACAAGCAAATCATTATCGATTGTCTTTGGAACGTGAAACGCCCTTAAATCGAACCCGATTTCCTGAGCCATCTTATTAATTATGAAACAGGTATTGGCCGAATCGTTGCCGCCGATATAGAAGAAATACCGGATATCCCGTTTCTTGAATACATCGAGAATTTTTTTACAGTATTCAGCGTCCGGCTTGTCCCTGCTCGAACCAAGCGCCGATGACGGACTTGCCGCGACCGTTTTGAGAACATCGCCGGAGATTTTCATAAGGTCTATGAAATCTTCCTTTACGATACCGCTTACCGCGTGAATAGCGCCGTAAAGATTCTGTATTTCCGGATGTTTTTTCGCTTCTTCGATAACGCCGACTAACGATGCGTTAATTACGCCGGTCGGCCCACCTGATTGACTCACAACCGCGTTTGCTTTCGGGGCATTTGACATCTTCATTCCTTTCAATTCTTAATTCTTTTATGGACGCCGCATTATACAGATTTGACCTTTATTCGACAATATCTTATAATGCAAAATTTACAGGGATTATTTATGAAAATCGGCATAATCAGCGATACTCATGACCATCACGCAAATACTCTTAAGGCCGTCGAAATCTTCAAAAGAGAAAATGTGCAGTATATCCTGCACGCAGGCGATATAGTTTCTCAATATACCGCAAAGGCTTTCGGAGAGGTAAAGAACGCTAAATTTATCGCGGTTTTCGGCAATAATGACGGCGAAAAATTCGTGCTCAGAAACATAATCGAAGGCTTCGGCGGCGAAATCCATCAGGACCCCTACCACGGCCAAATCGAGGGCAAAAAGATTTTTATGACTCACAAGCCGAGCGTGCTTGAAGAGGTCATCACAAGCGGAAAATACGATATTATAATTTACGGCCACACACATTTCAGGGACATCAGGACCGATGGCAAAACGCTGATTATAAATCCCGGCGAAGCAACCGACTGGGTGTGCGGAAAGGGAAATCTTGTAATCCTCGAAACGGATACCTTACAAATTACGGAATTTGAGTTGTAAAAATTTAAAGATTTTTCTGTTTCTCTTCCTGTGACAAAAGCTCATTAAGGGAGCCGCTGCGAAATCCCTCAAGGTCAACAGAGACAAATTTAAAGCCGAGCGATTTTAATTTTTCAGCTATTTCCCGGCGAAGCGATATAATTTTCACTATATCATCGTCGTGAACCTCTATTCGGGCGGCTTGGCCGTGGTAACGGACGCGAAATTCAACAAAACCCAGACTTTTCAAAAACTCCTCTGCCTGTTCAACCTGGTTCAGTTTATGTTCCGTAATCTGGTCTCCGTAGCTTATTCTCGAAGCCAGGCACGGCGAAGCGGGAATATCCGCAGTGGGCAGATTCAGTTTTCGACTTAATTGCCGAATCTCATTTTTTGTAAGCTTGGCATCGGCAAGCGGACAAATGACTTTAAAAAGTTTAACCGCCCTGTTTCCCGGCCTGTAATCGTCGTAATCGTCGAGATTGCTGCCGCAAAGAACGTGATTGCATCCTCTTTCTTTGGCGATTTTGTTAAGGACTTTGAATAGATTGCTTTTGCAGTGGAAGCATCGGTCGGCTTTGTTAGCTGAAAAAGTTTTATCTGTTATTTCATTAACCTCAACTGTTTCAACAACGACTTTCATATTTTTTGCCAATTCGAGAGCTTTATTTAGTTGTTGTTTCGGCATTAAAGGACCGGTTGAAATGCAAGCCAGTACATTTTGGCTACCGAGAGTATCAGCACAGACTCTTAAAAGAAACGTGCTGTCCACCCCGCCGGAATAAGCCACAACGACCCTGCCTGAATTTTTGATATTTTCCCCCAGAAGCCCGTATTTTTCATCGATTGTCATTGCTTGCTGCCTGCCTCGATTTTCCTGTTCATCAGCACTGCCGTCACCGCCGCCGAAAATCCGTTATCTATATTCACAACGCTGACACCGGCGGCACAGCTATTGAGCATCGTCAAAAGTGCCGCTATCCCGCCGAAATTCGCCCCATATCCGATACTTGTCGGAACCGCAATTACCGGACAATCAACCAATCCGCCTACGACGCTGGCCAGTGCCCCTTCCATTCCCGCAACAACAATAATTACGTTCGCTTCCCTCAATTTCTGCATCTGCATAAGGAGCCTGTGCAGTCCGGCCACGCCGACATCGCATATTATCTCCGTAGGCTGACCCATAATTTCAGCCGTACTCTTTGCCTCGCTTGCCACCGGCAAATCGGCTGTGCCTGCCGTTAATATCGGCAAAGTGTTTTTGGCCGAACACAGCTCTTTCTGCTCGAGAACTATCGCCCGAGCCAATTTTTCATATCTTGCCCCGGGAAATTTACCCGTTTGCGACAGCGACTGGAAAACGGATTCTTCGGCTCTTGTCGCCAGAACATTATTACCCTTCGCCGCCAGAGATGAAAATATGGATATTATCTGTTCGTCCGTTTTGCCGGGACAGTAAATCACTTCCGGCATACCGCAGCGAATCTGCCGATGATGGTCAACGCGGGCAAAGCCGAGGTCTTCGAACGGAAGATTTCGCAGTTTTTCCCCGGCCTGTTCGACGGTAATATCGCCGCTTTTGACTTTTTCCAGCAATTCTTTTATCTGCTCAGCGTTAATAATTCACCTTATCCTTACAATCTAAAAAACATTATAATTAAGAAGTTTTGCTCACGCAACTATAGCAGGCCGTTCAAGGCCGTATTCTGTCATTAGTTTTGTATCAAACATTATTTCTTTTGCATCGCCATCGGCAATTATGCGTCCTTTATCAACTAAAACAGCTCTGTCGCCAATGGCGGCTGCAAAATTCATATTACAGGTAGCTATTATCAGTGTCTGGGATAAATTTTTCAGCAATACAACAAGTTTTTCACGGTTGCGAGGGTCAAGGCTGCCGTCAGGTTCATCGAGTGCGATTATCTCCGGAGACATTGAAAGAACCGTCGCTATTGCCGCCGCTCGTTTTTGCCCTGCTGAAAGATGGTGCGGCGCCTTTTCCGCCATTGCTTCCATACCAACAGTTCGCAGGGCCTGTGTGACGCGTATTTTAACCTGCTCGGCATTAAATCCCATATTCAAAGGACCGAAGGCAATATCATCGAATAAGGTCGGCATAAACAATTGGTCATCAGGATTCTCAAAACAGCAGCCGATTACAGTACGAATCTTCTTAAGGCTTTTCTTTTCAACCTTCAAACCCTTGACAATAATTTCCCCCTGACCTGTCGCAAAGCCCGCCATTGCCAGCATCAGAGTCGATTTACCCGCACCATTCGGACCTATCAGAACGACTTTTTGCTTTTCTTCGATACTGAGGTTGATATCGCTCAGAGCAACAGTGCCGTCGGGATATTTGTAAGAAAAGTTTTTTATTTCAATCGTTTTTGCCATTTAAAACCTTTAATTCAAAACCGTCGATGCAAAAAAATACAATGAAATTATAAAAACAACAAAAAAAACACCGAAAATATAATCATTATTCGAGATTTTTAATCTCGAAATTGTCCGCCAGTTTCCGTTAAAGCCCCGTCCATGCATCGCGATACTGATTTGTTCGGCAGTGTCGATGCTGCGGATAAAAAGAGAGCCGAGCATAGCTGAAGCCGTTTTCATTTCCTGCTTAGGCCCAAGATTTCTGAGGGTTCTGCCCGCTCTTGCCCGCAGTAGATGCTGCGCAGTGTCTATAAGAACAAAAATATAGCGATATAGAAACCCGAGCTGAATTATTAAAAGTTTCGGCACGCCCATTTTACGAAGACCGGCAAGCAAATTGCTGAACCGCGTCGTGGAAACAAGTGCGATAAGCGCAAGCATTGTAACAACAAATTTACCGCATATCGCGCAGCATCGCATCCAGCCGACAGTAGTTTGAAACACAGACGGCCCAAAAGAAACCTTCACAGGTGTTTTATCATATAACGGACAACTCAGTGCAAATACCAGAATAAACGGGCTGACAAGCAAAATCTGCTTAAAGACAAACTTAAGAGGAATTCTGCCGAGCACAAGAACCGCAAAAGGTCCAACCGTATAACAAAACAGTATGGCAAAGGAAGTCCGCGGCAGAGAAATCACAACCGCAGTAAAAAAAACTGCAGCAATAAATTTCACCCTTGCGTCGAGACTATGCACGACTGAATCCTGATAGGCAAATTTGTCTATATATGCGTGATGCATTTATCGATTCACCGAGTTACAATTGCTCCAGAATTCCTCCTCCGCAAAATCCAGGCCGTCAGCCAAATAACCGCCATCGTTGTAATCGAGCCGAAAACACCTGCAAAACTTGTCCAGCCGGCCGAAGCCTGATGTTTTTCATCTTCGTCATTATTTCTTACGGAATACTCCGGCATCAAAGAATATTTTGATTGCAGTTTATCTACAGCGGCAATTCTCGAATCGCTGTTCGATATAATTGGCTCAAAATTCGGCTGGTCCGGTCTCTCCGCGTAGCTCCACTCAAGACCGTCCGGCATACCGGAAGCCAATAGCGATAATCCTGCGCCGATAATAATAGTGAAAACAGCAAAGGTCGCTAATGCCGTTCTCCTGCTCAGCCTGACCTTTCCCTGAAGATTACCGGCAACAATATCCGGTCTTACCTGCTGGATATATACCAGCACAGTCACGGTAACAATGCCTTCGACAGTACCCACCAGAAAATGAACGCTAATCATTGTTATAAGAAAAGTCGAAAACGGAATCACCAAAACACCGGATAGAGCCGCCTGTACAGGAACCAGAACGGCGCCGATTTCAATTCCGATAAGGCAGGCCAGCATTACACCGACATATGTACGAAAATTGCTGAACGGTTTGGCGGCAACTATCCTGTATAAATAGTATCCAGCATAAGTCGGAATAAGAGCCATATTGATAATATTGCAGCCAAGAGCCAGCAGGCCTCCGTCTTGGAATATCAGGCACTGCACAATCACCACCGAAGCCATAACTATTGCTGCGGCATGCGGACCAAGTATTATTGCCAGAAGAACCGCTCCTACTATATGCCCGCTTGTTCCCGGCATCGCCGGAAGCCGAAAATTGACCATTTGGGCCGCAAAAACAAACGCACCCAATATCCCCATCAGAGCAAGTTTTCCCGATGTGATTACCTGTTTCGCCTTTCTGCAAATCAAACCAAGAGCCCCGCCGGCAACTACAAGACCACCTCCCGCTATGGGTAGTGAAAGCAACTCATTAGCCATATGCATAGTAAAACTCCTTATTAAAAATATTTATTTTTGTTGACATATCCGTTTATTGCGCATAAAATTTAAAAAATCGTAATACTAACTAACGCGTCAGATTACAGGATTTGTACCGGCTAATCAAGAAATAAAATGAAAATTTGTAATTTTCGACCGGGACAACAGCTTTGGGGAGAAAAAATGGGTATGGAGCCTTTTGTGAAGGAAATTGTTGGCAGTACCGAATATCAGTCCCTGTTAAAGCCTCCTAAAACCTATGGCCTGCATTCGGGTCGGATTTATTTAAAGCCCGCCGCCGATTGTGGTCAGCACAACACCGGGGCGCAGGAAGAAATGCTTGTTTTCCTATCGGGAAACGGACAGGCCGTTATCGGCGACAAAACTTTTCAGGTCGGGGTAGGCAAAACGCTGATTATAAATCCCGGCGAAGCAACCGACTGGGTGTGCGGAAAGGGAAATCTTGTAATCCTCGACCTCGACAGCTTAAAAATTACAGAATTCGAGCTTTAAAACTTAAGGGCATCTCTAAAAATGACGTTTGATGTCATTTCGACCGAAGCCTGCGAAGCAGGCGGAGTGGAGAAATCCGGCGTAAGCCGTTCTGAGCAAGGTCGAAGAATCTAAACAGATTTCTCGACTTCGCTTCGCTCCGCTCGAAATGACAAACAACGATTTCCCAATTTTTAGAGGTATCCTTAAACCAGCATCCCCGCGATTGTCGCCGTCATAAAACAGGCCAGCGTTCCGGCGAGCATCGACTTAAAGCCCAGTGTCGCGAAATCCGTCCGTCTTTCCGGAACAAGCGTACTCAGACCCCCTATCAAAATCGCAATCGAGCCGAAATTCGCAAAACCGCAAAGTGCATAAGTCGCTATCGTAAACGAACGCGGAGAAAGCGTCTCCTTATACTTGGCAAGGTCGAGATAAGCAATGAATTCGTTAAGCACCGTTCGTTTGCCGAGTAGCGAGCCGACTACTGAGGCGTCTTTCCACTCAACGCCCATAATCCACGCAATCGGCGAACAGAACCAGCCGAGGATTCTTTCAAGCGTAAAAGGCTGGCCTCTGAAGCCAGGCAGAAACGAAAACAGCCAGTTTACAAGAGCGACAAACGCGATAAAGCAAATCAGCACCGCCGCGATATTGATTGCCAGCTTAACTCCATCGACAGCGCCTCGGCAGGCGGCCTCAAGAATATTTACATCCTGTTTCGGAATTTTAACTTTGACCGTACCTTTTGTCTGCGACTGCTCGGTTTCCGGCACCATTATCTTGGCGATAACCAGCGCAGCGGGAGCGGATATTATCGAGGCCGCCAGCAAATGCCCCGCATCTGCCCCAAAACCTGTGTATGCGACCAAAAGAGCGCCGGAAATTGTAGCCATTCCGCCGGTCATCATCGCCATAATTTCAGAGCGTGTCATTGTCTTTATATAAGGCCTGATTACCAGCGGCGCTTCTGCCATCCCTATAAAAACATTGGCCGCCGAGGCCAAAGACTCCGCGCCTGCGGTATCCATAACATAGACCATAATCTTAGCCATAAACTCGACGATTTTCTGCAAAACGCCGAGATGGAACAGAACCGTCATAAGCGAAGAAACAAAAATAATGGTCGGCAGAACTGAAAACGCAAATGGGTGTTCTTTAAAACCTTCGCCGAATACAAATGCCGAGCCTGCCGCAGAAAAACTGATAAGTCTTGTTATAAGAATCCTTATACCGTCAAAAATATACTGGCCGGGTACAGTGCGCAGGATAATCACCGCAAGCGCAAGCTGCAGAACGACACCGCTTGCGATAAGCCGCCAGTTCATTTTTCTGCGGTTATCGGAAAGCAGCCACGCCAGAAAAAGCATTACTAACAAGCCGGCAAAACTTATTAACCTGGGCATATAATCGCTCCGTAATTAACCGCAAATAATATAAAAGGGTAGAACCGGCAAATCAATCTCGAAATATCTTCTAAACTTAGATGCAGGCAGGATCTAAAGGGTCCGTGTTACAATCTATCAGCCAGCTTTCACATAACACAGCGAGATCTTTCCAGTTAATAATACTATCCTTCGGTTCAGAAATATCACAAATAGAATTCCACTTCAGATCTCCGTTGTTGCTCATCCAAGACCCAGCCAGAATTGCGAAATCGAAAAAATTAACCTTACAATCATCGTTCAAATCGCCCGCTAAATAATACAGACAATCATTTGGTTCAACAGGCTCGCCTTGTTCTCCTTTCAGGCCAAGCGAGTGATTCTTGCCAGCCGCAATGGCCGTAAAACCCGTATTCGGCGACGGTACAGTGCATTGACCGTAATAGTTGGTTCCCCCCCAGGCCCTAATCGAGCCGTCATTTTTCAGACCAAGAACATGTCCCCAACCAGCCGCGATGGCTATGAAATCCGTATTGGGCAATGGCGCATCGTATTGACCTTCTTCATTGGCTCCCCACGCCACAATCGAACCGTCTCTTTTCAGACCAAGCGAGTATTCACAATCAGCCGCGATGGCTATAAAATCTGCATTGGGCGACGGTACATCGCATTGATCAAAATGGTTTCATCCCCAAGCCACAATCGAGCCGTCAGCTTTTAGACCCAGAGAATAACACGATCCCGCCGCAACCGCTATGAAATCTGTGTTAGGGGGTGGTATCTCAAGAGCACCACAAGCATTATCTCCCCACGCCACAATCGAGCCGTCGGCTTTCAGACCAAGCGAGTGATACTGGCCACCCGCAATGGCTATAAAATCTGTATTCGGCTGCGGTACATCACATATACCGTAATCATTGTCCCCCCAAGCCACAATCGAGCCATCGGCCTTCAGGCCAAGCGAGTGACACGAACCAGCCGCGATGGAATTAAAATCAGTATTAGGCGTTGGCACATCACATTGACCGTACTCATTCCACCCCCAAGCCACAACCGAGCCATCAGTTTTCAGACCAAGTGAGTGATATCCACCGCCCGCGATGGCAACAAAATTCGTATTAGGTCCAGGTACACAAAGTTGACAGTCATAGTTCCAACCCCATGCCATAATTTTCCCGGTTGCATATACCGGTATAGGACAGACAAATGCAAAAAGGGACAGACAAGCCAAAATAACAATAATACCCTTCTCATTTTTTATACCGTTTTTCATAGCGCTGCTCTCCTAATAAATTTAAATAATGTTAATTTTAAATTCCAACACGAATTAATAGTTAGCTACAAAAACAAACCTCTCGACTTCACTATAATGGCAAATCTTCTTTCCATTGCAAGTATTTTTTAAGTTTTTTTACAAATCTCATCCGTTAGACTTAAGTTCTAATCGCTTAATAGTCCTTTTGAAACGTACCTATTTGCTGGCCGTTTTTGAGCCGCAGTCTTACCAAAAATCCCGTATGGCTTTTTGAAACGTACCACAATTTTTCGGAAACCGGATACCTTTTTTCTACCGTACTGTACCACAATTCTTTGGAAACCGGATACCTGTTTCCCACTTTCCCCTGAATATCTGCCCCGTCAAAACCGGGGCCTAAGCTGAAAACCACCCATGTTACCGGCGACTGCTTGGTAAACAGACTGTAATGTCCAAGATATTGCCAGCGTTCGCTATCATTAGGATACTTTTGACCTTTATTTTCATCTATACTGCTGGCCGATGGAAAATTGTTGGGTATCCAGAGTCTTGCCGGTATGTGTTTCGAGATGACGCCTCTATCTTTATATACCTCTCCGGGACTGCGATATTTATATGTATGCCCGCGATGAAATCGGTCCTCCATTATCGTAGCCATAACATCCCCTGAATTGGCGGCGGGTAAGTACCCTCCTCTCGCCAGTTCCTCGGGAAGCTGGTATAAGTGGTCTTCAACTTTTCCCGTCTGACAATCCTCACGAGTGGGAGGATATTTTTTATAATCATCGTAATAACATTCGAGAGCTATGCCTATTTGCTGAAGGTCTATATTGGCAGCAAGTATTTTAGACTGCAGCCGGGCTTGGGCGAGCGACGGCAGCAAAATACCCATTAACATCGCCATTACGGCTATGACAACCAGCAATTCAACAAGCGTAAAGCCTTTTTTCGCCAAATGCGGCATTTCTGCAAAACCCTATTCAATTCTAAATATATTACGGCTATTACTGACAGCAATCGTACAGACCGGCTCTATTCCGCAGCCAATTACCGGCTAATTCCGCGAAATCTTTAAAGTCAACGATATAATCGCTGTTGATATCGCCCGGCAGATTGCCGCGCTGACGTCCGCGGTCGGTTAATACCAACCCGTTGCCATCGTAATTGACCACCCATAGACGATAGCCGTCTTTGCAAATCATATAACCGGAACTTTCCTGGTCGAGAATTCCTATCACATCGATTTGTCCTTCAGGACAACTGAATCTCGAAAAGCCGTCGCCTATTCCGAGCTTAACATTGAATTCAATGCCATCGGAATCTCTTATAATAACTGTACCGTTCGGAGCCCAGTTTCCCGGATTAATAATATTTACATCTTCTACCCGAATCAATCTGCCCTGATAATACTCGCAGCCCGTGAGCCTGCTGGAATCGAATATAAATCCGTTCTCGTCTTTGAGCTGATTAAGATTTACAACTTCAGGACTCGGCAGGCCGACAGCCGGCTTAAGCAATTCGACCTCAAAATCAAAATACGGGTCTGCTTCGTGCTGTTCATTAACATTTATTTTGCCTTTATAAAATTTGTACCAACCGGTTATCCTTACCCTGTCGCCCGCCGTAATAACATAACCGGTATTCGGGTCTCTATTGATACGGCACAACTCGCTGAGCAGTTCCTCATCGGTATAGTCCTCCGAACTCGAAACCATGCTGTAATTCTGACCGAGCCAGATAGCCGTTCCGGCATGATCGCTGCCTTCGCCCTGAAGGTAAAATTGCCACGACCCGCCCATACCGATATCGCTCGGCGTCGGGTCAAGCATTTCTTCGGGATTATTCAGAACGATACCTGTGATAATCACCTTATCGGTCGCATTATACGTGCCGACACCATCTGCATTTACCGCCTGAAACTCCCAATGAGTAACTTCCGCAACAGTTTGTCCGTTAACCGCAGTACTGCAAACAAAACACAAAAACATTACAATTGCCAGACTCCAAAACCTTCTTCTTTCTCCCATGATGAATCTTCCTTTCTCTTAAAAAATTAAAATCACCTGCGCATAAAAAATATAAAATCGTGCTACTACTCGATAAGATACTCCGACTTATTCAGCCCGGCAAGAAAAATATGGAAAAATCAGAAAAAATATGTAAAATCATTCAAGGCTGTTATATAGAAAGGCGCATAAGTACCTATGAGCAAGCCATTTGTCGAAATTTTAAACGGTCAGGCACAGCATCAGCCCCTCTTAACGGGTATGCCTCAGACCAAAGGTATGCGTTCCGGCAGGGTATATTTGCTGCCCGGCGAAGATTGCGGCAGGCACTCCACAGAGGCAAACGAGGAAATGCTGATTTTTCTTTCAGGACAAGGCAGGGCGATTATCGGCGATAACGAAACTCTTGACGTCGGCGAGGGAAAAATCACATATATCCCCCCGCGGACAATCCACAATATAGTAAATACTTCCGATGAGCCTTTATGTTATATTTACTGCGTATCGCCGGCAAACGGAAATGGAGAAAAATAAAATGGCTAATATCGAACGCATAGGAGTTTCGCTTGAAAGCGACCTGCTCACTGTTTTCGACAAGTTCATCGCGGACAAAAGCTATAAAAACCGTTCTGAAGCGATTCGCGACCTGATTCGCGAGCATTTGTCAAAACAGAAAATCGAGCATAAAAAGACTCCCGCAATCGGCGCGGTATTTCTTGTTTACGACCACCATACCGCTCATATTTCGACCGTGTTCAAAAAACTTCAGCATAATAAACCAATAAAGACGATTTCCTGCATCCACGTTTATATCGACAAGCACAACTGCCTTGAGGTTTTATTACTGAGAGGTTTAGCCTGCGACATAAACAAGGTCGGCGAAAAAATGATAAGTCTGCGCGGCGTAAAACACGGCTATATCAACCTCGTAGCTACCGCCGACGGCAGAGGCTAACCGCTGTCAGCTATGAATCAGCAGATAAGCCCTTAATACCTCTGCCACGCTCCATGCCTGCGCAAAGGCGCCTCTTGGTTTGCGAGGCTCATCACCGTCGAATATCTCGCTTATACTGCCTATACAGCCGTCGTTTCGCAAATGGTCGATAAGCGGCTCAAGCCATACGGCACAGGTATTTTTGCTTTGCCTGCTGTAATTATTGGTTTTCAGATACGCCTCGATAAAAGGTCCGAGCAGCCACGGCCAAACCGTGCCCTGATGATATGCACTGTCTCGTTCTTTTGCGCCGCCTTCGTACCTGCCAATGTATTTGCTGTCTGTCGCGGCAAGCGTCCGAAGCCCGAACGGCGTCAAAAGATTTTTTTCCACACAGCTTACCACCGCCTGCTGCTGCTGATTATTCAGCGGAGAAAACGGCAGCGAAACCGCGAATATCTGGTTGGGCCTTATGCTCGTATCCATAAAATCGTCTGTTACGCAATCGTATAGATATTGTCCCTGCTGATACCAGAAGCAGGAGCGGAAACTATGCGCGATTCTGTCGGCCATATTGCTGAACTTTTCCGCCATAACGACGTTTCTGCCGCGATAGAACTCCGCGCAGTTGCAAATGGCGTTGTACCAAAGCGCATTCACTTCTACCGCTTTGCCGTGTCTCGGCGTAAATGCAATATTATCGAATTTCGCGTCCATCCACGTAAGCTGCGTATCGATACCGCCGCCGGTTATCAGGCCGTCATTGTCCGCTTTTATGCCGAATTTAGTGCCCTGCTGATAGGAATCTATTATCCAGCGAACCACGGGCATTAATTTCGAGCTGAAGCCCTGCAGGTCGCCGCTGGTTTTATAGTATCTGAACGCCGCGTGAATAAACCACAGCGATGCGTCGATACTGTTGAAATGCGCCCCGCTTTTGTCGTCGCCGAAACAGTTGGCAATCATGCCCTCATCGGCGTGATACGCGAAATTGAGCAGAACAGAGCAGGCATCTTTATATCTGCCGCAGCACAGCAGCAGCCCTTCGAGAGAAATAAACGCGTCTCTGCCCCAGTCCATAAACCACGGAAAGCCGGCGAGAATTGATTTCGTTTTCAGATTATCTATTGTCCGGTCGATAACGAACTGCTCTGCCGATACTGCAAGAGACTGGACAACTGTATCTTTACTTTTAAGGTTATTCAGCAGATGTTTTTGTCCCAGTTTAAGGTCGTCGATAATCACATCGGCATCCAGTCCTGTCATTTTTTGCGATATATCGCTGTCGCCGAAACCAGTCCACAAAACGATTTTAACCGGCCCGTCGATAGTCCTTCTGAAATAGCCCGGCGACCAAAGGTCTTCGGTGTAATCGAAGCCTCGCAATTTTTCCTGCCGGTAAAGAAAATTGTACCACCACTGAATATCTTCTCGAAAGGCCATCTCATCGGCAGCGAACAAAAGCCGGCTCTGCGGCACATCTGTGTTTTTGACGGCGAGAAATTCGTCCTGCCATTCGAGATAAAAATTATTGCTTTTCCTTGCGAGACTGTGATAGTCCCTCATCGCCGCAAAAGGCCTTACGATAAACTCGAATTTCTGCTGTACATCGCTGAAGTTATAAATGATTGCGGTTATATCGTCTTCCGGCAGCAGATAAACGCTTTTGGTCAGATTAAACTGCCCGGCAGCGTAGTCAAAATGCACTCCGACATCTTTTCTGAAACTGCTCGGCAGCATTTGCGGCTTTTCGTCCGAGGGCGGCTCGAATTCGAAATGATTAAGATTATATTGCTTTTCCTCAGTAATGACCGTTTCAAGACAGTTCGCCAGTGCGACAACTCTTTTCGCCGGCGGCGCAAGCGTTCCGGTCAAAAGCCCATGATAACGTCTCGTATTACAGCCGCAAAGTGTGCCGGAGGCAAAACCCCCCCGCCTGTTTGTCAGCAGCCATTCCGTTTCCAGCAGCTTTTCAAATTTATCGTTTTGCCCCTGCTGCTGTTTCGGGCCTGAAATATGTTGAGCAAGCTCCATCATTCCGGCAATTCCTTACGAATTTACTTCTGCCTTGAGCTGCTTGACGGCTCTTTGACGGCCCTGATGGCTCTTGCCGCACCTCTTTTCGAGATTGCCCATTACATTCATAAAGTTAATATACGAGTCGTAAGGCGAATCGTACGGATTAAAATATTTATGCACATCGCCGTCTGAAAACCATTTCGTACACATATAGTAAAAATGGTCGGAACTCTGCATCTTTCGCCAGTCGGACAAAAGCGAGCTGTCGCCGGTCTTTTTTACCCTCTGCTCAAGACGGTAAAGCTCGTGCAGAGCGTTTGACTGCATCGCATTGCCCAGCCACGCTGAAAGGTCTCTTTCGGTATCAGCCCAGCTTATCAGCGCAGGCACATTTACCACATCTGTTGCCGGATAAGACTTAATCACTTCCGACGGCGTCTTAAAATTATTATCCGGATGTTTCATAATCTCGTCCGGCAGTTGCCTCATAAAATCGAATATGCCGGTATCTTCCCATTGATGTTCCCCGAAAGTTTCGTAGTCCATAAACAAGTTCACAACATATCCGTTGCCGTTGACCCTGTTTACCCAATGGCTGAATTTCTCCGCCATCAGCGGCCATTCGCACCATCCCCTGTTTGAGAAACGAAACGCGATATCGTCGCTCAGCGCGTAGTTTTTCAGCAGCAGTTTGACCTTTCCTTCCTGCGGCGGCCTGTAAATAAAATTAGGACTTCTGCCGCCCAGAATCTTGTCGGCCCCTTCGGTAATAACGCCGTCGAAAATACCCATCTGTTCTATCGCCTCGGAAAGTTCATTGCTGTAAATCAGCTCGGTATTGCGGAATATCCTCGGCCTTTGTCCGAACAGATGTTCTATTGTATCCATATGCTTGATAATTTGTTCTTTGAATTCGTCCCGCGAATACAAAAAGCTCAGGCTATGATAATACGTCTCGGCCAGAAACTCTACGCAGCCGGTCCTTGCCAAAGCGTCGAATGTGCTCATAACTTCCGGAGCATACTCGGCCAATTGCTCCAAAAGCACCCCTGTTATGCTGTATGCAACGCGGAACTTGCCCTCATAACGCTTTATCAATTCGAGAATCAGTCTGTTTGTGGGAAGATAGCACTTATTTGCGACCTTTTGGCATATCGCTCTGTTTTTGAAAGTGTCGAAATAGCGGTGGTCTTCGTCAAATACGGTGTAGTGCCGCAACCTGTAGGGTTGGTGGACTTGAAAATAAAAGCATACGGATGGCATAAATCAATCCTTTGATAATATTTTTTCAGCCGTCCACGGCCGAGTTAATAATTTCAGACACAAACCGCCCGCTCGATGAGCTGCAAATATATCTGCCTGCATTTTTCAGCGGCATCTTCCCATTTCAGCTTCCTGACCTCGAAGTTGCCGTGTTCTTTCAGCGTCATTTGCAAAGGCGGGTATTTCAATACCGCTATAATTTTATTCGCTATCTCGTTCACATCCCAGAAGTCCGCTTTGAGAACGTGCGTCAGAACTTCCGATACGCCGCTTTGTTTGCTTATCAGCACCGGAACATCGTGGTTCAGCGCCTCCAGCGGCGCAATACCGAAGGGCTCCGATACGCTGGGCATTACATAAAGGTCCGCCCTTTCATAAACTTTGCGGACATCTTCGCCTCTCAAAAATCCCGTAAACAGTATCTTGCTGCCGATTCCGAGCTCGGCGGCAAGTTCAATCGTCCTTCTCATCATATCGCCTGAGCCTGCCATAACGAATTTGACGTTATCCATAATCTCAAGCACTTTTTTAGCTGCGCCGAGGAAGTATTCAGGCCCTTTTTGCATCGTAATTCTGCCCAAAAACAGTACGATTTTCTCGTCTCTGGTTATATCCATCTTTCCACAGCCGAATCCGTTGCCGTTTCGTTCGATTCCGTTATAAACGACTTCCACTTTGTCGCCCGGCACTCCGTATCTCGAAAGTATTATATTTCTTGTTAAATAACTTACCGCTATTACCTTATCTGCCGCGTGCATTCCCGCACGCTCGATATCGTAAATCATCTGATTGACGTGTTCGCCGCTGCGGTCGAATTCCGTCGAATGTACATGAACTACAAGAGGCTTGCCGCTTGCCGCCGCTGCCGCGATACCTGCCGGATAGGTCATCCAATCGTGTGCGTGAATTACATCGAAATCTTCCTGCATCGCCAGTTTGACCGCGGACGCCGCATACCTGTGAACCTCGGTGTACATATCGCCGGAATAATGTGCCTGCGAGCCGATTTCTTCCATTCCGACGACCCCGCCGTCCATACCGCAGAGTTTTTGTTTGTTGCGTATCATTTCCTCGACTTCATGACGATAGGTCTCGCTGGTAGCATAAGGCCTCAGTGCCGAGTCTATCGCCTTGAATTTTATATTCCTCAGTCCCTCCTCGCAAATTTCCCATTCGGTTTTGCCATCATTTACATCCGCAGGAGTACGCATCTTGACGCAGGTGGACGGATTCTCCATCTGTATCGCCCTTGGCAGGACGAATGTAACGTCAAGACCCAGCTTGCTCATCGCTTTAGTCAAGCCATAGCACGCCGTACCCAACCCGCCGCTGATAAACGGCGGAAACTCCCATCCAAGCATAAAAACTTTCAAAACCTCATTCGCTCCAAAAAATATTATCTCTTAACAATATAATCGGTTTTTTACCTATATAGGTTTAATAAATTGTTCCTATAAAATCAGATTTCAGTATCGCCAGCCTCACTTTTCACAATTTATAGGACTTTTCGCTCAGCATTGCACATAAAACCGACAAAAATACTACAGAAAATCCACTTCAGTCGGATTTTAGTTAAGTAAAGCTAAAAAAAAACCGACCTTAGCCTTTTTACGCACAGGTCGGTTCCATTACTTCAAATAAGCAGAATTTTAATCTTACAGGTCTTGCGGCTTCAGCGTGCTTCTTCTGTTGGCCTTTGTACGTTCACAGGCACAATCAAGAATAGAGTAGAGCCTATTGCTCAGAGCGCCGATTGCATCGGCTGATGTCATCATCTTTTTGCTTTTGACATAGGCTTTTACTTTGCTCGCCACAACCAAACACTCTTTGCCCTTTGCTGCTTTTTTCTTTGCCATGTTAGATATCCTCCATGCAAATTAAAGAACTATTCCTTTTTTATCGGCCTTTTACGACAAGGTCGACTGCTGGGGCGTATTTTGATGACTTATAAGACCTTTTGCAACAAAAAAATCCCCTAAAACTACAAAATTTTGCACTTATTCAGCCGCTTGAGCCCCTTTTTAGATTATTCACCCCTTCTTTTTTGACGAAAACACCTTAGGAAGCCTTTAAAAGGCTTCGGTTTAATATCGCTATGGGAGCCGGTTTTATGAAGGCAAATGACAGGGAAAACAACGGCAATAAAGGGGCTTTAGAGGATTATATAACTATCGCTATCGCCGAAGATATAGACCTGGCAAATGAATACCGCGATATCCTTGCAAGGCACAACATCCCAGCTGTAACCGCAACACAGAGAAGCTATTCTTCCGATGTCCTCGGAACTGCGGTTATGGTTCCCGAACATTTTCTCGAACAGGCTCAGGAAATTATCGAATCCCAGCAGGATTTCGACCATTTTCTCGACGACGCCTTCAACGACCCCGATAGTTGGAATAACGAGCCGGATTTCGATGAGTACGATGAACGCGACAATTTTTATGACGATGACAATATCTAATCTGTAAATTTTATGAGGTGATGACAGTGGAAGAGTATAAATCGAATAACGAAAACTGTTTCTCGGCAAGACGTCAGGCTGCCGCCGACAGACGTTCGCAGGGCAGAAGGAACAATGTCGTTGACAGAAGAGGCGACCTTGACCGCCGCAGGGGACCGGGCAGAAGACGCCCCGATGACCGAAAAGCCGCAGAAGAAGGTCAGATGACCGATGAACAGTTCGAGTTCGTTATGGCCGTTGACCAGTACAAAAAATTAAACGCCAGACCCTTCCCCACCTGGACTGAGGTGCTGGAGATTATAAAAACTCTCGGCTACAGAAAAGTTGCAGAGCCTTGCTCACTCAAAGACCTGCAAAATCAGAATTCTTCAAAATAAAAAGACTGAAAACTTATTGCCGCAAAGAACTTCTGCTTAGAGATTAATCATAACACAAAAAAGGCCGGTATAAACCGGCCTTTTA
>PGYD01000123.1 GCA_002839495.1 Planctomycetes bacterium HGW-Planctomycetes-1
CCTACCCCGCCGTAAATAAACCTCATTTTGCCTGCGTTTGGGATAATCCCGAGCTGGGAATTGCCGAGCCGAAAGCCGCTTGGCCAATAGACAAAAAACGCCTTTCCTACCAGATAATCCCTCGGTACAATACCCATCCTATAGCTTTTGCCATTGTTGCCGATTCCTTCTATATCCCATATACGCGAGTCTGCGCTGTCCGGGCTGTTGTCTCCCATAGCAAAATATTCGTCTTCCCCGAGCGTAAAAGCATTTCCTTCGCCTGCCCGCAGTGTATTTTCAAACCTTGTGCCTATATAGTGAATATCTCTATATAGCGATACATTGCTGATAGTCAGACAGCCCGAACCGAATATCAGAGCTTTTGGTTCTATATCGTCGAGCCGAGCTCCTGCATCATCTTTGCCGGTGCCGAGGTCGTAAATAAGTTCCTGTTTGTCAATCTTCAATACAAGCAGATGGTCTGCGTTTGAAAATTGTATAAAGAAATCTTTATTTTGCCCAACAGGGGTAATTTGCTTTCTGGCAAGTTCGATAGTTTGTCCGGCTGAGTCAATTTTTTCTATAACCATCAGACCGGTTGAGTCGAACCAGCCTTTGTACAGCGTTTGATATTTTGTCAGTCCGATACCGATAATGCCGGAGCTTTCCGTCCTCTTGGCGTTGAAGTTCATCATCAGGTCGCTGCAGAACGGCAGATACTTATAGTGTTGCGGATTGCCGTAAGCGTAGCTTGCCCTGAAATCGTTTCCTTTCTGTGTGTCGTAGAACATTATATTAATCTTGTCAGAATCGCTTGCCAGGCTGAACTCAACAGGCCTTGAACGGTCAAACTGCCACTCGGAAGTGCTGTCGTTGATAAAAGGCTGGTGCCAGGAACGTCCGTTAAATCGGCCTTCGAGCGGCTGTATAGGCTGAAAATTATTATTGTAAATCGGCATCCACATTTCGTCCTGCACCTTTGCCGGTTTTCTGACGAGTTCGTCATTGATATAGATATCGCCATCGACTATTTCAACGGTTTCGCCCGGTTTGCCGATTAGCCGTTTGATATAATTTTCTTTCGGCCCCGTCGGATTTTTAAAGACGATTACATCCCATCTTTTTGGTTCTGCGAACTGATAGATGCATTTGAATACGAGTATTCTATCGCCGTTTGCCTTTGAAACAGCCATATCCGGCTTTTCGTAATAGCCGCAGCTCGGGCATCTCGGCGGCGGCACAAGTTTATAAGACCCGCCGCCGACCGCTGTTTTGTAAGTTTGATGGTCATAGGGATTGAAATTATATTCGTAGCTATAGCCGCACTGGGTACATCGGATATTGAAATGGTCGCCCATCAGCGTATCAGCCATACTGCCTGTCGGAATACGGAAGGCTTCGAGCACAAATGCCCTGAATACGAAGGCAAGGATAAACGCCGTGACAATCCACTCGAACGTATTGGCTATCGATTCTGCCGTTGTGTGCCTTGCGGTTTTTGGTTCATCTGCCATTTATATCCTTTAGGAATAAAGACATAAATATAACCCTAAACCCTCTTGGTCGCAAGGGTAGTTTATTTGGGACCTGTAAGATTTTCTCTTCCCTTTCCAGTCGGCTAATAAAATTTCATTGTAAAAGATGCAAAAAGCCGATATAATGATGTAGTGAGGTTGCCCCTGCGGTGTACGACAGAAAGGTTGATATTTGAAGAACCGATGCCTATATTTTAGGGAGTCGGAACCTGCCGGTTCGAAAACGCCCCCTCGAGGGGACTTTCGGACGCTTGAAGCTGACTTACCACTTTAAAATACCGGGTTCTTTAAATAGCCTTTCACCGGCACAGGCGGAGGCCGCCAAGCGTAATAAGAAAGGTCTGTTTCGGCAGACCTTTTTTATTACGCAGCGGCAACAGGTGTATAGCCAAGACCCAGACATCCTACAAGCACATCAAGAGGCCTATCTTTTCACTGGTCTAAAGTCAGCGTCGCCAATGTCCATTCTCTTATATTGACTGAACTTGACATCAGCATCTCGTGGTCAAACGTAACCTCATAAACAAGCTCGTCAGGAACAGAAGGCGACCGGCGCCGACGAAGCACCAGTTCCCCCCAAAGGGGTCTTCTGATAATCCAGTTCTTCAAAAAATTTAGCCATAATATAATAATCTCTTTCAAATTTTCTGCTGTCCGGCCGGAGACGCAGCAGCAGAATTTAATTCACTCATTACCCCTACGCTTTCTATTATAGCATTTGTCTGTAAATATGTTATTATACAGACTCTTAAGATTAGATACAGCCAAAATTCCTATGAACAGAAACAGGATACTAATTCTGGGCGTAACCGCCGGCGGAAAGGGAAAACTGGCTTTCGAGCTGGCAAAGAAAATCGACGCCGAAATCATCAGCATCGACTCGATGAAGGTTTACCTGCGGATGGATATCGGCACCGCAAAACCGTCAAAGGAAATCCGCAAACAAATAAATCATCATCTTATTGATGTCGTTGAGCCGAGCGAACCCTTCAGCGTTGATACATTTTTATCTCTGACTGCCAAAGCCGTAAAAGACATCGAGGCAAAAGGCAAACCCATCGTCGCAGTCGGCGGAACCGCGATGTATATCAAGGCCCTTCTGTACGGCATCTTCGACGGCCCGAGCACAGATGAAAATATCCGCCTGCAGTTAAAACAGCAAATCGCCGAGCTCGGCCTCGCCGAACTCCACAAAAAATTAACCGCTGTTGACCCTGCCGCCGCCGAGAGAATCCACCCGAACGATGAGAAAAGAATTATCAGGGCATTGGAAGTTTACGAGCTTACAGGAAAACCCATTTCCGATTTTCAAAAACAATTTTCCTCTCAGCCTAAAGACGACTGGCTCGTAATCGGTCTGCAAAGAGAAAAAACCGATGCATCGCACCGAATCAACGAACGGGTAAAAAAAATGTTCGAGCTCGGCCTCGTCGATGAAGTAAAAGCACTGCTCGCCGAACCAAAGCCCTTAAGTCAGCAGGCTCGCTGCGCAATCGGATACGCTGAAACTATCGCTCATCTGAAGGGCAAAGAAACACTCGAAAAAACGATAGAACAGATAAAGATAAATACCCGCCGATTCGCAAAGGCACAGAGAACGTGGTTTAAGACATTCAGATTTGTCAATTGGCTCAATGTGGGAGAAAACGATACGACCGAACAGGTCCTTGACCGTGCGATATCATATTAATGTAATGAATTTATCTAAAACCTATCCCAAAACCTCAATTTTTGGGTCAATAAGGAACGATATATGATTTATGGACATTACAATCGAACAATGGCAACGGATTGCAAAATTTATCCCAAAGTCAAAAGCACAGCCGAATCGTAAGCAGCCGGAAATCCGCCGCCGATATCAATTATTTTTAGGTTATACCCTTTTTTGCGGGTATCGTTGAAAATCTGCGATGTTATTTGCAGTGCGGTCGCGTAATTATCAAAATTCGTGCATTGGCTTCCCACGTGGAAGCTCAAACCCTCGACCGCAAGACCCGAATCAAACACCTTTTTTATCAGCGCCGCCGCATCGGCACCCCCTTGGTTTTAATCTTCGGCTTTACCAATCCGGCAAGGGTCGGCCCTTACGCCAGAGGCCAAACCGTCGCCGCCGTAGATGCCGACAAAAGAGGCTCACAGGTCGAAAGCTCAAATACCGCTCACGATATAAAAAATGTATCAGTC
>PGYD01000019.1 GCA_002839495.1 Planctomycetes bacterium HGW-Planctomycetes-1
GTTTAAATCTTTTACCACGCATGGTACACCTCCTTTTTAAGGTTTTATCATGCCGGTACTCCAATCGCAACTGGTACAGTTTTTGGGGGGAAGGTCAACTCGCATACCAAACAGACTACCAAAGCCGCTCCTTTAAAACATGCACTTGTCCCTGTCGGATTTTTGGAAATTGCCTCCATTCGACCGGCTGAACCCGCTGTGCTGGTGTTAGGTGAAAAGCTCAATATCGAGGTTGCCTATGATTTGGAGTCTTTAGATGGTGCTTCTATTTGGGCTCGGCCTTTTGTAAACGGCAATAGAGCCTCCGGCTACAGCGCCCATCATTTGGTATTTGTGGATAAAAAAACTGATAACCCTGGCGTAGTGGAATGCTGGTTTTATTTTGACAAGCCGATGGAAATTGATGAAATCAGGGTCTTTATGCAGGACTCCAAAGCCGACAAAATCGTCAAAGAAATCTCATACAAAATCTCCGCTGAATGGAAATAAGCACAAATCCTCTAAATATTACGCTTATATCGGTTTTAATCAGTAAAGGTTGCCATATTTTTTTAATTTTGGACAACATCCCCCCTGTTTCTTGATTTCTTTATTTTATATTTGTGGACTCCACATAGAGATTTTTTGTAAATTTCCGGTTTTTAAACATTTGACAAAGCCATATAGCGGGGTATAATTCTTTTTTAAGTTATTTAAAGGCAAGACAAAAGAGGTCAAGCTATGGTATTTACAGGATTTAACAGTCGTGCATAGCCGGACGGCCACAACCGGTTTGCTGCATTACGGTTATGTGCGGCTGATGAACGCTTTCGCCTGGGAAGCAACTTTGCTTAAGTCTGTCGCGGAGGAAGTTTGTATGTAGTCGATAGAAGACAGAAAAGCGGCTTTTGATGTGGAAACGTTCTTTTGTGGAAGTTTCCACTTTTTTTTATACGGGATTGATGCAGTGAAAGGTGCTAAATGAATCCCGTTAGACCACGGTGGTTTTATACTTACTATTTAAAATGTGTTAAAGATGAAACATTTTATACCGGTTGTACAAATGATTTAAGAAAAAGATTGAAAGAACATAATCAAGGTAAAGTTTTTTATACCAAACATAGATTGCCCGTTGAGTTAATTTATTTTGAAGCTTGTTTAAATAAAAGTGACGATTATCGAAGGGAAAGATATTTAAAGACTGGCATGGGCAAAAGATATCTCAAAAACAGATTGAAAGGTCTAACGGGATGAATCAGGAATTGGTAAGGATTGTCGATAATATAGCTCGCGATAAGAATATCGACCGCGAGTCGATATTTCAGGACCTCGAGTCTGCAATGATATCGGCGGCAAAGAAACATTTCGGCAAAACGGATATCGAGGCCGATATACAGGTCCATATCGACCGCCAGACCGGCGATATGGCCGCGTTCAAGGACGGTCAGCAAATCGACATCAAACGGCTCGGCAGAATACCCGCCCAGACGGCAAAACAGGTTATGATTCAAAAAATCAAGGCTGACGAACGGCAAAGCGTCTATGATGAATTCGTGGAACGCAAAGGCGAAATCGTCAGCGGCATCGTCATCCGCTACGAAGGCGGCTCTCTGGTTGTAAATATCAACAACAGGACCGAAGCGGTACTGCCGAAAAGCGAACAAATCAGCGGCCAAAGCCATCACGTCGGCGAAAGAATCCGCTGTTTAATACTCGATGTCCGTGAAAGCTCCAGCCAGGTAAAAATTATCCTTTCACGCACTCATCCGGATTTTATCCGCAGGCTTTTCGAACTCGAAGTGCCCGAAGTGTCCGAGGGTATAATAGAAATAAAGGCGCTTGCCCGCGAGGCGGGCTACAGAACCAAGATAGCGGTACTGTCGAGCGACCCGAAAGTTGACGCGGTCGGCGCCTGCGTAGGCGTCCGCGGCAGCAGAATAAAGAATATCGTCGATGAACTCGGCGGCGAAAAAATAGACATCGTCAGGTGGAACGAATCCTCGCACGAATTGATTGCCAACGCCCTTATGCCGGCAAAATGCACACAGGTGGCGTTATGCTTCGAGCTCGGCGGCGCAACGGTCGTAGTTCCGGAAGACCAGTTGAGCCTGGCAATCGGCAAACACGGCCAGAACGTAAGGCTTGCCGCAAGGCTCACCGACTGGGACATCGATATACTTACGCCGGATGAATACAATCAGGAAGTCGAAAGGCTCACAAGCGGCCTTAAAGATATCGAAGGTCTGGACGATACTTTCATCGATAAACTTATCGCTCTGGGCATAATTTCCGTGCTTGACCTTGCGGAAATCGGCGCAGAGCCGCTGATTAACGAAATAGGTCTCAAGCCGGAGATGGCACAGAAAGTAATACGCCTGGCGGAAGATTTGGCAAAAAAACAAACAGCGGAATCCGCCCCGACAATTGCGGAATCTATTTTGGTCAAGCAGATTAAAAAGACGGAACCTCAACAGGACGACGACTAGTAGCGTGAAACGTATTTTATGATTTTTTTGGAGTCCGGTCAGATTGGCAACAACAAGGGTACATCTTTTAGCAAAAGAACTCGGCGTCAACAGTAAGGCTATCATAGAAAAGTGCCAGGCCGAGGAGCTCGATGTAAAAAATCATATGTCGACAATCTCGGCGGGTCTTGCGGCAACAATCCGCGAATGGTTTAGCGAAGGAGCGCATAATACAACGATAGAAACAGCCGCTCCGGTTGACCTTAAAAAGGTTCGCGTCAAGAAGAAGAATACCGAAAAGAAACCCAAGGCCAAAAAGGCTGAAAAAACACCAGAGGCTGCGGCTGAACCGGTTCAAGAGGAAGAAGCCGCACCCGCCAAGCCTGAACCTGCTCCCCCGCCGCCGATAATTATAGTCGAACCGCTCAAACCTGCCAAGCCGGTGGCGCCCGCGGGGCCGAGACTTGAAAAACCGAAACCCGCAAAGCTTTCCGGTCCAAGAGTTATCCGGATGGAAAAAGCTGAAGTAATAGAAAGGCCCAAGCCAAGGCAAAGACCGCTGTCAAAGCCGGCTTATAAACAGCAGGCTACCGAGCCGCTTATGGCAAGCGCTGCCGGAATTGGCGATGCCAAAAAGACCGACAAAGGAAAGAAAAAGACTCACGGCCGAAGGCATGATGACGCTTTTCTCTCCGAAGAAGCCTTACGCGAGCAGAAAGCGGCCCGCAAACTCCGCGAAAGAGACCTTGAGGAAAGGCGTGCCCGGCTCGACGCAGCAGGCGGCGAAGGTATGCGTCTCAGGCCGAAGCGAAAACTCGAGACTAAAAAAACTCAGTTCGAAGAGGCATTGAAGATAAAGCCGGAAAAAGCCTATGTCTTTGAGCCGATAACGGTAAAAGATTTGGCTGCGGCACTTGTTGTAAAAACTTCTGAAATCGTGACAAAACTCATCGCTCACGGCATTATGGCCGTTGCCAATCAGGTTATTCCAGCTGATGTCGCCGAAATTATCGCTCTTGACCTTGGCATTGAGCTTGTCGTCCAGCAAAAATTATCCATTGAGCAGCAGATAGCCGAAGAATTCACCAACAGGCCCAAAAACGACCTTGAAAAACGGCCTGCTGTCGTTACGATGCTCGGGCACGTTGACCACGGCAAGACCAGCCTGCTTGATAAAATCCGCTCGGCACAGGTCGCGGCGGGCGAGGCAGGAGGCATAACCCAGCATATCGGCGCCTACCAGGTGGTATGGGGCGATAAAAATAATCCCAAGAGGGTTACTTTCCTCGATACTCCGGGCCACGAGGCTTTTACTGAGATGCGAGCCCGCGGCGCAAATATGACCGATATTGTCGTGTTGGTCGTTGCCGCCGACGACGGCGTTATGCCGCAGACAATCGAGGCGATACACCACGCCAAGGCGGCGGGAGTACATATAATTATCGCATTGAATAAAATCGACCTGCCGGGCGTGGACACTAACCGGATTTACGGCCAGCTTGCCGAGCACGACCTTGCCCCTGCCGAATGGGGCGGCAAAACCGATGTCGTCAAAACAAGCGCAACTAAAGGCATAGGAATCGAAGAGCTTTTGGAACATCTTGATTTTGCGACCGAGCTGCTCGACCTCAAGGCCGACCCGATCATACCGGCAACCGGATGGGTCGTCGAGGCAAGACTGAATCCGAGCAAAGGCCCTATGGCTACGCTGCTTATAAAGGAAGGCAAGCTGAAAAAAGGCGATGTTCTTCTTGCAGGCAGCGGCTATGGCAGAATAAGAACTTTAAGAGACAGCGCCGGCAAGTCAATCAGCGCAGCCATAAGTTCTATGCCGGTTGAAATTTCAGGACTTAACGATGTGCCGCAGGCCGGCGACAAGTTTTACTGTTTGAGCGATATAAACCGCGCCAAGGCGGCGGCAGAAGAGAAAAAATCTCTCAGCCGAAAGGCCGCCCTTGCCACCCGTTCGCTCGTAACGATGGAAAACCTGTTTAGCCGGATAGAGGCAGGCAAGGCAAAAGAAGTCAATATAATCGTACGGGCCGATGTTCAGGGCTCCGTCGATGTTTTGGAAAAATATCTCACCGATATCAGCACTGAAGAGGTGCAGGTCAAGATACTGCACGCCGCGGTCGGCGGTATTACAGAAGGCGACGTTGTGCTTGCCGAGGCGTCAGGAGCATTGATTATAGGCTTTAATGTCGTGCCGGAAGATAAGGCCGCAAGAACTGCCGAATCCAAAGGCGTGGATATCCGTTTATATAATATCATATATAAGATTACCGACGACCTTAAGAAAGCTATGTCCGGAATGCTCGAACCTGAAGACAGGGTCAACAGTCTCGGAAAGGCTGTGGTTCGCAATACTTTCAAGGTTTCGAGCGTCGGTACGATTGCAGGCTGTTATGTCGAACAGGGCGAAGTCGTCCGCAACGCCAAAATCAGGCTCATACGCGACAATATCATTTTGAGAGACAACTGCCAGATAGAATCGCTGAAACACTTCAAGGACGATGTCAGACAGGTCCGCGCTGGACTCGAATGCGGCATAAAGATTGCCGGTTTTGACGATATAAAAATAGGCGATATTTTCGAGGTCTATGAAGTGGTCAAGGTTCAAAGGACAATATAAGCCGGAACTGTTATGCCAAGCCGAAGACAGGAAAAAATGTCACGTGTCATACAGGAAGCGGTCAGCGATATAATCAATAACCATATGCAGGACCCGCGAATAGAAGGCTTTATCAGTGTAACGGAAGTAAGAACCGAGCCGGACCTTAAGCGGGCGGAGGTTTTCTTGAGCATTATGGGCACAAACGACGCGAAACAGCGGCAGACATTCACGGCTATTCAGCACGCGGCAGGCCATATACAGTCTCTTTTGGGCGGCTATGTAAGGTCGAGAAGCTGTCCTCATCTTTACTTTCACGAGGACGCACGGCTTAAAAAAACTATGGAGACTATGAAGTTAATCGATGAAGTATCGAAAGAATTTAAATCGGATGAAGAGCAGAAATGAAAAATACAATACAATATCCACAGAAAATTAAAAAACTGTTCAATGCCCTGAAGAAAGGCGCTGAAAAACCCAAAAAACCCGCTTCGAGCGACCTTATCGAGGCTATAATTTTTGCCGCGCTAAGCCAGAATTGTCCGGAATCGTCGGCTAAAGCGGCGTTTAAGAAAATTCAGTCTCATTTTACGGACTACAATGATTTGCGTGTCGCCCGCAGGGAAGAAATAGTAGAGGTAATCGGTTCCGATATAACGGATGCCGCTAAAACAGCCGATACTATTATCTCGCTGCTCAACGCCGTGTTTCAGAAATACGACTGCCTCGCTCCGGAAGATTTCGCCGGCGCAGGCAAAAAGAACGCCCGTGACATTCTCGAAAAATTCAACGGTATGACACCGTTCATCTGCAGCTATGTAATGCTCACGGTCTTAAGCGCTCACGCCGTACCGCTTACGGAAAAAATGGTTGAATATCTTAAGGCTAACGATTTAATCGACCCGCAGCTCGACAACGCTCAGGCGGCCTCGTTTATAGAAAAGCAGATTTCAGCCTCCAACGCCTACGCTTTTTATTCGGCTATTCGGCACGACAGCGAGCTGGCAAATCCCAAGGCTGCGGCGATACTGTCAGAATCCAAAAAAACCGCGGCAGTAACAAAAGCTAAATCCAAAAAGTAAGGAGCAGTTATGTCAGGAAAAATTCTTAAACTCGGCATTCCGAAAGGCAGCCTTCAAAAGGCCACTTTCGAACTTTTCGAAAAAGCAGGCTTTAATATAACCGGCTACGAAAGAAGCTACTTTCCGCAAATTGATGACGATGAAATTCAGCTTGTAATGATGCGCGCTCAGGAAATAAGCAGTTTTATAGAAGACGGGACTCTTGACGCAGGTTTTACGGGATACGACTGGGTACGTGAAAACAAATCATCGGTACATCAGGTTTGTGAGCTTCTCTACAGCAAGTCAACTTCAAAGCCTGCCCGATGGGTTCTGGCGGTGCCCAATGAATCAAAGGTTAAAAAACCTCAGGACCTCCGCAACGGCATCGTATCAACAGAGCTGGTAAATGTGACGAAAAAGTATTTCAAAGACAAGAAAATTCCTGTCAAAGTCGAATTCAGCTGGGGCGCGACCGAAGTAAAGGCCAGACTTGTCGATGCAATTGTCGAACTCACCGAAACCGGTTCGAGTCTCAAAGCCAATAATTTGAGAATAATCGATACTATAATGGTATCGACAACAAGATTTATCGCCAACAAAGACGCGTGGAAAGATAAGTTTAAACGCGAGAAAATTGAGAATATATCCATATTGTTAAACGCGGCAATTGACGCAAAAACAACAGTAGGTCTGAAAATGAATGTTCCTAAAAACAAACTGGACACGATTTTGAAGATTCTGCCCGCTGAAAAAAGCCCTACCGTATCCCCGCTGGCCGACAGCGATTTCGCAGCGGTAGAAGTTGTCGTCGATACGGCAGTGGAAAGAATTATTGTGCCGAAACTAAAACGGGCCGGAGCTTCGGGAATTATCACCTATCCGCTGAATAAGGTAATACATTAACATCTATCGATGAGGTAAATATGTCGGGACATTCGCACTGGGCCGGAATAAAACATAAAAAAGCGGCTAATGACGCCAAGCGCGGCAAAGTCTGGAGCAAGATTGCCCGTATAATCATAGTCGCAGCTAAAAGCGGCGGCCCCGACCCGGCACAAAATCTCGCTTTAAGATACGCTATCGATAAGGCCAAACAGGCCAATATGCCAAAGGACACCATTGAAAAGGCCGTTAAAAAAGGCTCTGGCGGAGGAGATACTGTCGCATTTGTTTCGGTAGCTTATGAGGGTTACGCCCACGGCGGCGTGGCAATAATGGCTGAAGCCTTAACCGACAATCGTAATCGAACTGCCCCTGAAATAAGAAAAATTTTCGAACGACACGGCGGCTCGCTCGGCACAACAGGCTGTGTTAATTACCTGTTCAGCAAAAAGGGACTTATCACCGTTTCGACCAAAGATGCCGATGAAAACAATCTGATGGAAATTGCACTTTCGGCAGGCGCCGAAGATATGCAGAATACAGGCGAAGTTTACGAGATAACCTGTGAGCCGGCAGCATACGAAAATCTGAAAAAAGCTCTCGATGAAAACCAAATTCCGCTTCAGGTCGCCGAGTTGTCGATGATACCGCAAAATTCAATACCCATAACAGACCCGGAATCGGCAAGAAAAATTCTTGCCCTTATGGACGAACTGGAAGAACACGACGACATACAAAACATCTATGCCAATTTCGATATCCCGGACGACATAGTCGCAAAAGTACAGGGCAGTTAAAAACTTTCCGGTTTTTTATAGCAAACCGCCCCCCCGCAGAATTTCTTAAAGATTTCAAAAAGAAACGCTTGACAAAAATCCGTTAAATATTATAATCCCACTAATTCTATGGGAATTATATGAATACTGTTAAGTTTTAAAGAAAGGAGCAGGAAATGTTTCATAAAATCAGCGAAGCGCAGATAACGCGTGCAATCGTAAGTGAATTTACCAAATGGTTTGAGGAATATATCATCTCGGATGTCATAATCATTGGCGGTGGACCGAGTGGTCTGATGGCGGCCCGTGACTTGGCAAAAAGCGGTGTAAAAGTCCTGCTCGTGGAAAGCAACAATTACATCGGCGGCGGATTCTGGATTGGCGGCTATCTGATGAATACGCTCACATTCAGGGCGCCTTCTCAGGAAATTCTGGATGAGCTTGGAATACCTTACAAAGAATTTGAAGACGGTTTGTTTGTTGCCGACGGCCCAAACGCCTGTTCTAAACTTATCTCTGCCGCCTGCGACGCCGGTGCAAGAATTCTCAATATGACAAAATTTGACGATGTCGTCCTGCGCAACGGCAAAGTAGAAGGAGCGGTAGTCAACTGGACTCCTGTTTCCGCCCTGCCGCGGGCGATTACGTGCGTTGACCCGATTTCTCTGGAAGCAAAAGCTGTCATCGACGCTACTGGCCACGATGCTTATGTATGCAGGAGTCTCGAAAAAAGAAACCTGCTCAAATTGCAGACTTTTGGGCCGATGGACGTAAATAGTTCAGAAGATTTAGTAGTAGAGAAAACAGGACAGGTTTATCCGGGATTATTTGTATGCGGTATGGCGGCTGCGACCGTTTACGGCATTCCGCGTATGGGGCCGACATTCGGAGCAATGCTTTACTCAGGCAGAAAAGTCGCAGAAGAAATAAGTGCTTTTTTGAGCAATTCGGCCGAACAAATGAAACCCGCTTATGTGTCCTGAGCTTTAATCAGTTCCGGCAGATTTATGGAAGCGATGTTTTCAACGCTCTCAATTTCGCGTTTTTGAGCAAGATTTCGGTTTTTGCCGTCGCCTCCGCCGATATATAACTGCAAGTGGTCTTTATTGTTTCGTCTAAGCCCGACAAGACCTATCGCAGCGGCAGTGCTGTGGGCACAATTGTTCGGGCAGCCGGAGATATTGACCCGGATATTTGCAAACCGCTTATCTTTTACAAATGTATCTCGTATTTTTAAGGCCGCCGCCTGGCAGTTTATCAGGCCCTGCGGACAGGTTCTTCCGCCCTGGCAGGCGATTATAATAGGCCCGTTTTCAAATTGTTTCAGACTTTCAGGCAAGTTCAAAGGATTAGTACCATAAAGCTCGATGCCGTGCTCGAAATTTATCCGCGATTCAACGCCGAAACGTTCGCACAAATCGGCTAAAAGCGAAATCTGCTCAGCACTTATGTCGCCATCGGGAATATTCAAGCGATGCAGAAGTTTAATATCCGGATTATTTTTAGTTAATAAATCTATTTTCGGATAAGGCTCTTTAAGTGCCTGTTTGAATCTTTTGTCCAGCTCGGCCAGAAAGACTCCGTCGCCCAATTTTTGCCGGACGTGGCGAAATCTTGCTTTTCTTCTGTTGTTTCGCTCGCCGAGTTCGGCAAACATCTCCAACGCGGCCCGGCACAGTGCGAAAATATCCGAAACCGGCAAATTATTATAAGCCTTTATTCCCGCAGCCGGCACAGGACCGAGAGAACCCGCAATAATCACATCAAAATGCTTTTCCGATACAGCGATAAAGCCGATATCGTTCAGATACGGTTTCGCACAGTTTTCCCTGCATCCCGAAAAACTTATTTTAAACTTTCGCGGCAGATTCGACAGCGCAGCCAGTGATTGTAAATATCTTTCCAAAGCGATTGCGATATCAAACACATCGAAACTGTCTTTACACAGTCCGCAGCCGCCGCAGACCGTGATATTTCTAAGACTGTCTCCGCCGCTGCCGTAAACAAAAAGCCCGGCATCGAACAATATACGCTGGGCTTTTACAGTGTCCTCGAGACTCAGGTTATGCAGTTCGATATCCTGACGGGTAGTCAGATGTACGGATGTATCGGGCGAAAAAGTTTTCTGAATCTGCGCGGCCGTTCGCCATTGCGGCGGGCTTATCTTTCCGCCCGGAATCTTAATCCGCTGCATATACAATCCGGCCTGTTTCTGCGGATAAACGCCGTGGAGTTTGTCCGCAGCCGCTGAAAATCGTAAAGCATCGTCAGGTTTTTTGTACTCCATTATTTTTGCCGCTGCCGTTAATCCTGATTATTCTGCCTGTAACCAATAATTCACCTGTCAACGCCAGATGTCTGGCAATCGCCCTTATAACATCCGTTATTTTTTTAGTCAAAAACATATTTTTCTTCAACTTTTATGACACTTTGACAGATTTTTTCGCAGTTAACGGCCTTGTATGAATACCGCATTCTCCGCCGCATTTGCTCGTGCCAAGCCATCTGCCGGCCCGTTCATTTATATCGAGTGTTATCCGCGTGCAGGGCGAGCAGCCGAGCGAACGATAACCCTGCGAATAAAGCGGATTTACATCGACTTTGTTCAGGGCAAGATACTGCCAGACTTCGCGTTCGTGCCATATAAGAATAGGATTAAGCTTTAAGAGACCAACGTCTCTTTCTTCGATTTCCTTAAAATCCGTCCGCGTTCTGCCTTCCGTGCATCGAAGTCCCGTTACCCAGCAGGTAACACCCATCTCTTTTATAGCTCTGCGAGTCGGCTCGACTTTGAGAATATCGCAGCATTTGTCCGGCTCGGTGGCGTAAAGTTTGTCCGGAATTGGCTCGTCATTTTTAAATACCTGCTGTTCCGGATATTTGCGAACCTGCTCGTTCATAAACTTTACCGTCTCAGCGGGTTTGTAACGGGTTGTAACAATAAATCCGCGGATTTTCGAGCTGACTCTTTTTGCAAGATTCCAGACTGCAACGGAGTCCTTGCCGAGACTATTGGCAACTACAAGGCCGTCGCCATACTCTTTCCACGCCCAGTTGATTAAATCAAGGCTTCGCTCGACTTTCTGGGCATAATTCAAACCATTTACAAGCGATGCTACATCTTCAGTTATAAAATTTTTAGACATTCGAGTACTCCTTAAAATTAAATTTGATATTCAGGCCGTTTTTCTTTGCCGATATTGATGCGGTTCCACAGCCGTTCATGTATATAAAAAATACTGATTTTCAAAATAGTCTCAATTATGCCGATCTTGGCGGCGATATTTATACTTCCGGTAAACAGCCAGGCAATCAATATCGTTACCGTAGTGCCGCCAAGCCGCCAGGTGAGTCCCTTCAATATACTTCTTAAATGACTTTCCATATTTCGCTTCTTTAAAATATTAAATTACTCCATAATACTTAAGCAATGTCCTAATGCTTATAGCGCTTACAAGAGTACCGATAAATATCATACAAGGCCTTACAGGAACACGACTGCACGTCCACGCACTAACCGGAGCGGCTAATAGACCGCCTATAGCAAGTCCCAGGATGATCTGCCAGTTGGTAAGTCCGAGAGTAAGAATAAAAGTAATAGCCGAAGCAAGAGTAACAAAAAACTCCACAGCATTTACACTGCCAACTGTTTCCCGAATGTGATTCCCGCGGACAATAAGAGTAGAAGTCACAATCGGACCCCACCCGCCGCCGCCTATCGAATCGATTAGGGCGCCGAAAAACCCAAGTGGAATAAGATGCGTTTTAACTTTGCGGTGCGGAAACTTTCGGAAAGATTTGAGGATAATAACACTCCCCATAATCAAGAGATAACCCGCGATGTAAGGTCTCAGGACATCGCCTGGAAATCTTGTAAGAATATAAGCTCCTGTAACCGCTCCGATAATTCCCGGTAATAGCAATCTGCGAAAAAGAGATTTGCTAATATTGCCAAAGGCATGATGAGATACTGCCGAAGCTCCGGTAGTAAAGCATTCCGCCGCATGTACTGTGGCACTCGCTACAGCAGGCGGCAAACCAAGGGCTAATAACAAAGTTGAGGCCGTTATTCCGTAGGCCATTCCCAAAGAACCATCTATCAACTGAGCAATAAAGCCGGCAACAACATACCAAATAAAATTAGTTTCTATCATTATTCATCCTTGTACATTATTCCTATAGATTTAATAGGATATTATCTAAAAAAAATTAGATTACGTAATTCGGTACATAATCTTTCGCCGCCATAGCTTCTTCCTGGACAAGGTCGGCAAACGTCGTGTTGTTATATATTCCGGATATCGAATCATTCAATCGCTGCCAAAGATGAGAAAAGGCATAATCGCCGTTTTTGGCAGAATCGATACCATACGGCACAACATTATATTTGACAGTACCTTGTATAAACGCAATTACCTGACCAACCGTCAATTTATCAGCGGGCCAGGTTAATATATATCCGCCGTCGTTGCCCCGCTTTGAAGCCACAAAGCCGGCCTGTTTCAGCTCGACAAGAATATTCTCGAGGAACCGCGGCGATATCGCCTGCGAAGAGGCAATATCAGAAATCTTCACCGCTTCTGCCGTATGCCTGCTTGCCAACTCAAATATGGCCCGCAAGGCATACCTGCATTTCTGCGAAACTATTTTTGGCGTTATAAATACCGTTTCCATTATTACTATTCCTATTGATTTAGTGATAATACTATAAAGCCGTTTAGGTGTCAACGCTTTTTTTAAAAAAATATACACTGTAACTGTAAGTATATTCTGTGAAATGAGTTGTGATTCAAAAATAGTGGTTATTTATTTTCTGGCGGCTATGAATTCTTTGAGAATCTCAGCCGCTGCAATGGCATCGATTTTGTTCTTTTTTCCTTTGTGGGTAAGGCCTGTTCGGGAAAGTTTCTGCGATGCCGAATAGCTCGAAAGCCTTTCATCCTGAAAAAATACGGGCAGATTTGTTTTACTTTTGATTTTTTCGGCAAAGTCTCTTGCACTGACCGCCCTTTCGCCTTCGCTGCCGTCCATATTTAAAGGCAAACCAAAAACAAGCCCCTCAATCTGATGCTCATACGCGATTTTTACAATCTCGTCCTGCAGATTTTTTTGCCCTTCTAAAACCGCCAAAGGACTTGCGAGAATTTCATCACCGTCGCAAACGGCAAGTCCCGTCCGTTTGTCGCCGAGATCTATGCAGAGAAATCGCATCTTATAAATACTTCTCTTTTTTGTGCTGTTTGAGAACTTCGAGCAGCTGCTTGAGTTTTTCCGTCTCACCAATCGGACAAACGAGCGTCGCGTCCGGGCTGTGCACAACGACCATATCTTCAAGTCCGATTGCGGCTATCAGATGTTCCTTGTCTTCGGTAACAAGGATACTGTTTTTACAGTTGAGGGTCTCGCTTTGCGATGCGATTATAATATTGCCGTTCTTGTCCGACTCTATAATATCGGCAAGGGCTGAAAATGAGCCCATATCGAGCCATTGACAGTTGAGCCTGATTGCGTGAACTTTCGGGGCCTTTTCCATAACGGCAAAATCGATGCTGATTTTGGGCAGTTTTATAAAATATTCGGCAAGCGTTTCTTCCTGATGCGGCCCGCCCCAGTCCGCCTGTATCCTTTGAAGCGGCTGCTTGGCCTGCGGGAGATTTTCAAACAATAATTCGAGCACCCTTTTGGCCTTCCAAACGAAAAGCCCCGAATTCCAGCAGTATTGACCCGTCGAAAGATATTCCTTTGCGGTCTGCATATCCGGCTTTTCCTTAAATGCCTCTACCGGATAAATCTCGTTGCGGCAATGGGGGCATTTCTGACTTTCGCCGAGCTTTATGTAGCCGAGCTGGGTATTCGGAAAGGACGGCTGAATGCCGAAAGTTATAAGCGCGTCGGGATTCTTATCGACAAAGTTTATTCCGTCTTCCAGCGCCTGATGAAACACCTTTGCCGGTTTTATCACCTGGTCTGCGGTAACGACCGCCATAGTCGCATCGGGGTCGAATCTCGCAAGCACAGACGCGGCAAGACCGATTGCTCCTGCCGTATCGCGAACGGCAGGCTCGGCTATAACATTGTCATACGGAATATCAGGCAGATTTTCGCGCACGATGTCGGCGTAGCCTTTATTTGTGAGCACGATTATGTGCCGATGGTCGAATACCTCGTTTATTCTCTGATAGCATCCGCGAAGAAGCGTATCGCCTTCGATAAGTTTGAGGGCCTGTTTGGGCCTGTTTTCCCTGCTCAACGGCCACAGTCTTTTTCCCGTTCCCCCCGCCATTATTACCGCGAATTGCATAATTTCCCCTTTTCAGAATTATATGATAAAACGGCTGTCCATCTGTTCGAACGGTTTTATCTTTTCCGCTAATTGAGCATAATCGCCGCTGCCCATTAACGCAAGCGTGGCGTCTTTTCCAAGCTCGACAGCAGGCTGGTCATAAGCGTTGATATTAAACAGCAGTCCTGCCAGCGACGTTGCCGTCTCGAACAGATAAATAAACTGCCCCACAGTATACGGACAAATTTTGTCGAACGCAACTGTCAGACAGGGGCGTTTGCTGGCCAAAAGGGCATATTCAGTCGCTGTTTTTTCACTGTTTATAAGCCTGCTCATTTTTTGACCTGAAAGATAGTCCAGTTCCGGTACAATATCGGGAGCTTTGCCGATTTCAACGTCCGTCCCAAAGTCCTGCACGGAAAGAAACGTAAAGAGTTTGTCGTTCGGCCCTTCACGATAAAGCTGAACCTGACTGTGCTGGTCGGTCACTCCAAGAGCTTTAACAGGCGTAGGTCCGACAAAGACCTCTCTGCCAGTGGTATCTTTTGTCTTGCCGAGACTTTCAGCCCACAACTGCCGATACCAATCGGCGAAATCCTTTAACGCAAAACTATAAGGCATCATTACCGATATTCGTTTGCCTCTATTGTAATAATGCCAGTTTATCGCGGCAATAACGGCGGCGGGATTCTGGTAAAAATCCTGCAGACTAACTTTTTTGTCCATCTCAGCCGCTCCTGCCAAGAGCGATTCTATATCAATACCGCAGACAGCGGCACTTAAAAGCCCTACCGCACTGAGAACACTGAACCTGCCTCCCACACCGTCAGGTACCGGTAAATTCCTAAAACCAAATTGTTCCGTAATTTTGCGAAGAGTCCCCTCTTTTACATCGGTTGTGGCTATGATTCGTTCTTTCAGCCTATCTTTGCCGATTCGCTGTTCGAGCAGGCTGCAAATAGTTAAAAATTGAGCCGCTGTTTCCGCTGTTCTTCCTGATTTGCTTATGACGTTAAATACGGTTTTATCTAATTTATCCTGATCCCAGTCCAAAAACGATTTTAGCTGCTGAGGGTCAACATTATCGAGAACAAAAAACCAGGGGGAGCCTTTTCTCTGCTTTTCATCGAGATTATACATATAAGGATTCAGAGCCGTCTGCAGAGCGGTATTGCCGAGGGCCGAGCCGCCTATGCCGAGCACTACGAAATTTTCACAGCCTTTGACACTGTCGGCAACGTTTCTGACGCTTTTTGCCATTTCGGTTTGATACGGCAAATCACGATACCGAGCCTTTCCGGCTTTTCTCTGTTCGTCAAGCTGTTCAATCAATGGAGCGGTCTTTTTGGCAAGTTCGTCGAACTGCTCTTTTGTTATGCCGTGCTCTTTGCCGAGGACTTCGGCTGTAACATTTTTATAATAAAACTTTAACTGCGCTGTTTCCATAATCAGCTTCCCTGCCCAATCACACTTAAATTGGCATATTTTAACATCAAAGGCTTAACCTGTCCGCTTTTAAATTCTACCACTACAATACTATCGGCGCCGAGATTATGAAACTCTTTTATTCTGCCGGTTCCGAATTTTTTATGCGAGACGAGCCTGCCCACGGCAAAGGCGCCGTCCGAATCGTCTGCAAGCTGCGAGGCCGGCTCCTGATAGGAGTCCTGCTCGTCGTCGTCATCGTAATCTAAATCGTCCGTCCGTTGGCCAAATCCCTGCGGTTCAAGGCCGGCATCGAAAAGAAACTGCGACATAATCGTCCTTGTGTATTGGCCGTGTATGGTACGATATCTGCACAGGGTTATACACAATCTTTTCTTCGCCCGCGTAATTCCCACAAAAAACAGCCTTCTTTCCTCTTCGAGTTCCAGATGAGTATCTTTACTTCTGTCGTGCGGCAGAATACCGTCTTCAAGGCCGGCGATTATGACATTTTCAAACTCAAGCCCTTTTGCGCAGTGCATCGTCATCAGCGAGATTTTGCCGCTCTTGCCGTCGTAAGTATCCGTATCGCTGAACAGCGAAATATACTGCAAAAAATCAATTAAACTCCCGCCCTGCTGCTCATCGAACCTCTTTGCGGAATTAATAAGCTCAGAAACATTATCGAGCGGCGATGCCTTGCTGTAATCTTCCTGAGCGGCTTCGCTCTTGAGCGATTCGTATAATCCGCTTTCTTTGAATACTTTTTCCAAAACTACCGCCGCCGGAGATTGCTTATCCCGTTCGAATCCTTCCATCATCTTTACGAAGGCCTTGATTTTGACTTTCACCGAAGCCGAGAGCGATTCTATTTTTTCGCAGCCTTTGGCGGCATTGTAAACGCTTATGTTTTTGGCCGATGCATAAGCGGAAAGTCTCGAAACTGTCGTTTGTCCTATCCCCCTTATCGGCGTATTTATTATCCGCACAAGTGCCTGATTGTCCGACGGGTTTACAATCAGCCTCATATACGCAAGAATATCCCTGATTTCCCTGCGGTTATAAAATTCCACGCCTCGCACAATCTGATATGGGATTCGATTTACGACAAGGGCCTCTTCAATCGCCCTGCTCATCGAATTAACGCGGTAGAACACCGCGATTTCGTTGGGGTTTGCACCGGCACCGAGAGTTCGTTTTATATATTCGGCTATAAACGCCGCTTCCGCCTGTTCATCTTCAAGACATCGGACTATAACTTCGCCGCCGCTTTGTTTTACCGGCACAAGTTTCTTGAGCTTTCGGCTCTTATTGGCAACGATGAGCTTGTCGGCAACAGATAAGACTTCCGGCATACTCCTGAAATTTTCCTCCAGTCTTATAACGGTGGCATCGGGCCAATCGTTCTCGAAAGCAAGGATATTGCCGATATCGGCTCCTCTCCAGCCGTATATCGACTGGTCGGGGTCGCCGGTAACGCAGATATTTCCGTGCTCTGCCGCAAGACCTCTGGCGATTTGATATTGTGCGTGGTTGGTATCCTGATATTCATCGACCATCAGGTATTTAAACCGTTCATTTAACTGCTTTCTGATATCCGGAAAATCCCTCAATAAAAACGCGGTCTTGAGAAGCAAATCGTCGAAATCGAGGGCATTGTTATTTTCGAGAATTTTTTGATACGCTTTGTAGATTTTTGCGACGCATTTCGAGAAATAATCTCCGCCGCTGCGTTCTTCGAATGTTTTGACATCTTCGAGGTTATTCTTCAGCCGTGAGACGGTTTCGAGCATCGCAGCAGGCGGGAAGTTTTTCGAGTCGAGCTGGACGGCTTTTATCGCCTCTTTCATACAGCTTTTCTGCTCTGCCTCGGTAAAAATGCTGAACGCCGGTGCGACCTTCGCGGCCTGATTGAACTTTCTCAGAATTCTGACGCAAAGCGAATGAAACGTGCTCAAATGCACTCCCCGCGGAACGTCCATTGAAAAAACTCTCTGCCGCATTTCGTCCGCCGCCTTATTGGTAAAAGTTACTGCGCAGATATTAAACGGCGAAACGCCCTGCTGGACCAAAGCCGCAATCCTATGGGTAATTACGCGTGTTTTTCCGCTACCCGGGCCTGCTATGATAAGTAAAGGGCCGTCTTTATGGAAGACGGCCTGTTTCTGCGCCCCTGTAAGATTTTGCATAACTGCTGATAATCCGCTCATTGCTGTATGCTTTCCTGCTGCTGCATCTGCTGTAAGACAGCTTCCCGCTGTTTTTTCAGTTTCTCATAAAGTTCGGGCCTTTCTATATGCATCCTGTTAACCAGATTTTGCTTCAAATCGTCAGGGTATCTTGGGTCATTCATAAAACCGGCCAGTCCTGCATATCGCATTGTATCGAAATCTGGCAATGCGATTCTATTAGATTCCTCGTCATTAGAGCCTGGCTGATAATAATCATAAACTTCTTTCGCCATTTTTTCTCTGCCAAAGGCTTCATCGTCATCATAAACAGCATAACGATAATACGCGTCCTGCAACATCATGGTTATAATCTCAATTGCACTGCTATATCCAATGGTCTGCAATTGAATTATCAGTCTGTTTCTTGCATATTCCATAAGAGAAACTTGTATTTCCTTATCATGGGGGTATTCTTTCCGGAGAATATTATATATCCGGCGAGCTTCATCTGTATGGCCAGCTTGGTAAAAAAGCAGGACCGACCGCTTGAGCATATTTCTGTGCGGGACCGCGAGAATATTAGGGTCAGTTCCGTATTCCTCATATTTTGCCATCACCGCCCGCATCGCTTGGTCATATCTTGTGAACATTCTTAAATCAGGAAACAGGAACACCTCTTCTCGTTCAATAATATCGCACGGATCATTTTGCGAGGGTGCTGTCGATGTGTAAATAATCACTTTTCCTCGAGTGTAAAGATTCTGCAGGCCGTGGAAAACAATTCTGTCGGTATTAAGTTCTTCAAATGAATATTTATCACCTTCTGTTCTTTTTAGCCCCAGTGCAGCCCAGTAAATTGCATGAACGTCCGCCAACGTCCAATCGAGCGGCAATATTTTATTAGGGTCTTTGTAATCGATTGGGCCGTATATTTCATTCAATTGTGCCATAAACTCTGGTTCGAGTTTCCAGGTATCTCGCAGATAATAGGCATTTGCAAACACATCGAAGTTTTCGAGCGTTTGTGTCCCCTTGTATTTATTGATAATATGTAAATTTTTATCCGGAAATTTCGACGGCTGCTGCCGAAGCGCAAGATAATTATTTACGAGTTCCTGCCGGTCGGCAAAAGTTCTGTCCGCCGCGGAAAGTTCGTTAAGAAACTTTACCGTATCCGGGTCCTCTAATACTTGTTCAAGTTTTTTCGGAGCTTGAGCCAGTTTTATATAATATTCCTGAGTTCCGGGACCTATCAACGGTTTTATGGAATGATAAAGCTGCAGCTTGTAATACTTATGGCAGTCATCCATAACATTACCTATTTTGTGCTGTAATATCCACGCCAGGGAACGATAAAGATCGATATTTGTCGGGTTCTTTTCTATTCCTTTGTCTCTGATAAGTTCATACCCATTCCTAACCCAATGCCACCGTTCCTGAGGCCGGCTCGCAGGAATTGTTACCGAGATGTTATAAGCCATATTCCAGGCGTGAAAGTCCCACACTGATGCAAATCTCGGCTGAAGCATCGTAATCCATTCAGCAAGCTGTCTGGCATCGAAGAATTTCCCTTCTTCTTTAAGCTGGTCGGCGCGTATCCAAAGCACATCGACGATAAGCCCTCGAAAAGCGCCCATCGCAACTGTGGCAAAAGCCAGCGAAGGCGGCGCATTTTCGAGCGGCTCGTTCATAACCAGTTTCATTTCTCCCCGTTGGATATTTATATCATCGAGCCTGAGCGAACCCCAAAACAGCAGACCCGCTGCCGCTGCAATGCAAAACATACATAAAATGATTTGTTTAAATCTCATACGAACTTCTATAATTTCTAAACTATTACCTTTGCTATTTCTCGTCTCGCAAAAATTATAAAGCCAATCAGCAGCAGCACAGCAGACTTAATCGCCAAGGCAGCGACCGATGTTGTAAGAAAACCGGTGCTTATTAACTTGGCATCAACTATATACTTGCCGATATTATTGTTCTGGTCGAATTTCGGGAGAAGCCAGATAAGAGGCTCTATTACGAACTTATAAAACAGCGAAATATTCTGCCCAAGATAAGCAAACGAACCGACAATGAAACCATTTATCATACCGGTAAAAAATATCATAAGGCTGCACAGTATGGCAACCGGAAATCCCAGCCACGCGGAAAGGGAAACTCCGAGAGCAGCAAGAAAAACAAGCCTTGCAAAAATAATGAGTATCGCACGTATAAAATTTGCTCCGAAAGTTCCGGCTTTGTATAAAATGCTGAATCCGTCCTCCTGCGAGAAAATTACAGTCGTATTATTCGCCGGCTCATTATAAAAAACCACCGCCAGATAACCGTCTTCAGCCACAGCATCCGCCGGTATTTCGAACTCGTGAACGGCTTGTACCACATCTTTGCGTGGAACTGCATAAATCGGTGTTTTTGCCTTTTCAGGTCCATACTTTATCTGTCGATAATCGCCTACGTACCAGACCCCATAAATATTTTTGTCCGGCGGAGTTTGCGAAGCGTTTGCCTTGAAACGGATAAAAATGGTCTCATTGGCATCAAACGGCTTTACTTTTTGGAACTCCCATAAAACCATTCCGCCGGGCTCCGCGGAATACATACTGAACCTTATCGAATCCCTCAGTTCCTGCATAATTTCCTGTCTGCTCCTCGATTCGGATAACTGGCCTGAACGTTCAAGCTCCTTATAGTTTTCATTTGCGCGATTTTCTATTACGAACTCGTCCAAATCGAATTTCAATGATGCCCGTGCGGTAAAAAATTCATTGTCGAGCCTGTCAATCTCCTGACTCTGAACATTCGAGAGCCGCGGTATTTGCAGGGTTAGAATATAAATAACCGATGAGAACACAAATAAAAGCATCAGGTTCAGCAAGACAACGCCGAGCACCTTGCCGAGCATTAATTCGAATCGCCCGATAGGCTTGGTGATAACCGTATAAATCTGTTTATGCTTTATATCGCTGCTTAAGCTGTAACAGGACGCAATAATGGTAAGAATCGACAGCAGAAAACTCGTCAGACCCAGGCTATAGCTGACAAAACTCTGCGCCTGTCCTTTTACCGTATTATCGCCGGTAGTCGTAATGCACATAATCGGCAGCAATATAATCAGCAACAGGACAAAGACAATCGCCACCCTCATCCGCATCGCAGAGACAAAGCTGTTTTTGGCAACAGCCCAGACTCTACCCATTTTCTTTCTCCTCTCGTTTTTTATCCCTATTATTTCGCTGCTCGATAAAACCTTCCGGCTTCGTAAGCTCGTCGAGCATATTTTTTCTAATCTCGTCCTGCCGGTCGATTTTTGCGGATTTGTCCTTATCTTCCTGCGAAACAGGCTCGGTTGTTTGCTGCGGCTCCTTTGTCAATTCGCTTAAAACATCGTAATCAGGCTTGATTTTTAAAGTTTCAGCCTCTGTTCTTTTTGTCTCCCTTTGCGGCTCTATTTCCGCTGCGACAAGTTTATCAAGAACATTGGATACAGCGGCGGCTCTTTCCGCATCGGTAGCCTCCAGACGGTTTACCGCTCCGCTCGTAGGCCGCTTCTGCCGCTGTGCCTGACTGACTATATCGATGAAGAACGATTCGAGTTTCTGCAGCGGCGGTTTTATCTCAAATTCTCC
>PGYD01000124.1 GCA_002839495.1 Planctomycetes bacterium HGW-Planctomycetes-1
TTAAATCTTTTACCACGCATGGTACACCTCCTTTTTAAGGTTTTATCATGCCGGTACTCCAATCGCAACTGGTACAGTTTTTGGGGGGAAGGTCAAAAAGGACTTGTAGCAGAGTTGCTCGGAATCCAAATTTCATTCCTGCAATTGTTTTTCAGTATTCCACTTGTTTTCTTAATAGGTTACGGGGTCCCGGGAATTCCAGGAGAACTGTTGCTCTTTGCCGGTCCTATGACCATCATATTAGGAGTTGATCCCGCGATAGCACCTGTTTTTCTGACACTTTATGTGGGACTTCAAATTGGCCTTCCGGATTCCTTTAGAACAGGAGCTAACTCAACAGATGACTGTGTCAATGGCGTCATTTTGCAAACTACCTATGATAAGAAATACAAAGTTCACCAGGATAGCGTTACACTCGCAGGAGATACGCAGCCAGGACATATCTATGAGAAGGGACTTCCCGAAAGCATTTCAATCAAGGAAATAAAAGAACCCGCCAAGATAAAAAAATACCAAAGAGTGGCACAGTCAAAATAAGAAAAATCGCAGAAAAGTTATCCCCTCCTGCGGCCCCGATACGAATTGCAAAAGTGCAATCCTACGGGGCAGGCAGGGCAAGTCAGTTCCGCCTTCGTCATCCTACTTCGCCAAGGCTTCGTAGGACAAGAGACTACGGACGGACAAGCCGGATTATAACAGCGACTTCGAGTAAAAATATTTAAGGCTCCCGTTAAAAATATGTCTCGGCATTTTTGGGATACGAAGGTAAGAATCCTATAAAAACAAAGTTTCAGGCAAATCCCTGCCGTCAAATCATAATTTCCGATGTAAAACAGCCACTTTTGCTGCGATAATAGACCAAAAATGTATTGAATTAAGTTGCATCTCTATTATTCGCATAGTATAATGAAACTGAAGTTAATTTAGGGAAGGAGCATGGAGTTGAGAAGTTATTGGAGTCGGTGCGTTTTGTTATGCGCGCTTTTGGTTGTCTCGTCCGCATTCGCAACGCCTGAACTCGATGTGTACAGCTTCGGCGGCAGTTTACCCAGTGCCGGCAGTTATGATTGGTGGTACGGCTGCTCGCCCACATCGACAGGAATGCTGCTGGGCTGGTACGACCGTAACGGCTATTCAAATCTTGTACCCGGCGGAGACGCCGAGACAAGCACTTTCGGCAACCCCATCGCTTTAGTAAACAGCGCAATTGCCAGCAGCGGACATATCAACGACTTTTACGGTGGATTAAGTCCTTCCGGCGGCTACAACATTAGCGGCGATGATGTGGTTTCCCCGCTGCACAGTTTTGACTGCCTGGCCGATTTTATGGGCACAAGCCAGGACGCCTACGATAACAGCAACGGAACAACTAAGTTCTATTTCTATACCGACAACAGCCCGCTCACCGCGGACGACATCTATTCTGCCGGCTACAACAATGATTACAAGACCGACTATTACAACATCGACGGTATGTACGGCATAGGTGAATATATTCAATATGCAGGCTATGATGCGGCAACGTTGTACAGTCAGCGAATCTATGGTTACGACGGAATTGAGGCAGGTTTTACATACGAACAGTACAAAGCTGAAATTGACGCAGGCAGAGGCGTGTTGATACACGTTCAGGGCCATACGATGTACGGCTACGGATATATCGACGGCACAACTACTATTCAGGTTTACGATACGTGGGCTCCCGACGGTCAAAATCCCGGCACTATGGCATGGGGCGGTTCTTACGGCTCGATGGCTCATCTCGGAGTTACGGTAGTACAGATAATACCGGAGCCTATGACAATGGTTTTGCTAACTTTAGGCAGCCTGATGATTAGACGAAGGGAATAAAATAACGTGGATTCCTGCTTTCGCAGGAATGACAAGAAGTATCAAAGCCATTGGTTGAAAAACCAGCGGCTTTTTTTATGGAACAAGCCGTAAAACCATCTTATAATCGGCTGTATGAAAGACAGCTTATTCGAACAGCCGAAAGATACAAGTCCATCAAAGGCAAAGATTTATACCGTAAGCCAGATTACGTCCCTGATAAAGGTAAGCCTTGAGGAGACGCTGCCGGGCAGGTTAACCATTACAGGTGAAATAAGCGGATTCAAGAGGCATTCGAGCGGACATTGCTATTTTGACCTTAAAGACGAAGATGCTGTCTTGCCTGCGGTGATATGGAAAAGCGACTTTGCAAAGCTGAAATTCAAGCCTGAAAACGGGCTGGCGGTGCTGGCTAAAGGCCATATAGATGTTTATCCCCCGCAGGGAAAATATCAGTTTTACGCTGATACGCTCGCGCCTGCGGGTATGGGAGCGCTTCAGCTTGCCTTCGAGCAGATGAAAAACAAGCTCGCCGCCGAGGGGCTCTTCGATGAAGCACACAAAAAGCCCCTGCCCAAATTTCCTTTCAAAATAGGCGTATTAACAAGTAAATCCGGCGCCGCCCTGCACGACATAGTTGATAGCATTTACAACCGCTGGCCGGCGGCAAAACTGCTCTTTTACGATGTGCCTGTTCAGGGAGAAGGAGCGGCCGAAAAAATCGCCTCGGCAATAAAAAATATCAATAATAGAAATGCTGTATTACGACTTGACGTAATAATTGTCGGGCGAGGCGGCGGGTCAATGGAGGATTTATGGGCGTTTAACGAAGAGGCAGTTGCGCGGGCGATATATAATTCAAAAATTCCAGTAATAAGCGCGGTAGGCCACGAGGTCGATTTTACGATTTCCGACCTTGTCGCAGATGCGCGGGCTTCGACGCCAACGAAGGCAGGCGTGATAGCCGTTCCGGACATCAAAGAAGTTTTAAACAGAATAGATTCCGCCGGCAAAAGGATAAAAGCGGATGCCGAGTCGGCGATAAAATTATCTGCACAAAAATTAAAAACAATTCTTGCCGCGGTGCTGTTCCGAAATCCCCTGCTGATAGTTCAAAACAGGGAACAATTACTCGATGAAATTGAAAACAATCTGCCGCAAAAAGCCGACAGACTCCTGTCGGCAGTCAAACTTCAAATTGAAACACTGGCGGCAAAACTTACTGCCTGCAACCCCAAAAGCGTCCTGAATCGCGGCTACAGCATCACAAAAATCGCTGTTACCGGCAAAATAGCCAAAAGCGTTGCGGAAATTAATATAAATGATATTATAATAACCGAGTTTAAGGACGAAAAAATGATTGAAAGCAGGGTTACCAAAAAATAAGAAGGTGAAACAATGGCTGATAATAATATAAGCAGTTTGTCTTTCGAGCAGGCAATCAAAAAACTAACCGATATCGTAGGCAAAATCGAAAACGGTCAGATTTCGCTCGAACAGAGCTTGGCCCAATACGAACAGGGAATGGAACTTATAAAACACTGCCGGGCTATTTTGCAAAAGGCTGAAAAGAAAATCGAAGAAATATCGAAAGAAAAAGAAAAATAATAACGGCTTCGGACGGAGACCGATTCCTCAATTTTGATTTTTTATTTTTAATTTTGCTCTGTAGAAAAGAATACATTTAAGTCATAGGTTATGCCGATGATTGATTATAGCAAACGATTTTACAAACTTTTATCGAA
>PGYD01000020.1 GCA_002839495.1 Planctomycetes bacterium HGW-Planctomycetes-1
TTGTTGTTCGTTACGAATATCATCTTGCAAACTTTCTCGCTATGATTCAACTTGGTTGTATCGTCATCTTACTCCGGAGGGTTTTGGGATGACTTGTAAAAAGATTCAATTTCCGCACTCCTCATCTTCGCGCACCTCCAGCGTTATCCTGATTTTCCAAATGAATAAATTCAATAATTAATTATCACAGTATTTCTGCGCCAATTTTCAGTTATGCGCAGCAGATACAACAATTTAATGGAGGCATTTATGTTACGAAGAAGTCTTTGTATAGCTATTGTTCTAATGTTTTGCAGTAGCTTTGCGGTCGCTGATCATTTACACACTCACGTTGGGCGCAACCCGGACGGTATCTGGGACAATGAAGATGATAATCAGTTATGGATCTTCGCAACGCCGGACAGTCCGCAATGGGGAACTATTGAGATGCTGCCGACCGACGAATATATCGGCGATAAGCAAATTTATATTGCCGTGCTGGATTGCTGGCATTCGGCGCATCAGGGAAATGGCTTATATCAACTTGATTTCAATGACGAATCAACACAGCCGGACTGGCGGATTTCCCTTAAGCGAATAAGTTTTTCCGATACTGTCAATTTCTGGATGGAAGACGAAGCCACAACGCTGGAAATCCTTACATCAGACGGTTCGATTTTCTCATTTGAAACTCCCCGGTGGAGCGATGAACTTTCCGACGGCAGCGGCGGACTGGGCGCTTGGTATTTCCACGCTCATACCGAATTCCTTGCGTTGGCTGATGGAGCAGGGCAAACTTTCTCGGCGACTTTTACAGTAATCGATACTGGATCGACCAGCTTTACCGAATCGGCTCAATACACGCTGAATTTCGTTACGGTACCCGAACCGGCTTCTATGATCCTATTTGCTTCAACGATGTTTGCAATGTTTAGAGCAAGAGTAAGGAAATAATGCTGAAAAAACGTATCAAGGCGTTTACGCTGGTTGAACTGCTGGTGGTTATATCGATAATCGCTATGCTGCTGGCAGTTCTTATGCCGGCATTGAGAAAAGCAAGACAGCAGGCCCAGAAAGTAGTCTGCTCCAGCAATATGCGGCAGATGGGAGTCGCTTTGCAGTGCTATCTGCAGGAAAACGACTCTCATTTGCCGGACAGTTCCTGTCATACTTCGGACCCAAATCAATACTGGCTTAAGATACTGATAAAATATCTTAAGCAAGACTTGCTTTTCAAATGTCCATCCGACAAAACGGAAAATTTCGTCGATTGGAACAAACCGCTTTGCCAGCAACCGGCAGATTCGAGATGGTCAAGTTTCACACTCAACGCCCTGCTGGATTCCAAATGTTCCCGATTTAACGGCAGATACAACAGTGTTAAATTTATCTACAAACCTCAACATTGTATTTATGTTAGCGAAAACCCGTCATCGTGGACTTCGGCGGACCATATTCATCCGGAAACGTGGGGCTATAACATTAAAATCGCAAAAGGACAAATTGCCTGGGACAGGCACTTGAAGAAATCTAATTACCTATTCACTGACGGACATGCAGAAACGTTAAAAATAGAAGACACTTATAGTTGGCCGGGCAATTGCTTCTGGTTTCCGGAAGCAGCTCCAGCCTGGCCGGCAGATGATTAAAGGAATTTGAATATGATTAAAATATTTACAATGGCTATAATTATTTTGGTAACGACTAGTTTATGTTTTGCCGGATGTTTTCTGGATCATTTTCTAATTGGCTGCAATCAGGATGGAATATCAGGCACAGCTGATGATAATAAATTATTTGTTGATTGCACACAGAAATACCGGCACAGTGCCCCGGACAACAGCGGAGGTTCAACCTGGCTATATTGGCATTACCCTTTATATTACAATATAAGATATGACAGGTATCAAATAGGCGAGCCGGGTTTTGATGTAATCGGCACAAGCGATCCAAACAGGCAGTTAACCGGCACAGCCGATGTCGATTATAGAATTATTATCGAATGCGTTTCGATAACGCCGGGGTTTTCGGCAAGAGAAGTTACACTTGGCGTTTTGCTTGACGAAGCCGGTGATTCGTTTAATCACAGCGCACTTGAAGACAAACACATTCATCTCGAATACCGCGCACCGGCACCATCGGGCGAAACAGAACTGCAATGGATTACATATATTGTTTACGATGAGCTGGAAAAGTATGGGCAATCCGAACCTTTTAGTCTGGTATTCGTAATAGACCCGCCTGCGGGAGATTTAGTTGTTGACGGCAACGTTAATATCGACGATCTGGCTGAGTTCTGCTATTACTGGCTCGAAACCAACGGCAGTAAAGAAAACGATTATTATGAAAGAGCGGATGCAAACAAAGACGGTTATGTAAATTTCGCAGATTTTACCTTACTTGCCTCGAATTGGCTTGCACAATAAAAAACCGGCCGTTTGGAACTTACGGCCGGTCGTCAAATTATGTTTTGCGATTAAAAGCTCTTATTTGTCTTTCGCTTCAAATTCGGCGTCAATTACATCGTCGCCGCTGCCTTTGCGGTGGACTTCGCCTTCGTCGCTTTTTGGCTGTTCTGAAGGCTTTGCGCCGCCTGCGGCTTGCTGTTTTTTGGCCGCCTCTTCGTACAAAATTTTGCCAAGTTCCTGAGCGGTGCTGCTGAGATTTTCCATTGCTTTCTTTATCGCATCGCCGTCTTCACCCTTGGCCGCTTCCTTGAGATTATTAACCGCCGATTCAATTTTGCCGCGTGTATCGGACGAAACCTTTTCGCCGTACTCTTTGAGCGTTTTTTCGGTCGAGTAAACCAACTGGTCAGCCTGATTTTTAAGGTCAACCACTTCCCTGCGTTTCTTATCCTCAGCGGCGTGTGATTCAGCGTCCTGCTGCATCTTTTTGACTTCCTCGTCGCTAAGGCCCGAGCTGGATTTAATCTGAATCGACTGCTGCTTGCCTGTGCCGAGGTCTTTAGCCGAGACATTCAATATACCATTGGCGTCGATATCGAACGCGACCTCAATCTGCGGAACTCCGCGGGGAGCAGGCGGAATATCGGAAAGCTGAAATCTGCCCAGCGTCCTGTTGTCCCTTGCGAACTCGCGCTCGCCCTGCAAAACGTGGATATCGACTGTTGTCTGACTGTCGGCAGCGGTCGAAAATACCTCTTTTTTGCTGGTCGGTATCGTTGTGTTGCGGTCGATGAGTTTTGTCATAACGCCGCCGAGCGTTTCAACGCCGAGCGAAAGCGGCGTAACGTCTAAAAGCAGAATGTCTTTCACTCCTGCATCGCCGGCAAGCACGGCGCCCTGAACTGCAGCACCGATCGCCACGACTTCATCGGGATTGAGGCTCTTGTTCGGCTCTTTCTTGAACAGGTCCTTTACGATTTGCTGAACCTTTGGAATTCTTGTCGAACCGCCGACAAGCAGAACCTCTGCTATTTCGGATGGCTCCATCTTCGCATCGCTCATCGCCTTGACGCACGGATTTTTGAGTCTTTCGAATATCGGCTCAGCGAGCGACTCGAATTTGCTGCGGGTAATAGTTAGCTGCAGATGTTTCGGCCCCGAGGCATCGGCTGTAATAAACGGCAGATTTACCGTAGATTCGACCTGATTGGACAATTCGCATTTCGCCTTTTCGGCGGCCTCTTTGAGCCGCTGATGTGCCATCGCGTCTTTTCTCAGGTCGATGCCTTCGGTCTTCTTGAATTCATCGGCCAGATAATTTATCAGCACTTCGTCGAGGTCGTCGCCGCCGAGATGCGTATCACCGTTGGTACTGAGAACTTCAAAAACATTATCGCCAATATCGAGAATTGAAATATCGAACGTGCCGCCGCCGAAATCGAAAACGGCGACCTTCTCGTTTTTCTTCTTTTCGATGCCGTAAGCCAGTGCAGCGGCCGTCGGCTCGTTTATAATTCTTTCGACCTTCAAACCCGCAATCGTGCCGGCGTCCTTGGTCGCCTGACGCTGAGAGTCGTTGAAATAAGCCGGAACGGTGATGACCGCCCTTTCTATTTTCTCGCCAAGGTAATCCTCAGCGGTCTTCTTCAAATCCTGAAGAATCATCGCTGAAACTTCCGGCGGCGTGTATTCTTTGCCTCTTACGCCGACTTTGACAAGTTCATTGGCTCCGCCTGTAACCTTATAGGGTACCATTTTTTCCTCGGTGCCGACCTCGTTGTGCCTTCGGCCCATAAAACGTTTGATGGAGAAAACGGTATTTTCAGGATTGGTTACCTGCTGATGTTTGGCAATCTGGCCGACAAGGCGTTCGCCTTTGTCCGTAAAGCCCACTACCGACGGCGTGAGTCTGCTGCCGGAAGAATTAATGAGCACTTTCGGCGCTGCGCCTTCCATCACCGCAACGACCGAATTCGTTGTTCCGAGGTCTATTCCAATAATTTTCGCCATAATTTATGTCTCCTTTTAACTAAACAGCTTGGCCGGACTATATTAAGTGCAAAGTATGTGCCAGCGAAAGCAAAAAACTTAACTTATTATATCTAAAGAAGTTAAGATAGCCAGTCTATTTTAATAATGTGCCATTTTGGCAGATTTACCGCTGAAGCTTGCCGAAATTCAGCGATATCCGGCTTTCTGTCGCGGACAAATCGGCTTTTGACAATAAATTTTTTCTCTTTTACCCGTACTTTTTATTTTGATATTCTGCTTTTAAAGGTAATATAATCGCAAAGTCAGTTCTATACAATTTTCAGCCAAGGCCGCTTGCGGTTTATAATTTGAAAGGAATTTTAAGAGATGCCAAACTTTTCAGTTAACGGTATGGTGCCTACGAGGGTTTTTCTGACCAAGGGTGTCGGAAGACACAGATACCAGTTAAAGTCGTTCGAAGAGGCCCTGCGTGATGCTGGTGTTGCCAATCAGAACCTTGTTCAGGTTTCGTCTATTCTGCCGCCGAAGTGCAAAATTATCAGTAAGGAAAACGGCTTAAAAGAGCTTGTGCCCGGCTCAATTGCTTTTTGCGTGATGGCAAGATGCGACACAAACGAGCACGGCAGACTCCTGGCAACTTCTGTTGGAATTGCTCTGCCGAAGGACAAGAACAACTGGGGTTATTTGAGCGAAGTGCACGGCCACGGAATGAACGAGCAGCAGGCCGGCGATTTCGCCGAAGACCTTGCCGCCGAAATGCTCGGCACAACACTCGGCCTCGAAGTTGACCCCAATACCGCCTGGAGCGAAAGAGAACAGGTTTATAAATCCACCGGCCTGATTATCAGAACTTCTAACTGCACACAGGCAGCAAGGGGTCAAAAAGGATTGTGGACCACCACCGTTGCTATCGCGATGTTTCTGTTCGATTGACATATAGGAAAGGACAAATGAAACAGCAAACCAATTTCGGCGACCTGCCGCAAAAATACTGTGCCTATAACAGGGCGAAAATAGTTGTTCTGCCTGCGCCGTTTGACGCGACAAGCACGTGGCTCAAAGGCGCCGACAAAGGCCCTGCCGCTATTATCGAAGCATCGGCAAATATGGAAACTTACGACATCGAGACAGATTCGGAAGTTTACAAACAGGGTATTTTTACCGACAAACCGATAAAAGAGAAAAAATCTCCCGAAAAAATGGTCGCCGAGCTAAAGGCAAGGACTATTAAGCATATCAAAAACAAAAAATATGTCGTAACCCTCGGCGGCGAACACTCCGTCAGCATCGCATCTCTGCAGGCCCACATCGAATCCTTTAAAAATGTCTCGGTGCTGCAATTGGACGCTCACGCAGATTTGCGGCAGGCGTATCACGGCTCGAAAAACAATCACGCCTGCGTAATGGCAAGGGCAAGAGAAATCGCACCGGTTGTTCAGGTCGGAATCAGAAGCGGGGCAATTGAAGAAGCCCGGTTGATGAAGAAAGACAATGTTTTTCTCGCTCAGGATATTTGCGGCAATAATAAATGGTTCGACAAGTGCCTCAAAAAGCTCACCAAAAACGTTTATCTGACAATCGACCTTGACGCTTTCGACCCGGCCATACTGCCTTCGACCGGAACACCTGAGCCGGGCGGGCTCGGATGGTATCAAACGCTTAGCTTCCTTAAAAAGCTGATGAAACAGAAAAACGTCGTCGGCTTCGATGTTGTCGAATTGTGCCCGAATCCCAAAAACAGGGCATCGGACTTTCTGGCGGCAAAATTGGTCTATAAACTCTTAAGCTATAGATTTTGTCTTAAATAACCGATAATAAATGAACGGATTCCCGCTGTCGCGGGAATGACATTGTTTTTAATGAAAGGGTTTGTTATGTGTTCAAGTTGCGGATGCAGTGCCGGTAAAAAGAAAGCAAAGAAGAAAGTTAAAGCGAAAAGCAAAGCTAAAAAGAAGAAATAACACTCTTAAAGCTTAAAAAGCAAACGGCCTTTGGATTCTATACCAAAGGCCGTTTTTATTAACCCAAATCTTTGTTTATTATTTAATCAATTCGATAAACGCCTCTCCCTTAATCGTCATTGGTATGGTCATTCCCTGCGGCATTTGTTCGTTCGCTTCCATTCTCATTACGCCTGAAAGGTTCATTGTGATATTACTTTTTTGCGTAAGCCCCGTTTTCTCGTCAACCTCGCTCGTCGTGTTTATTGTGCCGGAGAGCTGAATAGACATTTTATTTTCGGGGTCTATTTCGATGGGTTTTGAACTGTCGCCCATATCCAGTTTGGCCGCCGCATCGATATAAGCGATACCGTCCTTGCGGCCTTTGAGGATATAAGTTGTATCGACATCAATCGGCATCATAAAGTTTATGCTTTGCGTATCATACCACGCATCGCCGACGGATATAGGCTCAGGCGGAAATGCCTCCATCATATTTCCGGTTAATTCTTCGAGTTGCTTTTCGTCGAACATTTTATCGATGAATTTATCCATTCTTTCCGTTCCGGGACCGTCCGGTATTTCTTTTTTAACTTTCGCAAGCATTTCTCCCATACCGCGGATGTTAAAAGTTTCGCCGGTAGGCTTGACCTTCATCTGGAATTTGCAGCCTGCCATAGCCGAGACCATAGCGGTCATCATTTTTTCGTGAGGTTTATTGGGGTCGGTTGGCTTGGGATTTGCCGAGTCGAATTCCATATGTCCCATCGGGCCGTCCATAGCCATCTTTACAGATTTGTAGCCCATCTCGATATCCATTACGCCATCGGCATCGACGCTCAAACAATCTATGCCCATAACCATTTCCTGAGTCTGCTTCATATTCATTTCCTGACCGTTCATCGTCTGGGAAATATTCTGGGTTTGGGTCATCTTCATCTCGTGCGATTCGCCCGCTTTAAGACGCAGTTTCAGGTCAACCTTATCTGCAGCAGAACAAACGACCGCAGCCAGAAAAACTACGGTAATCAAAACTGGAATAATTTTTTTAACCTGCATTTTAAATCTCCTTATAAAGTGTTATTGGCTGTTATTATACCATTTTTATTCTTCATATTCAAACACATCATCAACTTTCTTGCCGAATGCCCTTGCGATTTTGATAGCCAGCTCCAGCGACGGGCTGTACTGCCCTGCTTCTATGGCAATGATTGTCTGGCGGGTAACGCCTGCCTTGTCGGCAAGGTCAGCCTGGGTCATTTGGCCGTTCTCAAAGCGAAACTGGCGAATGTTATTTTTAATTTTACTTTTCGCCATCGATGCCCCCCCTGCCGTACTGGAACAGCACGGTAACCGAGTAGACCGCCAACACCAAATATCCTATGCCAAAACTCAATATCACTAAAGCCCAGACAGGAATCGAATAATCCGGACCAAGTGCGATGTACATATACAAAAGCAGGCTGGCGACAATTAGCACGAGCGATGTTGTGGCTGCAGTCAGTGCTTTCTTCTTAATCATTTTGTCACGTTCATCGGCATCTGGTTCATGCCTGCTTTGCTTTTTCCGTAACCACCAGCCACTCGCCAGCACAGCTAAATATCCGAGCATCGCAATATATCTGGAAACCCCGCCCGGCCGTTCTTTCATCACAAATAATTGCACTGTCCACCATACAACAAGACCCAGTAATATTGTAAAGCAAGCCAGAGAATACCATGCCCCTTTCTGTGTTCTATTCATTATTTTTACTCCTGCCGTATTGAACAAGAATCGTAATTGAATAAACGATTCCAACGATAAGCCCTCCGCCAAAAATCAGCACCGGCAGGCCAAATTTTCTAAGAACTTCCGACTTAAACAAAAAGATGAATAGCGTGCCAGCCAGACAAAACCATATATATGCCCATAAAAAACCACGTAATGCCGCTGTGCGATTAATCAATATGTCTCTCTCATCGCAAATAACTTTTTCAGTGCCTTTCTTAAATAAGAATGGTGAAAGGCCTGCAACCCCCATAATACCCATAAACCCCAATCCGGCGGAAGCTATCCGCCAATCAAAAAAACAATATAAAGTTATCACCGTTGTTGCTGTCAGCAACGAAGCCGTGCTCAAAACCACTAAATTGAAGACCGCTATTTTTTGCATTCTATTCATTTTTATTACTCCTGCCGTAAAGAACCAGAATTACCACAGAATGTACAAAAAATGAAGCCAAGCCAGCCGCTCCAAAGATATTGGGCAACCACCAAACAGCTATCGTCGCCTGTGGACCAAGTATGAAAAACGGAAGCATGCACGCCAACCCCACAACTAGAAAGGCTGTTGCAAAACCGGCAATAGCTGCCTGGCGGTTGATAAAAGTGTCTCGTTCGTCACAGATAATTTTGCCTTTGTCTTTTGGAAATATCATCTGCCCGAATCCTGCAAAACCAACAATCCCTAAAAGAGCAAAGCCTGCAAATGCTTTTGGGATTCCAACTTTAATATATAAAATCGCAAAAGCCGCAAGACTGCTTACAACTGCTAAAGATATAGTAATTACGAACAACCAGGCTATTTTCTGTGACCTATTCATAATCAGCTCCTTAAAACTGACACAATGTAACTTGTACATTACAATATGTAAGCTATACATTACATTATGTCAAGTAAATTTTACATTTTTTTGAGAAATTTTTCAAAAACCCCATTTTTGGCCCAAAAATCAATAAAAAAGGCCGACTTGTCATCGGCCCTTCCAAAATCCTTATACAGGGCTGGAAATTAAATTCCGCCATGGATTATCCAGCGGTCAGGATGCATTTCATCATCACCACATCTTGTGAACGGGCCGTATGGTTCCCAAGTTGTCTTATTCCCATTGGAATCGGTGATTTCCAATTTGCATGGAACTTTAAAAGCATGCGGGCCATGCTGAGGAGAGGGTACTGGAACACCGATTGAAATTATCGCGGTAACATTAAGTTTGGTAAAATACTCTTGTGCCTTCTTTTCGGATATACCTGAGAAAATCTGCCCTGCCTTTTTGTAATCTTTATCGATCCATGCCTGGAAAAATTGGCGGACTGTTTCTGCCGCTGCCTGTTCATACGTCATATCCCCCTGTGGTATGCCGATGAGTTGTTCAAGCTGATTGACTGCTTCTATATCTTTGGGAACTTCATCTTTGAGAGAAAACATCTTTTCGTCTATAGGGACGTTGTAGTCATAAAATTTCGTTGTGGAAACTAATGTATCCTGACCGTTTTCGATGCTGAAAAATTCGATGTGCGTAATTAGATTTGTTTTCTGATGTACATAGTAAATTTCCTTTTTGGCTTTGGATTTATAGGTCGCAATAATTGTGGCAGGTTCCTGTTTATTTTGAGGTTTTGACGTATTGACATCAACAGCACCTGCTTTTTGTTCCTCGAGAAGTTTCTCCATAACTAATTTGGGCTGACACTGTTCCAGAATACTTTGCATCCATTCTCCAGCTTTTTTGTTTTTGAGAATGAGATAACCTTGCTTACTTTTAAACCAGATTTCTGCTCTCTCCGGCGTCCATGTAATGAGTTTTATACCATCCTCGGTTACAGGCAGGTAGTATCTTGCCTTTGCGACCCGGCCTTGTCCGTCCGACTTTATCCAAAACTCGTTGGGCAATTCTTGATGTTCGCTAAATTGTTTTACGTGCAAATAGCAGACATTGTTATAGTCGGTAATTACCTGCTCCATTCCAAAAGCTACCGGGATTGGTTTGTCAAAAACACTCACACTTAAAACCGCTGCAATTACCGCCACAAATGTGAATTTTGCTGTTTCGCTTTTCATAATTACCCTCCTTAACACTCTATTTTGCTTATTTCGTGTTATAAAAAACCTTGGAAAAGATGTAAAACTAGAAGAAGCCTCCGTCGACAACGTATCGCTTGGCAGCGTTATCGTTTCTCACACTCAGAATACATTGCTGAACTCGCGACGACTCATAACAAGTTACAAAGTAAGCCGATTGCTCCGCCGACCAGAAAACTTCGCCCGTCTCCACGGCTGGGAATTGCTTTTGAATGTCCATGTCAAAGTTTGCCATAATTTCAACATTGCCCTTTATAGCTCCTACATAAGAGTCTGGCACAAACTTTCGCATTTCGTTCCAATCTAACATTGAAAAAGCCTCATAAAATGCCTTTGCTGCCTCGCTTGGCGTCATTTTGGCATAAGTATCATTATCTGGCAGTATCTCCGGCGGACTTGACCAGCGTATTTCCTCTTTACCTGACAAGAATTGCATTTTAGAATCATATATTCCGGTTATAACGAACCGTTTCGCGGGGTTTGCGTTGGACAGTCGTACTTTGGATTCTGCCGGCTGAAGTTTAACTTTGTATGGTACAATCCAGCCCGCGTAATTTCCTGACCTGAACGGTTCGCCGATGCTGATTATCTCTAACCTGCCATAATATTTCTTTTTTTGCTCGCTAATCTCAGAAGTTGACAGGAATTTAAGAGCCTCGCCCCAATCTTCCCTGCTGCAGGCCTCGAAAAAAGCCTCCGTCATTTCCTTTGGTGTCATTTGCTGGTATTTTTCGTTGTCAGGCAGTACTTGCGGCTCGCCATACCAAATCATATTTTCCGGCCAATCCAACACGAATACACTATCGTCAATCTCTTTATTATATTCTATGTCCGTTACTTCAAAAATCAGCACATCCCCCTCTTCGCTGTGTACGTAAACCTGAAAACTTTCTAATAATTTCGTCTGGGCGTCAAACTGATACACCTTGAGATGGTCCGACTCAGAAATAAACATATTTCTTAAATAGTCGTCTTTAGCGACATTTGTTTTTACCTCAACTTTAAGTATAAGCTTGTCCCTTCCTTCTATTTCTTGGCGAATAACCTGACGGCGAATATCGTTCTTTGCGATTTGCAGCTCACTGTCTAATAAATCCTGTACATTTAATAAAAGACCCTGCCAGGAGTCGAAACAGCCCAAGGGCCAGGGTTCTTTCTCCAGGACGCCCTTATTCGGACGAATTAACATAAGCGTATTTTTGCCGTCCACAACAAGCACACGGCCGGGTTTTTCCACTCGCCATTGTATAAGCCCTTCTTTACCCGTACGTTTCCACATTTCAATCGGCACAAAATCAAGCTCCAGACCAATCAATGAAAAATTATCATCCGGCAATGTTCGCATTTGCGCCTTCATATGGACAGACCAAACATCAGATACCGCTTTAATCGCATCCTGCAATACCTGTGTTGCCGACGCCACAGGCAAAGATTTGTCGAAAATATTTATGCTCAATACAGCCGCGATGATTATTATCGCAGCTGCTGCGAATTTTGTTATTCTGTTTTTCATAATTATTCTCCATATACTCGGCTGTAAATTGTCCGAGCGTGTTGTTTTAGATTTCTCAAACGCCGTAAATGCATCACCGAGAATTTTTTCGTCCATCTGAGGCGAAACGACCGCAGATGTTTTTTTCGCTTTCAGAAATTCTTTAACTAACTTTTCTATTCTTTCTGCAGTACTCATTTTTATATCTCACCGTCTAAAATTGACCGCAGTTTATCTATGCCGTACCGGTATCGGCTTTGAATCGTGTTAACAGAAACGTTCTGCGATTCGGCAATTTCCCTGAATTTCAGCCCGCTTTGCAAATGCAGAATTATTACATTCTGCTGTTCATAAGATAATTGACTCAAGGCAAGATTAATTCGCTGCGATTGTTCCTTTGATATCGCCGCTCTGTCGGGACAATCGGCTGCCGCCCCCGCGATTTCCATATCTTCAACGTCTAATGCCGATTTGATTTTATCCCTGCCCAAATTTCGCACGCGGTTGGCAACAGACGTCAGCAGGGAACTTTTCAGGCTTGTCCGCAATTGAAGTTTATTTGCCGATTGCGCAAACGACACAAATACATCGTGCATAATATCCTCAGCGACGCTTTTATTATTTGAAAGAGCGACAGCCAATGCGAGCATATTATTTTTATACTTTTCATAGATTTTGCCCAGAGCGTCATTTCTGCCCTGTTTTAATTTCCAAAGTAGCCTTATGTCTTCAAACATTAGTAACCTATTTAAACAGTGTTAATCCCGTGTAAATCCGTGTCTGAAAACTCGGTGTTAATCCGCGTCAAAATTTTTAGTCTCGAAACTTACGGCCGTCATTATTACGACACATAATCAGTCTTTTTAGTCTAAAGGAAATCATATTTTATTCAAAACCAATAAAAAAGGTCGATTTTTTAAACCAGCCTCTGAAGAAATTTTCCAACCGATTGAGAATTTAACTCTCGCTGCTAACCGGTATATCCGCATACCCCGACACGCGGAGAGTTAACTACCGGCAGAAACATATCTCTGTGAAATTCGTGCGATTTGGCGCATTTGTTGCAAAAAATTCCTTTTCGAGCCGACCATACACATTCTGTGCATAGCTCGGTTGCTGGCTGTCCGCATAACTGACAGACTATCTCCGGAGGATTATTTCTGGCAAGAAGCTTTATTGATTGGCCGGTGTTTTCATCTTCCTGCTTTGATAGAACTTTCAAGACAAGCCTTGTAGTAGAGCCGAAATCATATTTATGAGAAAATTTTGTTCCGACACAAAGAACTTTACCCAATCCTATGTTCATATTCTCGCCGCCCAATTCGGTGTCCGAAGTTACATAATATCTTGTTCCTGCTATTTCGAACGCGCTCATATGTCCGCAGCACTCCAGCCATATATTTCTGAGAAAATCGTCCAGTTGTTTGAGCTTAGCGTTGGTTTTTGCCGCAAGATAGAGCCAGTACTGCGGCAGACCATCCCCCTCCACCATAATATGAAACGTGCCCGCTTTCTGCGTTTCGGGTTTTTTGACGGAGTTATCTTTTTGTTGACAGGATATTAAATGTTTGGCCATCGCTGCTTTTTCATAATCGCTTCCGCAACAGGCACATTTTCCCGTCGGTATTTGTATTCTCTTCATCTTTGATTCCTTTCTCTAATTTATGTAAATCGCTTTTACCCCGCACTGATTAGCAGGTATCAATCGAAGCATTTATGTATTTTTCTGCGTCTCTGTGGTGAAACTTTTAATCTGAATTAACACCGAGCATTTGTGCGATACTGTCGAACTCGTCGAGCGAATAAAACTCGATTATAATTTTGCCGCGCTGGCCGTTTTTATGCGCCTGAATATTGACCTTTGTGCCGAGCCTGCCGCGGATTTTTTCCTCGAGGTCTTTTATGTGTGCAGGTTTTTCAATTATCTGTTTTTGTTTTTTCTCATCTCCGGTCGTCAGCGCGAGCCTCACAAGCCGTTCGACTTCGCGAACACTGAGCCGCCCTGCCAATGCGCGATTCGCCAATCTCTTTCTCAAATCATCAGTCGGCAGTGCAAGTATCGCCCTTGCGTGCCCCATATCCAGAGAACCTTCAACGAGCATCTGTTTTACTTCAGAAGGAAGATTGAGCAGCCGAATATAATTTGCGACAACCGAACGGTCCTGGCCGAGTTTCTGGGCGGCCTGTTCCTGAGTCAGATTGAAAGTCTTCATAAAACTCTGATACGCCTTTGCCTTTTCAATCGGATTCAAATCGGCGCGATGAATATTCTCAACCAGCGCAAGAGCTAGCATCTCAGCATCCGTCGTTTCCCTCACCATAGCCGGAACCTTATCGAGCCCTGCTATCTTGGCGGCCCTGAACCGTCTTTCTCCGGCCACAATCTCATATTTATCCCCCTTTTGCCGTACTATTATTGGCTGAATTATGCCGTTTTCCCGAATAGAGCTTGCAAGCTCCTGAAGCTGCTGGTCGTTCCAGCTCTGCCTCGGCTGATATGGATTTGGTGCAATATCGCCAAGGTTTAATTCCGCCATATTTTTCTGCAAGTCCTTATCTGGAATAGACTTAACAGCTTCGCTTGCAGCGGAAATCCCCATATTTTCTTCTACCGTACTTATTATAGGACCTAAAAGTGATTCAAGTCCCCTGCCGAGATGTTTGGGTTTTTCTTTATTTTTCGGTGTCATATTCGCTCCTTCTGTCAATGGCACAATATTTCTGAGACAACAACTGCTTGGGGCTTTTTAGCAGATGTTAGGCTGCTTTTCCATAAAAAACTTGAAAATTCCTTTATTTAGGACAGAATGTTCCACGTGAAACGCCGATAACGGCGTTTTTTAATAGTCGGCAGGGGGGTTATGCCGGAGAAACAAGAAAGCAAGCCGATGTTCCACGTGGAACTCTGAAAGAAGCCCCCTGCCCAAAATCAGCCTGAAAGAGAGGAAAAAAAGACAAAATACAAAAATAAAAAGAAAAGCAGTGCCAAAAAAGCGAAACAAAACAAAAAGAAAAACGGTGTCAAAAAGGCAGAACAAAATAAGAAGAAAAACAGGACCACAAAGGCAGAAAAAAATAGGAAGAAAAGCAGGACTAAAAACCCGTCCTCAAAAGCCGCTTCCCTGCAATGTGTTTAACAATATCTCTCTTGTGGCATATTTAACGATGCCTTTGTGAATTCCTAATTCTCAATTTTAATATTTAATAGCTCATTTTTCATTTTGTTATTTTTATAACAAACACATCTGATTTTTTCACAGCAGGGGGGTTGCGAAAAATTATTAGACCGTTGGCGTATGTTCTGTTAAACTTCTGAGCGAATTATTTCTTTTTTAATGGAGTTAATATGATTACCGCACTTGAACAATATGACCCGCAAATGTACGAACTGCTTCGGCAGGAGGCCGCCCGACAGAGCGCCTGCATTCGTCTTATCCCGTCGGAAAACTATGTCTCCAAAGCTGTTATGGCTGCCACCGGAAGCTGTATGACAAATAAATACGCTGAAGGCTATCCCGGCAAGCGATACTATGAAGGCCAGCAAATCACCGACCTTGTCGAGTCTCTCGCAATCGAAAGGGCGAAGAAACTTTTCAAAGCCGACCACGTAAATGTTCAGTCTCATTCCGGCGCAGTTGCAAATCTTGCCGCTTACAGTGCGCTTGCCGCTGTGGGCGATACGATTATGGGGCTTGCTCTTCCGCACGGCGGACATTTAAGTCACGGCTGGAAAGTAAGTTTTACGAGCAAAGTTTTTAATTCCGTTAGTTATGAAGTTGACCCCGAAACAGGATTGTTCGATTTCAGCAAAATTGAAGAACTTGCAAAAAAACACAAACCGAAAATTATCATTACCGGCGCAAGCGCATATCCTCGAAACATAGATTTTAAAACTTTCGGCGAAATCGCAAAGAGCGTCGGCGCCTATCATTTAAGCGACATTGCTCACATCAGCGGTCTCGTAGTGGCAGGGCTTCATCAAAGTCCCGTGCCGTATGCCGATGTAGTTTCGACGACAACGCACAAAACACTTCGCGGCCCGCGAGGCGGAATGCTGCTGTGTACCGAGGCCCTTGCCGGCGCAATTGACAAAGCCGTATTTCCCGGACTGCAGGGCGGCCCGCATATGCACACCATCAGCGCACTTGCCGTCGCATTAAAAGAAGCCGACTCGCCTGAATTTATCGCTTACGCAAAACAGGTTGTCAAAAACGCAAAAGTGCTTTCCGAGTCTCTTATGGAAAAAGGCTTCAAACTTTTCAGCGGCGGAACAGATAATCATCTTATTCTTATCGACCTACGCAACAAAGAAATCCCCGGCAAGAAACTTTCAAAGGCTCTCGACAGGGCAAGGATTGAGACAAATTACAATACCATCCCCGGCGACCCCGCAAAACCCTTTAACCCCAACGGCCTGCGTATAGGCACTCCTGCGGTTACAACAAGAGGTATGAAAGAAGAGCAAATGAAGGTTATCGCTTCGCTCATAACGAAAGTCGCCGAAAATCTCGACAACGAAGATATTATCGCGCAGGTCGGCAAAGAAGCATTGCTTTTATGCTCGGAATTTCCTGTGCCGGAACATTTTATAATACCTGCGAAAAAATTCCCGTTTATATAAAAATAAAATTAGGGGTCATTTTGAAAGATGAGTGGTATGTACGAAGTTAAAAACGAATTAGGCTTCAATTACGTAACGGTTAAAGTTGCGAAAAGTCGTATCGACAAAGGTCTTCTTGCCATACCAGTTTTACTGCTGGATAGATTTCCTCAGAAGCAAAAGAAGATTTCTATTTTCTTCGACGACAGGGCTATCCCTATTTTGAAAAACTTCACGCCTTATAAAAGTAGTAGCCGAGAGTGCAGAATAGGAGGGCTTTCACGTAAGCAACTTACCCTTTTAGCACAAAAGGAAAATGTTGATTATAAAACGGTTCTTTTCAACGAATTTCTTAGACTAAACCAAAAACCAACTCCGAAGAGATTACGTAAAAGACCTACAGCAGTTCGGTGCAAAGAAAACGCTCCAATCTCAATAAAAACCCTTTTGGGACAGATACCGGAAGAAATTACATAGGATATGACAATAATCCCAAATATTTGGAAATAGCTGAAAAAAGAATAAAGAAACTTCAAGAGCAACTCCGTTTTGAATTTGCCTAATTGTTTTTATGGAGGGTTAATATGTTCAGGGAACTGTTTGAAAAGCAGGCCGAGTTAAACAAACGCACGGGCTTCGATGCTAAAGCGCTTCGTAAAAATTTCGATAACGCAACGGCAGGGCAGTGGCTCAACAATTACATCGCTGCAATGAGCAATGAAATTGAAGAGCTGCGGGACTGCACCTACTGGAAACATTGGTGCAAGGAGGCCAAGCAGGGCAGGAGATTCGAATTAAACGATTTGCAAAACGCCCGCGTCGAAGTAATTGATATGCTGTTTTTCTGGCTCAGCCTGGCTCAATGTGTGGGTCTCGACGCTGACGATGCGTATAATCTTTATATGCAAAAGCTTAAAGTTAATCATTCCCGCCAGGATAACGGCTATTCGATGACACAAAAAACAGAGGACGATAATAAAAGTATTGTCCTGTGAGTTTTCGCTGACGGAGCGGCAAAATGAGCAGCAATAAATTAAAAACCGTTTGTTTGGGCATCGGCGCAAGAACTGCCGGCCTGCTCGATGTCGCCTGTTCGACCGGGCTGTATGAAATCATATCCGTAGCTGACAGCAATATCACTAACGCCTCGCAGGCCGCGGCAAAATACAACTGCACCGCTTTCGACGATTACAGACAGTTTATTCTGCAGAACCAGCCGGACGTGCTTATCGTCGCCGAGCCTATGTACAAATGCGCCGAGTTCGTCCGGATGGCGATAAACAAACAATGTCATATTTTAAAGCTCGCCCCCACAGCGCCGAATTTCGAACAGGCCGCCGAGCTTATAACTCTCGCACGGAAAAATAACGTAAAATATGTTACGGCCGCGCCGGCGAGATTCGCTCCGGGCTTCGAGCGTCTTGCAGATTATCTGCGAACGATAGACCGAAAGCAGTATTACTTCGTCAATATCTGCGCAGCTTTCGGCGACAATTTTTTTCAGCCCATCGCATCGGACACGCAATCCGACCGCAAACTGTCCGGCGGGGGGGTACTGCTTCACGATTGCTTCGAATTGATTAGTCTTGTTATAGAAAATTTTTCACTGCCGGGTCAAATTTATTCGCTGCTCACAAACCAGAGTCTCGACAAAAAGGCCAAACAATATCTCGGAGAAGATACCGTTACCGCATCGCTTATTTTCAACGGTTTAATCGGGACATTTCTTGCCGCAAAACAGACCGGCACCGCCGCAGCGGCGGCCCCAATAAGAATTTACGGAGCGGAAAATAATATCGTAGCGACGCCCAACAGGCTCGCCGTTTACGACAGCAGCGACACTTTAATTGCCGAGCACAAATACCCGCTCAACAGCGAAAAGTGCATAATGGAAATGCTCATCGATTTCGGCAGGGCACTGCTCGAACCGGAAAAGTACAAGCTGCGAAGCAGTCTGCATCTCGACCTTGCGACAATGGCGTTTGTCGAAGCCGCCTATTTGAGTACGAGAACCGGTATGCCCGAATCACCCTCGAAATTCCTCGAAATAGCCGAAAAGGAAAAATCCCCCTTTGCTTAATCGCTTCCGATTCTTTCGTTAATCTGATTGTTTATATGCCGAACGACTGCTCGAATATCGTCCATATCGGGCAGAAATCCGGCCAGCTTGTCGAACAATCCGCGTTTTTTCATCTCTTTGAGCGTCGCGGCAAAATTTATATCGACTATCCAGCCGAGCATTGCGATTATCATATCGTTCAAGCTGTGAAATTCCTCGTAGCCGATAGTCCGGTTTTTCAGCACAGCCTCGACAACGTTTTTCGAATATTTATCTTTTTCTGAAAAGCCCAGCGTTGCTTGTGCCTTGTTGGGATTTTTTTGAAAGTCTTCGAGCCGCTCTATCATCACATAATAGATATCGAGCTTGTCGATATCGCGAATCAGTTTCGCGAAAAACTCCGTTTCGCCTTCGAGCCCTTTCGGCAAATCTTTTTCGCCGTGAAATTTTATTGCTGTTTCTATGATTTCTTTTTCGCTGCTGTCCAGTCCATCGAGGATTTTGTTTTCAGCAAGAACTTTCAGCCCGAGCAGGCTGTGATTTTCAGTTCCGACATCGTTATATGTGCGGTACTTTTTAAACTGCTCGAATCTGCCGACATCGTGCAAGAGCGATATTGTCTCGGCGAGCAATTTTTGCCGCTGATTTAGGCCGAACTGTTCAGCCAATATCGGCGTATCGGCGCACATTCTGCGGGTATGGTCTTCTTTGAGCCTGATATTATCGTTTACCAACTCATCACCGCCGTAAAAGCCTGCCACATAACCGTAAAACCATTTCTTTAATTGTTCGAGCTGCTGCTCAGTCATTATTTTGGTCCATAATAAAACCGCCAATTTACCGCAAAACCGCGTTTTACTCCATAGCCTTATCGAAAAAATCTTGCACTTATTTCTATTCTATTTAAACTGTTATAAATTGAATTTGACAATAAGGAGATTTCAAATGCCTACTGTTAAAGATGTTATCGTCCGGAAACCAACCGAAGCCGAAACAAAGGAATGCAAAACCTGGCCGATTTGGACCTGCGGCGTCAGTACTTTCGATTGGGATTACACCCAGAAAGAGACCTGTTTGATTTTAGCCGGAAAGGTAACTGTCAAAGACCGCCCCGGCAACGGCACAGTCTCGTTCGGCGCAGGTGATTTGGTTATCTTCCCAAACGGCCTCAAATGCACCTGGCAGGTCGCCGAAGCGGTCAAAAAGCACTACAATTTTGAATAAAAAAAGTCGCTTATGGCCGGGTCAGGACGCGGTCACAGCACCGCCGCCCACGTGGGGCAAACCCCTGCCAAAAGCGACTGCAAAAAGTATCCACCTATAAAATCGCCAAATAGACAGGATTTCACTATGACTATCTGCTCCCAGTGCCAACTATATGGCATTGCGACATAAAAAAAGGCCGGTCGAAACCGGCCTTTTGAAGTTTTAAACAGTAGGGGGCTTACTTTACTTCGTCGTCAATCCACTGGCATACTTCCTGTACGTCTTTTAGTGTAATATCGCCCATATGCGCGATTCTGAACGTCTGGTCTTTCAGCTTGCCGTAGCCGTTGCCGAAAACGGTGTTATGTTTCGCCTGAACAGCCTTAATAATATCGCCGACGACTATGCCTTTAGTGTTTTTAATCGTCGTAAGGGTATTCGATGCGTATTTCTCTTCGCAGAACAGGTCAAATTTTTGTTTTGCCCAGCCTCTGACGTAATCGGCCATTTCTTTATGTCTCTTCCATACGTTTTCCATTCCTTCTGCGAGGAATTTTTTGCACTGGTAGTTGATGGCCATAATATGCGGAATCGACGGTGTTGTCGGGGTCTGGTCTTTGGCGGCGCTCTTTGCGAACTGCTGGAAATCGAAATAATAACCGCGGCCGGTAACTTTCTTGCTCTTTTCCAGTGCGCGATTGCTGACGGCGAAGACAGCCATTCCCGGCGGAAGTGCAAAGGCCTTCTGAACAGACGCGAAAACAACGTCCCAGCCGAGCTTGTCGAAATGCAGCGGCAGGCCTATCATACCGCTTACAGCATCGACAAGCACAAGCACATCCGGATATTTCTTCTTCATCATTTCGCTTATTTCATAAACCGGATTCGTAAGGCCGGTACTGGTTTCGTTATAAACAATCGTAACCGCCGAGTATTTGCCTTCAGCCAATTTTTTATCAATCATTTCTACTGTAGTTGCCTTGCCCCAATCGACCTTAAGCTCTTCGACTTTTCTGCCGCAGTCTCTGGCAACGTCGGCGAATTTGTCGCTGAACGCGCCGCACATCGTACAAAGAACGGTTTCGTCGTGGTCAACGCAATTTCGAATACTGCCTTCCCAAACGCCTGACGCCGACGACGTACTTAAAAAAACGTGCTGTTCGGTGAACAGAATTTGTTTAAGCATATCCACTGTTTCTTTGTGCAGTTGCGCGTACTCTTTGCCTCTGTGGCCGAGAGTATATCTGCTTAACTGCTGCAATACGTCGGGCAGGACATGCACAGGCCCGGGTATAAACAGTCTTGGCGGGTTCTTCCAGTCAACCATTTTTATTTCTCCAAAAATTAGTTATATTTTAGCCACTGATTTCACAGATTTAATCAATTTACTTCAACCACAAATTAACACAAATGTGTCATTCCCGCGAAAGCGGGAATCCATTTTCTATAACCTTTGTGTTCATCTGTGGCTGAAATTCAAAGTTTATTTATTGTCAATCCCGAAAATATCTTAGGATAAAAGAACGTCGATTTTTGCGGCATCTTC
>PGYD01000021.1 GCA_002839495.1 Planctomycetes bacterium HGW-Planctomycetes-1
ACAAGTTCCGTACCCACCCCAGGATTACTTTTCTCAACTGTTTGTGCTGTTTATGAGTCGTACGTCTAATCCTTATCGGTGGTAGCGATGTCCATTTCCCATTGTATTGCCCGATATTTGAGGCTTGACAAGAGCCGAATTGTTGGGAATAATATAACTCGTTGTGGACTATATCAGTCCTGATATGACGGCGGAGATTGCAAATGCGGCTTACCATAAAACAGGGAGACAGGCTTATAAACGAGCAGCATTTTTCGCGGGGGCCGGTCTATATCGGCAGACAGGTCGGCAGTCAGGTTTTTCTTCCCGACAAAGCGGTTTCCCGTCAGCATACGGTTCTTTATACCACGACAGACGGCAAGTGGGTTGTCGAGGACCTCGATTCTGCGAATAAAACCTATCTGAATGATGAGGCGATTCATAAAGCGGAAATAAAAAGCGGAGATGTGCTGAAGATTGCCGATTTTCATATAGAAATTAATATAGACGCATCCGCAAAACAGGGTGCAGGCGCAACTCTTGAAGATACACTCCACGCGACTTTGCACGAGGCACAGATTATTTTTCGCCATCTGGACGGCGTTGACGCTCCGCTTATAAAGATGCAGGCCAAACGCGGCAAAGATTTTGCGCAGGCCGCCTCTGCTATCTGTAAAAGCCTCGATTCGCAGGAGCTGCTTATTACTTTGCTTGATATAGTGTTTCGCCAGTTCAAGCCTTTTCACGCGTGGGTAGCTTTGCGAAAGGGGCCTTCCGGTACACTGGAAGTTTCTAAAGGCAGAGAAATCAGCGGCCAGGGCGTCAATTTCGAAGACCTTGTTCTGCGTCAGAGAGTCAACGAGGTTTTGGATAATCATCGTTATATTCTCGTTCCGCGTCTTCCGCTTCAGGTGGAGAAAGAAAATAAGGTTAATTCCGCTCTGGTTGTCCCTGTTATGAACGAGAACAACTGCTTCGGTGTGATTTACGCCGACAGTTCACTCGACCACGAACATTACAGTATGAACGACCTCGATTATCTGATATTGATATCTATTATGGCCGGCGCTTTTATCAAGAACCTTTAACGAGCATCGGAATCAGGAAATACAGTACCGACAATCCCGTTATCAGCCACATTGTCAGTTTGATTTCACCGGCTTTGCCAGCGATAATCTTGAGAATCGCGAAAGATATAAAACCAAACGCAAGCCCTGTGCTGATACTGTAGCTCAGCGCAATCATTATTATTATGATAAAAGCGGGAAATGCGTTTTCCATCTGCGTAAAGTCGATTTTTTTGATTTCCTTAATCATAAAAAGGCCGACCATTATCAGGGCCGGAGCTGTTGCGTATTTCGGTACGATTCCTACGACCGGCACAAAAAGAACCGCCAGCAAAAACAGTATTCCCGTTACGACGGAAGTAAGGCCGGTTCTGCCGCCTTCTTCGATGCCTGCCGCCGATTCGACATAAGAGGTCGTAGTCGAAGTTCCCATAGCCGCACCGAGCATTGTAGCGCCGGCGTCGATTGTCAGCAGTCTGTCAAGCTCTTTGATTTTTCCGTTTTCATCGGTCATCTTCGCTTCATTGCAGCAGGCCATCAGTGTTCCGACGCTGTCGAACATATCCATAAACATCAGGGTAAAAATACTCCCGAAGAGGCTCCATTTCAAAGCGCCGAGGATATCGAGCTTCATCGCGACGGCAGCAATACTTATATCAGTAGAAATGAAGGACTGCGGTTTGCTTACCTTGCCGAGCAGAATCGCAAGGGCCGTTGAAACGATTATGCCTATCAGAAGAGAGCCTTTTACCTTTTTCATTTCGAGGAAAATCATCACCACCAGGCCGACAAGGCCGATTGTGATTGTTTTGTCCAAATGTCCTGCCTGAACAAGAGTAACCGGATGAGCAATTACGATACCGATGTTCTGGAGGCCGATAAATGTTATAAAAAGACCTATACCTACCGATATTGCGGAGATAAGAGAAATAGGGATTGCCTCGACCAGCTTTTTTCGAAGGCCTACGAGGGTAAGAATTAAGAAGAACAGGCCCGACAAAAAGACGACTCCAAGCGCGGTCTGCCAGCTTATTTTCTGGGTGATGACGAGCGTATAGGCGAAAAACGCGTTAAGTCCCATTCCGGGCGCCATCGCTATCGGGGCGTTGGCGAAAAGGCCCGTTGCGATTGTCGCGATTGCGGTTACGATACAGGTAACGGCAATAAGAGCGGATTTGTCCATACCGGCGTCAGCCAAAATCACGGGATTTACAAAAATGATGTAAGCCATTGTAAGGAATGTCGTAGCGCCGGCGATTATCTCTGTTTTTACGGATGTGTTTCTTGCCTGAAGGTTGAAAAACTTATTCAGCATATTCTTACTCCTTTAAGAAGATTTAATACGGGATATTTTCGGGATTTTTTTGTGGCAATCAAGAAAAAATATCGTTTAAAATATCAAAAAAGACGCGGATTAACGCGGATTAACACTGTTGTATATATTTTTTGAAGGAGAATTGTAATGAGTAAAAAAGTGCTTGTAGCGGTTGCCGATGGAATCGAGGAATTAGAGGCAATCGCGATAATAGACTGTCTTGGCAGAGCAGGGGCGGAGCTGACAATCGCCTCTGTGGGAAAACAGCAGATTGCTACCGCCAGAAAGGTTAAAATCACCGCTGATTGCCTGATAAGTGATTGTTCGGCAAAGACTTACGACCTTATAGTTCTTCCGGGAGGTCTGCCGGGGGCCGAGAGTTTCCGAGACAGCAGGGAACTTATCGAGATGCTGAAAAAGCAAAAAGAGGCCGGCAGGTTCTACGCTGCGATTTGTGCCTCACCTGCGGTCGTTTTTGCGCATCACGGTTTATTGGCCGGCAAAAAAGCAACCTGTTATCCCGGTATGGAGAACAAACTGCCGGACGCTTCAGCCGCAAATCAGCGTATTGTTGTCGATGGTAATTGCATAACCTCGCAGGGGCCGGGAACTGCACTCGAATTTTCGCTGAAACTGGTCGAGCTTTTGTTCGGAAACGAAAAGAGTCAGGAACTGGCAAAAGCTATACTGGCAAGGCAATGAAAGGTTTTTAAATCGCTTATTACTGTCTCCATTAGCGATGCTATGCTACGCTCGGCAGTTGCAAACCTTGTAAGTCTTTGGTGACAGGGGCTAACTCTGCCTAAATCGGTTTTAGAATCTGCTTGCCAATCGTGTTTTTCTTACATATCCTAAATATATATGAAAGTTACCCTTGAAACATTACATCAGGCCAAGGCTAATCGGCAGAAGTTTTCTGTCATAAGCTGCTATGATTATACCAGCGCAAAGCTCGTTGCCGCCGCAGGCGTCGATGTCCTGCTGGTCGGCGATTCCGCTTCGCAGTTTACGCTCGGCTTTGACAGCACCTTGCCGGTAACTATGGATTTTATGCTTACCATAACCGCCGCCGTCAGACGAGCCGTGCCGGATTTGCTCCTCGCAGCGGATATGCCTTATGAAGGCTGTAAGAATGGTACCGTCGAGACGGTGATAAACGCCGAACGCTTTGCTAAACAGGCCGGCGCAGACATAATCAAAATCGAAGCCGCCGAATCCGATATCGAAACGATTAAAGCGGTGATAAATTCCGGTATCCCTGTTATGCCTCATCTGGGCATTAGGCCGCAGACGGGAAAATACAAGGCCGAGGGCACAACCGCCGAGGTTGCCGCCGAGATTATCGAGCTTGCCGAGCAGATGTACAAAGCCGGCGCCCAAATGCTCCTGCTCGAAGGCACCGCAAGAGAGGCAGCCAAAATCATAACGGAAAAGCTGCCAATCCCCGTAATAGGCTGCGGCTCAGGCCCCGATTGTGACGGGCAGGTATTGATTTTGCCGGACATACTAAATCTTACCGGCGGTCCTGTCCCGAAATTCTCCAAAAGTTTCGCCGACATCGGTAAAGCCTCCATCGACGCTATTGCATCCTACGACAGACAGATTAAGCAGAGCGCCTTTCCCGACGATTCGCACAGCTACCATATGAAAACCGGAGAATACGAAAAACTTAAGCGATTGATAAGCTGATTTATGCAGAACGGCCAAACGACAACGAATTCCCGCACCGAATCCGAAAACGGCATTCGTCCGCTCATTGTCTCCGACTCCGACACCGTCAGGCGATACTGCCCGTCGTTTCGGCATCTGCTTTTCGGCTTTGAGGCTCAGGACGTCTCTTCAGCGATGGTTGTTCCGCCCGCCAGCGAGATTGAATCTTTCCTTTTCCCAAGAGTCCGAATCGTCGAGCATCCAGTCTTGAAATTCCCGTTCTTTTTCTTTCAGAACCGCCGGCATCTTCGCTCCTGTCTTGAAAAAATCAAACCCACTCTCGTCCACTGCTACGGCACCGCCAAAGTTCCGCTTGCCGTTTCTATCGCCGCCCATTTTCGCGTTCCCGCCGTAATCACGATGGACTCAGCCCGTTTCGGTCTCGGCTCGAAAATGATTATCAACAGGAGTTTTAATAAAATTCTTGTTCCCTCATCGCTGCTCATTGAAAAGCTGACTCAAAGAGGTTTTTCCCTCGAAAAAATATCGCAGGTGAACATCGGCACATTCGCCGACGAGTCCTGCTGCTGTTATTCTGATACTGAAAAGTTGCCGAGTATGCTCGTCCTCGGCAGTTTCGATAAATTCTCCGATTATGAGCCTCTGCTTGGCGCAATCAGACATTTGAACGTTGACGGCTATGAATTTCTTGTGGTTTTTATGGGCTCCGGCCCTGCCGAGACGCAGATTCGCGATTTCATAAAATCGACCGGCCTTGTCCAGACCGTTGCCGTTGTTCCTTTGTTGAGGCCTTTGCGTCAGGTCTTTCGCGGCTGCGATGTTTTCATTCATCCCTGTGCCTTTGGCGATTTCGACCCCGCTCTCGTAGAGGCCGCCGCCGCGGGCCTTGCCATCGCCGCCGACAGGGACAACGCCGAGGAGTTTCTACAGGACGGCTCCACATCGGTTTTATTCGATAGAAATGATGAGTTGAGTATTTATTCGGTGCTTCAGAAACTTCTCGACGACAAACAATTTGCCAAATCCATCGCCGCGGCCGCCCAAAATCATATCCGCAGCGATAATTCCGTCAGCTCGATGGTCAGCCAGTTGCTGAAAATCTACTCGCAGGCCTCAAAAGACTGAACCGCGGTTTATTTAAACGTTCAATCCGTATTCTGCCAGCAGTTTCCGCAGCGTCTCTTTCTGCGAATCCTCCAGAGGCGTCATCGGCAGCCGCATCTCTTCCGACGCCATTCCTAACATCGCCATTGCCGCTTTAACCGGTATCGGGTTCGTCGCAAGGCTCAGCATCGTTTTCGACAGTTTGAACAGTTTATTGTGCCATTTCCGAGCCGAGACAAAATCGCCTTCGAGTATCAAATCCGTCATCTCTTTCACATCGCCCGGCACGATATTGGCCACAACGCTTATCACGCCTTTTCCTCCTACCGATGCAATCGGCAGCGTCAGCGAATCATCGCCGGACAATATTGTTATATCGCAAAGGTTCGCGATTTGGCTCGAAAAATCCAACTGTCCCGTCGCTTCTTTTACCGCGACGATATTTTCGATTTTCGACAATCTCGCAATCGTCTCCGGCACCATTCCCGCTCCGCATCTGCCCGGTATATTATACAGCACCATCGGCAAATCGACTTCCTCCGCGATTGCCGCGAAATGCTGAAAGAAACCTTCCTGTGTCGGTTTATTGTAGTAGGGCGTTACCTGCAGCGAAGCGTCCGCCCCGATTTTTTTCGCGTAAGCCGTTAGTTCGATTGCCTCTGCCGTACTGTTCGAGCCTGTGCCCGCAATTACCGGAATTTTCCCGCCTACAGTTTTGACAACCCGTTCGATTACCTGTTTATGCTCCTGGTGGCTCAGCGTCGGCGATTCCCCCGTCGTTCCGCAGGGCACGATGCCGCCTATCCCGCTTTTAAGATGAAACCGTACAAGTTCGTCAAGCGTATTAAAATCCACTTCGCCGCCGTCGAATGGCGTTATCAGCGCTACCATTGTTCCGCTAAACATTTTTTGTCCCTTTATCTATCAATCATAAATTTTTTATCGCTGATTACACTGATTTCGCAGAAAAGAATTAAAGATATAAGGAATTAAAGATGTAAGGAATAGCGTTGTCCGTTTTCCCTACTTCTTTACCTCTTTGCTTCTTTACTTCCTTAAAAATCTGTGTAATCTGCGATTTAATATCTCTATTTTATCGATTCCAAAATTTTACAATACTCTCTGACCGCCTCCGCCAGTCCCATATCGAGCGCATCTGCAATTAATGCGTGTCCGATTGATACTTCCATTATCGGTTTTACATTTTCGCAGAAAAACCTAAGATTATCAAGGTTTAAATCGTGCCCTGCGTTCACGCCAAGCCCGATTTGGGCCGCTTTTTCAGCCGCCGCAGCGTATCGTGCAACCGCGGTCGATATGTCATTGCGAGGAGTCCCGCCTTTGGCGGGCGACGAAGCAATCTCTGCAAATGCTCTTGCATAAGGCTCGGTATAGAGTTCGATTCTGTCGGCCCCGATTTCTTTCGCTTTTTCTACCGTTTCGATTACAGGGTCAACAAAAATACTTATCCTTATTCCAAGCTCTTTCAGTTTTTTTATTATGGGGTCGAGGTTTTCGATATTTTCTTTATTCAAATCCCATCCGTGATCGGAAGTTACTGCCCCGATTACGTCCGGCACGAGTGTCGCCTGCGTCGGTCTGATGTCAGGCATTATTTCCATATACCTGCCTTCGAGCGGGTTTCCTTCGATATTAAATTCCACTCCCGAAACGACAGGTTTTAATTCATAAACGTCAGAGTATCTTATATGTCTCTCATCAGGGCGGGGATGAACTGTAATTCCATACGCTCCTGCATTGATGCATATCTTCGCCGCCTTTATTACGCTCGGGATTCCCAGCGTCCGCGCATTGCGTACAAGGGCGATTTTATTCAAATTTACACTTAATTTGGTCATATTCGAATTATACTCGAGATGCTTTTACCGGCAAGCGAAAATCTTTCGTGGTTAGCCCTGCCATCACTATGGCAGGGTTCGTCGTCATCGCCATCACAGAGTTTACCCTCATGCAGGCGGGGGCGGAGTCCGTTTTCGTGGTTAGCCCCGCCATCCTTTGCCTTTCTATATAGTTTCAATCGTTAGTATATAGTGTTTGATTCCACCGGCAAGCAAAAATATACTCAATTGCCTTTTGTGCTGATATGGGGTAGAATATAAGAGTATGGAAAAAGGAGAAAACAGACAACGATTTTCAAGGAAATAGCATGAAAGTATTATTCTATACTTTAATAGCAATAGTGATACTTATAATTACATCGTTTGTATTTTATAGTATAGACCGTAATCCATGTGAAAACCAGCCCGAAACATATGGATTGGTTGCTAGCAATATGGGAATTTCTGATTGGGTTCTTATTTGTACTTCACTTTTCTTGGGGGCGTGCGCCCTTTTCGTGCCTTATCTTGCAGAAATTTTAAAGCGTAAACTATTTTCTCCTAAAATTGAAATTAGCTTTCAACTTTTACCGCCATTTTGCCACCGAACTTGGTTGTGTTCACGTCAAGCTCAAATCAAGGAAGCAGTTTATTATTTTCGCTTTCTGGTGATAAATGAAGGTAGGAGTCGAGCCAATAATTGTGAAATATTACTTGAAAATCTTTGGGATTATGATGCTTCTCATACTCCAAAGCTACTTTTAAATTTTTCTCCAGTAAGAATGGCTTGGTCAGGTAACCAATCAGAACAATTTGTGAATATAAACCCGAAAAGAAAAATGTACTGCGACATAGGCCATGTTTCATCAACGGAATATCAACACAAATATGAAAAAGAACGGTTCGTCGATGTTCGTGGGTGTTCGGGTGATGATCTTCGTTTTATGTTAGAACTGCCACAATATTTTTATTCACAACCGAATTGCTTGGCACCAGGAAGATATATCCTACAAATAGGATTTTATTCCGAGAATGCAGGAGACCAGAAAATATTTTTTGACATTTCTTGGTCTGGCAAATGGCAAGATACAGAAGAAAAAATATTCAAAGAAATTGTGATTAAAACTACTTCTAGGCCTAAAAGTGTATAGTTGAATAGTAAATAGAGAACGTTTACCCACAAATGCTTTCATTGCTCGGCTTTGATGCTGTGCTTTTAAGCTGAGAAGAGAGGAAAATATGAGAAGGTTTTTTGATTTTGCTAAGAAATGGAAATCCAATCCGTTACGTGTGTTTATTCCTTGTAGAAAATGCGGAAAAGATTCAGCAGAGCTATACCAGCAGTTAGAGGGAGGACTTATAAAGGCCAGATGCCTTGAATGTAATAATCCTCTACAACCATTTTCTAAAGATGATTTTAAATTCTTGCCTCCATATCCTTGTCCCGAGTGCGGTAAGGAAATGAAACCAGAACAATTAAAAATAGATTATAGTAATGCTTGTTATACCTGTAAAGATTGCGATCTGTATATTCGACTTGCTGACCTGCTACCTGGATTCGAGTAAATACTGAAAAATTGAAAATTAATAAATGTGAATAATAGGGGACGTTTACCTGTTTTTTATTTTCTTTACTGCTTCCTCAATGCATACAAAATTATATCCCTTTTCTCCCCAAACTCAACGACAAAAATATCCCTTTTAATAGTCTTAATTTATGGTTAAAATATATGAATATGAACCTCAAAGGCAAAACCGCGATAATCACCGGCTCCCTAAATCTATATCATTTACAACGAAAGTTGTACTATATCCTGCCCTTGGAATAGCAGCATAGAGTTTTGACTTATCGCTGGCTTTTGATGTGTATAATTTCTCTGTATCCAAACCTTAAGAAGCAGTATAATAATGAGTTTATGGCAAAACGCCATAGTAGAACGGCGGATAGATTTAAGATGCAAAAAGTCGATATTAAAAAAGCACTTACCGAAAAAGCAGACGCTGTAAACAGCAAAATCGCGGCGATACTTAAAGAATGGACGGGTATTCCGAAAAAGCTCGCCGATGCGCTCGATTATGTCCTTGCCGCTCCGGGCAAAAGGATAAGGGCCGCGATTGTATTGTGGTGCTGCGAGCTTATCGAGGGCAAAGAAAATGACGATGCGCTGAACGCTGCGGCAGCAATCGAGATGGTGCATACTTATTCATTGGTACACGACGATTTGCCTGCGATGGACGATGACGATTTTCGCAGGGGCAGGCCGAGTTGTCATAAAGCCTTCGATGAGGCGACAGCGGTTCTGGCGGGCGATGCGCTTTTGACGATGGCCTTTGAAATTATCGCGGCAAAAATAAGCGATGCCAAAAAAGCGGTTGAGATGATGAGAGTTTTGGCCGAGGCTGCCGGTCCTGCGGGTATGATAGCAGGGCAGGTCAATGACCTTGCGGCGCAGAACAACAGCAATAGTTCCGAAGAGCTTCACGATATTCATATCAATAAAACCGCCAAGATGTTTCGTGCCTCTGCGCTGCTCGGTGCGATAGCCGCCGATGCCGATGAGAAACAGAGAGAAACTCTCGCTTTATTCGGTCTTACGTTGGGACTTGGTTTTCAGGTGGCCGACGATATAATAGATGTAAGTTCAACCAGCAGTCAGCTCGGCAAAACAGCGGGCAAAGACGCAAAACAGGGCAAATTGACATATCCGGCTGTTTTCGGTCTTGAAAAGTCGAAAGAAAATGCCAGACAAATCGCTCAAAAGGCTGTGGATATACTGAAGCCGTTCGGCGATAAGGCCGCGGTGTTAAAAGAACTTGCTTTGGCACTTGTTGACAGGACGAAATAAAAAAATGCAGTACGAATTGCTCGATAAAATAAATTCGCCGCAGGATATCAAAACTTTTTCAATGTCGCAGTTGAACAGACTCGCGGCGGAAGTTCGGGATTTTATTACTCATTGCGTAAGCTGCACGGGAGGCCATCTTGCCAGCAATCTCGGAGCGATTGAGCTAACCATTGCGATGCATTACGTATTTAATTTCAGCACGGACAGGCTTCTTTGGGATGTCGGTCATCAGTGCTATGCCCATAAAATTCTAACAGGCAGAAAAGAGCTTTTCAAAAAGTTAAGGCAGAAAGACGGCATAAGCGGTTTTCCGTCGCCGGACGAAAGCGAATACGACCAGTTCACCGTAGGCCACGCCGGCACGGCGATACCGACGGCAATCGGACTTGCTCTTGCCGCTGACAAACTCAAAACGCAAGAAAAGATAGTCGCCTTTGTCGGCGATGCGAGTATTGTCAACGGTTTGAGCTTCGAGGCATTGAATAATATGGGGCTTGTTAGAAGACAGCTTCTTGTTGTGCTTAATGATAATTCGATGGCGATTGACGTCTCGCAGGGAGCTATCGCTCAGTTTCTCTCGAAGGTAAGACTCAGTCATACTTACGAGGATTTGCGCAAGAGAACCAACAGAATTCTCGAACATATGCCTCTTGTCGGCAAGAGGATGGAAGATGCGCTGGAATCGTTCAAGCGGACTCTTCGTATGGCGATAACGCCGAACAGGCTTTTTGAAAGTCTTAATATTCCTTATTTCGGTCCTGTTGACGGCCACGATATAAGTTCACTTATCGAGATTTTCAAGGCGATGTCGGGTCTTGACAGGCCTGCCGTTCTGCATGTTTATACGAAGAAGGGCAAGGGATTCAGTCCTGCCGATGACGACCCGACCAGATTTCATTCCACGGGGCCTTTCAAAATCAACGGCGAACTCGAATCGGAAAAATCAACGGGCAAAAGTTTTACAGCCTCATTTTCCGATTCGATTGTAAAACTTGCCGCCGAGAACGACAAAATCGTCGCGATTACCGCGGCGATGTCGGACGGCACAGGATTGATGAAATTCAAAAAGCAGTTCGAGTCCCGTTATTACGATGTCGGAATAGCCGAGTCGGTAGCGGTGGATATCGCGGCAGGGCAGGCTAAGACGGGCATTAGACCTTTTGTGTGTATTTATTCGACATTTCTTCAGAGATGTTTCGACCAGATATTTCAGGAAGTCGCGCTGCAGAATCTGCCGGTTGTGTTTTGCATAGATAGGGCTGGGCTGGTCGGCGCCGATGGACCTACTCATCACGGCCTTATGGATATAGGTTTTTTGAGGATGCTTCCGAATATGGTTCTTATTGCTCCGGCAAACGGCGTCGAGCTCGAACTTGCGATGCGTTTTGCCGCTGAATCGAAGAGTCCTGTGGCGATAAGATATCCTAAAGAAGAAGTTAATGACGGTATTTGTCCTGAAATTTTTTCGCAGCCTTTCGAGCTCGGCAGGAGCGTAACCGCGAAAAATGGGAAGGATAAAATAGCGGTTATAGCCTATGGAAGCATCGTAAATGAGGCTTTAAAGGCCGCCGAAAGCCTTAAAGCCGATAATATCGAGATAACCGTTATAAACGCCAGATTCGCTAAACCGCTGGATGAAAAAATTGTTTCGTTATTAAGGACCGATAATAGTATAATAACCGTTGAAGATCATTCGATAGCAGGCGGTTTCGGCTCGGCGGTTCTCGAAGCGGCTGCCGAGGCCGGAGTGGGTGTTTCAAAAATCAGAATACTGGGCGTAGGCGATAAGTTCGTACAGCGCGATAAAAGAGCCGCCCAGCTTGCCGATTCGGGTATCGGCGCCGAAGGTATCGCTGATGCTGTAAAAAAGATTATAAAGGCACGTTGAATTTTGGGGAAAGACGATGGTTAAGGCAGACCGAAAACCTAAGCTGATAATTTTTGGCGACGCCCGGCGTGATTTTGTGGCCGAGGCGATAGATGATTTTACGAAATTTGCGGCTGATAGAGCACAGATACTTGCCAACTGCTTTCGAGGAGACTTCGCCGATGATGTCGCCAAAGAAGCCGATTTCGCAATCGTGTTCGGAGGCGACGGCACAATCCTTTCTGCGGCGCGGGATTTGAGTGAAATTAATGTGCCGGTTATCGGAGTAAACGTCGGCAGACTCGGGTTTCTGGCCGAGTTCAGTCTCGACCAGCTTAAGCAGCTTTTCGACAGGGTTACAACCGACAAAGAGCTAATAGAAAAACGAATGATGCTTAAATGCACTGTCGGCAGTCAGGGAACAGAGAAACTTGTCTCTACGGCGATAAACGATATCGTTATAAACGCCGGTCCGCGTTTTAATATGATTGATTTGAAGATAGCGGTTCGCGGCCAGAATCTTGCGGACTGCGTGAGCGACGGAATCATAATATCGACGCCGACAGGCTCGACGGCTTATAATCTTTCAGCGGGCGGGCCGATACTGTCTGCCAATCTTTCAGCGATAGTAATTACGCCGATGTGTCCGCATACGCTGAGTTTCAGGCCGATAGTGATAAATGCCGAAAGCAAGATTGAAATACGTCCGCAAAGAGTTAACGAAGGCACAACCGTAATACTGGACGGACAAATATTCAGTGAACTTAAACGCGAAGATATTATTACGGTCGAAAAGCATAAAGGCTCGTTTCTTGTGGTGAACAATCCGCTGTATACACAGTGGGACACACTTGCGGGCAAAATGAATTGGGCTCAAAAGCCGAAATATAAAAGAAAATAATTTGAAGAAGAGGCAAAAGGTGAAAAGGTATAATTTAATAAAGGTCTTTTTTGTTATTCAGATTTTTTGTGCGGTTTGTTTGGCGATTCAAAGCCCGATAGGCGACCCGACAGTACCGCCGAGCAGCACTCAAAGCGGGCTGCGAAGGTCTCCCAGTCCCATAGACACGAGCGGTAATCTTGTGGTTACGGGCAACGTTCGGGGCGGAATGGAGTTTCGCGGTCTTGTGCCTTACCGTTCGACTACAGAATTCGGCGCCGATGTTGGCAGCAGCGATATAAGTTCATTTCTGAGACGGTCGGCTCCGGTAAATATCAGCAGGGGGCAGACTTCGCCGCAGCCTTATTATCTGCCTTCGACTACGGTAAGTTCGATGACAAGGGGCGGAATGTCGGGATTGGTTTCTTATCCGTCTGTAAGGGAAACTAAAGGTGCCGGCGAGTTTGCCGTTCCGGAAATAACAAAAACAGAGGGCAAAACTGCTCCGCCGGCAGTTTCGCCGCTTTATGAGTATAATCTTGCAAGGCCTTTATCGTATAAGCCTGCTGACCTTGAAAGGGTCGTAAGTTATGATTTAATGCGCAGCAAAAAACAGCAGGATTTAATTGACGCTCTGGATAAGGCGGTTAAAGACAAACAAGACACATTGCAGCCGACGGAGCAAATTCAGCAGGAAGATAAGGATATTCTTTCAAAGCCGGAGTCGATTAAACCGATTGAACGCTCCTTTGAGCCTGCCGAACCTTTAAGGCCGGGACAAATGCGGGAGGAGATTTCCAAAGCGAAAAGTATTTATGAGCAGATGCTCGAGGAAATTGAAGCAGGCGAGACGGCGGCTGCCGAAGAAGAAGAAAAAGAATCCCGAATCGGCGCCATTACAGACGCCAACGTCGGCGGAATGCAGAGCGATCTTTCAAAAATAGAGAAGGAAACTGCCGAGGCGATTGTGGGCGTACACAGGACGTTTGCCGCGCAGACGGAAGATAAGTTCAATTATTATATGAAATCAGCGGAAGAATTTTTACAGCAGGGTCAGTATTATCGCGCCGCAGACGCTTATACGGTTGCAAGTATATATAAGCCGCAGGACCCGCTGGCTCACGCGGGCAGAGCTCACGCATTGTTTGCGAGCGGCGAATATATGAGCAGCGCCTATTATCTGGCCGCGGCTTTAAATATTTTCCCTGAATATGTGAAATTCAAAATCGACCTTAACGCTATGATACCCGACAAAGACAGGCTCGAAAGCAGGATAGCTGACATTAAAACATGGATTGAAAGGTCGGATTCAGCGGAGCTTAGTTTTCTGCTCGCGTATATTTATTACCAGCTCGGAAACTCCGGCCTTGCGCTGGGGGCGATAAACTTTTCGGCCAAAAAGCTGCCTGACAGCGAAGCTGTTAGGGTACTTAAACAGGCTATTGAGAGAAAATGAAAATCAATGGAAATAGGTGGCTGTCCCTTATTTGTCCCTTATTTGTCCTTATTTGTCTATTTGTCCCTTATTTGTCCCTTATTTGTCCCCTTATTTGTCCTTATTTGTCCATTTGTCTTATTTGTCCATTTATTTATTCCTATTTATTTGGGGCTAATGCCGGGACAGGTGAGCCACAGCAAAAGCCTCAAACCGCTTAGCGGGTAATTACTCCGCTTTCCCAATTATTTTTAACTTTTGTCCTATTTTACCACAAAAAGCCGATTAAGTTCAAACTGTTTTTTATTGATTATTTTTACAGAAGGCGATAGCATTTCAGCAAATCAATTTCAGGCAAAATTTTGAGAGGCGTAAAATGGGAAAACAGGCACTTATCGCATTTCTATCAATTGCCTTGTTTCAGGGGAAATTAGGGGAAATTAGGGACAGCCACCTATTTTTTTTGTTGACATACTAATTTGAGGGGGATATTTTTGTATGATATGCCAAGAATCGCAAGGATAGTTTCAGAAGGTCTGCCGCATCATATTACCCAGCGAGGTAATAATAAACAGGATATATTTTTTGTCGATGACGACCGAAAAGCATATCTGGAAATCCTGAAACGGCAATCGGCCAAATACGGCTTAGTCGTTATGGGTTACTGCCTGATGGGCAACCATATACATCTGATAGCTATTCCGCAAAATGAAGATTCTTTGGCAAAGGCCGTAGGCAGGACTCATTTTGTCTATACGCAGTATATCAATCGTTTTCACAATCGTAGCGGTCATCTCTGGCAGGGCAGATTTTATTCCTGCGGCCTTGATGAACAGCATTTTTTGTCAGCAATGCGATATATAGAACATAACCCTGTAAGGGCGGGAATATGCCAAAAGCCCTGGGATTACGAATGGTCAAGCGCCGCAAGTCATACCAATGAAGATGCTAAATCCGGGCATGGGCTGCTCGATTTACGTCAGTGGTTTAGGATAATAAGTGCTGGGCAGTGGAAAGAGATATTAGCCGAAGATGTGCAAGAAAAAGAGATGAGAATGCTTCGGACAGGCACTCTTAAAGGCAGGCCGTTAGGCAGCGATAGTTTTATAAGTAAGCTTGAGAGTTTGCTTGGTCGTCGTTTGCGTCCATTGCCGGTCGGCAGGCCGAAAAAAACACGGAAGGGGAAGAAAAATAGGTGACTGTCCCTAATTTAGAGATTTTAGAGATTTTTGGTCCCGGCGGCAGATTCGCATGCTGTTTTTCGGATTATGAAGACCGGCCTCAGCAGCGGCAAATGGCCGGGGCTGTGCAGGATGCGTTGAAAAAACATTATCATCTTGCTGTCGAGGCAGGTACAGGTATCGGCAAAAGTTTTGCGTATCTTGTCGGCGCAATCGAAGCGGCAAAACAGCAGAAATGCAAAGTCCTAATCAGCACTTATACAATCACTCTTCAGGAACAGTTAGTCAATAAGGATATTCCCTTCCTTGCAAAGGCGCTCGGCGGATGTTTCGAGGCGGCTCTTGCGCGGGGACGCAATAATTTCGTATGCTTGAGGAGGCTCGAATTTGCCAGAAGAAAACAGCAGGGGCTTTTCGATGCGGCGACGGAAGAACTTTTGCGTATAAGCGAATGGGCGCCGCAAAGCAAAGAAGGCCTGTTCAGCGAACTCGGGTTTGTTCTTTCGGCGCAGGTAATCGGTGCGGTAAAAAGCGAGCACGGCAACTGCAAAGGCAGAAAATGCGGGCATTTTAACAAATGTTTCTATTGGAAGAGCCGCCGAAGGCTTCAGACCGCCGATATTATTGTGGCAAATCACGCCCTTTTGTTCAGCGACCTCGTATTAAGACGGCAGAAAACCTCGATTTTACCCGATTATAAACTTGTGATAATAGACGAGGCCCATAATATTGAAAATGTCGCGCAGGAGCATTTCGGGCTTGATATAAGTCAATGGCGGGTAAATTTCCTGCTGCGCAGTCTTTACAATTCGAGGACGAAAAAAGGTTTTCTTGCCGGCACAGGGCATACCAAAGCGGTTGAGCTTGTAAAATTATGCGAAAAAGCATCGGAAAACTTTTTCGATTGTGCGATGCAATGGTACAAAAACAACAACGGCAGCGGCAGGGTCAGAAAAAAATTTACAGAGGATATTATAACCGAGCCGTTAAAAAATCTGCGGCTTGAAATTACAGGACTTATAAAGAAAACCGATGACGAGGACGAGCGTTTCGAGCTTTTTCGATTTTCCGATTTACTGATGGTTTTGCAGGCCGATTTGCAGGATTTTCTGGACTGCTCGAATGAGGGAAATGTGTATTGGATTGAGGTTTCGGACAAATTCAAAAGAAAAGCGGTATCGCTGCGAAGTGCGCCGCTTAATCCTGCGGTGAATATAAAACAATGTCTGTTCGATAAATTCGAATCCGTAATCCTTACAAGCGCAACGCTGTGCTGTAATAATAAAGGCGACGAAAGCGGCTTTGAATTTTTTGCCCGGCAGGTGGGACTCGAAAAATTTAAGCCTTTGCGGCTCGGCTCTCCTTTCGACTATCAAAGACAGGTTACGATGTACATCGAGCCTGATATGCCTTTGCCCGACAGTTCGGCTTTTACAGAAGCGGCGGCGGAGAAAATCAAAAAATATGTGAAACTAACCGGCGGCAGGGCGTTTGTGCTTTTTACGAGCTATCAGATGCTCGAAACGGTCGCCAATATGCTTTCGGACTGGTTCGGCGAAAATAATATCGAGATGCTCGTGCACGGCGGACCAATTAATCGAACGGAGCTTTTGAGGCAATTTAAAATGGACAGGGGCAGCGTACTGTTCGGCACGGACAGTTTTTGGCAGGGGGTCGATGTGCCGGGCCAGGCTTTGAGTAATGTTATAATTGTCAAACTGCCTTTTGCCGTGCCGACCCATCCGCTAATCGAGGGAAGAATCGAGCATATAAAAGCGCAGGGACAAAACCCGTTTTTCGAATATCAGCTTCCGCAGGCGGTTATAAAATTCAAGCAGGGTTTCGGCAGACTTATCCGCAGCAAAACCGACACGGGAATAATCGCGGTGCTCGACAGCAGGATTGTCCGCAAAAACTACGGCAGGGAATTTCTGTCAGCAATAGAAGAATGCAGGATTGAAGTCGTTGCCGATTAGGCGAAAATCTATTTAAGTTTGGCCTTGATTACGTTCAGCAGCCGTTCGTTTTTAATCGGTTTTTGAAATACGCCTGCAAAACCGAATTGGGCATAATCGATATTGTCGGCCATTTCGTCGCCCGCTGCGCTTAGAAGATATACGGGGGCCTTATTGCTAAGAAGCCGAAGTTCTTTAACGAAACTTGTGCCGGAATCGATCTCTTCCATCATCAAATCGACGAGAATCAGGTCGGGATTCGTCTTTTTGTAAACTTTCAGACCTTCTTCGGCGCTCTTTGCTTCAGCCATAATATAGCCGCTGGCCTCGAGAACCATACGCATAGCCGCCAGAAAATCGGCGTCATCGTCGATTGTCAAAATTACGTATTTATCGTCCTGCATTTGAAAGCTCCTTTAAAGACAGGCAATAGTTTTCTGCGATTTATCAAAATTTTTAGTTTTCAGCAATTTCCCGATAAAATCAACTGCTTTGTCCAGATTAGCCTTCGCTTTTTCCGAAATCGGCGAGCCGAAGTCGTCGAATTCATATCCGCGAATGCCGAGAATATATCCGGTCGCTTTCGAATTGAACAGATTTTCAGCCAAAGCCAGAACTTGTGCCGGTTCAACGCTGTGGCTCGAAAAGCTGTCGTATTCTTTTGCCTCAAGAGACTCGAAACCGAAAGGTTCCGGTCCGTTTATCGAGGCGTCGGCGAAAATGACGATATCGTGCTCGGCAACGCGAGCGGAATCTTCGACTGTTAATTGGTAATCGGCCTCTACGGTAACGCCGGCGATATTTTTTGCTTCAATCGCTTCAGCAAGGGCGGGGCCAAGACCATCATCGGCTCTTGCCGGATTGCCGAAACCGATTAACAGGATTTTTTCAGTTTTTATCGTCATTCTTTCGTCTTACTTGCTATTTCATTGCCCTGATAATCGAAAAGTGTAACTTTCAAAGGCATTTTTCCCATAGCGTGCGTAGCACAGGACAAACACGGGTCGTAAGCTCTTATCGCGACTTCAATGTGATTCAGAAGTCCTTCGGTGATTTCCGCCACGCCGTCGATATGGTCTGCCGCGACTTTTTGCACAGCCCTGTTAAAAGGCTCGTTATTATTCGTTGTCGATACGATGAGATTTGCCATAACAATCTGGTCGTCATCGTTAATTTTGTAGTGATGGAACAATGTGCCTCGCGGGGCCTCTAAAAGGCCGATGCCTTCGCTTCTGCGTTTGCCCTTTACCACAAGGTCGGTTCCCTGCAGGTCTTTATCGTTCAAGAGTTCGTTTATTTTTTCTATCGAGTGCAGAGTTTCAATCATTCTTGCCCAATGGTAGGCCATCGTAATATTATTAGGTTTTCCGCTCGTAACGGCCATAAACTCTTTTCTTGCCGCTTCAGCTTCAGGGGTGTCGATGAAATCGCAGGTATTTATTCTTGCCAGCGGGCCGACACGATACCAGCCGTTTTGCGGGCCGAGCGATTTAATAAACGGGAATTTCATATAAGACCACGATTTCACTTCTTCGGTGATGTAGTCGAGATAGTTCGTATAATCGACCTGGTCGAATATTTTTTTGCCGTCGGCGGTAATCGCTCGCAAATTGCCGTGATAAAGGTCCATAGCACCGTCGCTGCGGATAAGACTTAGGTGGTTGGAATCGAAAGATGCGAACGGCGTAAGTTTTTCGAGGTTCTCGACCGTATAGTCTTTTGCGATTTTCAATGCGCTTCTCGACCAGTCGAGCATCTGCTTGATATCTTTAAGGAAAACATCTCTTTCAGCGATTGAAAGATTTTTATTTATTCCGCCCGGTATCGCTCCTGTGCCGTGGATTTTCTTACCTGCCGTTGCCTTTATAATTTCCTGGCCGTATTTTCTCATCATAACGCCCTGAACAGCAAGTTCGGGATATTTGGCGGCGACGCCGATAACATTTCTGATTTTCGGGTCCGCGTCGAAGCCGAAGAGCAAATCCGGTGAGCAGAGATGGAAGAAATGCAATGCGTGTGATTGGAACATCTGGCCGTAGTGCATCAGGCGGCGCATTTTTTCGGCAGTAGGCGTCAATTTATCGGCGCCGACGATTTGGTCCATCGCTTTTGCCGCTGCCAAATGATGGCTGACCGGGCAAATTCCGCAAAGCCTCTGGACAAGGACTGGTATTTCCCAATAGGGTCTGCCCTGAATAAATCTTTCAAAGCCGCGAAATTCGACAACGTGAAATCTTGCCTGCTTGACCTTGTTGTTTTCGTCCAGCAGCAGGGAAACTTTGCCGTGGCCCTCGACTCTGGTTACCGGTTCTATTATAACTCTTTTGCTTTTGCTCACTTTTGGTACTCCAAAACGAATTAATCGTATTTTATCAGTTCATAAGGCAAATCGAGCGGTTTATTGGTCAAAATCGCTACGACCGCCTGCCAGATAATATCCGCGTTCGGCGGACAGCCCGGCAGCGAATAATCGATTTTCACAACCTCGTGGCAGGGATAAACCCTGTCCAGACACAGCGGCAGCTCCTTATCGTTCGGTATAACTTTTTCCGGATTGTGAATGCTCGGCCCGTTAAGATACGCCTCTTCGAGACATTCTTTCAGCGGGATATTATTTCTCATCGCGGGTATATCGCCCATAATTGCGCAATCGCCGACGGCGACGAGAATATCGCAGTGTTTGCGGAATTCCTGAAGAACGTGAACATTTTCTTCGTTCGCGCATCCGCCCTCAATAAGGCCGACGGCGCATCTGCCGGTGAATTCCTTTATGTCGTTGATGGGAGATTTATCGAAATCGACAAGCTCGATGAGCTTGAGAATCCGCTCGTCGATATCGAGCAGCGACATATGGCAGCCGAAACAGCCTGCCAGCGATGCTGTTGCGATTTTCGGTTTTGACATTTCTGTATATCCTTGTAAATTTTGCTTTTACTTTTTGCGTTCTTCTATTTCCGAACCTATTGGTTTGACATCGTATAATCTTTTTCCTATCGGTGTTGCGAATGCAGTGTGTTTTTTATTTATTGAGCCGACAGGGCAAACATCTGCGGCCTTATCGGCTATGGCAAGATTCGTATCCTTAAGATTTGCCTCTGCATTAACTGCTATTTTCTTGTTTATACCTCTGCCGACAAAGTCGAATACGCCTTTGCGGTCGATGTCTTTCGACGCTTCTACGCATCTGCCGCAAAGGATGCATCTGTTAAGGTCGAGGAATATATCGGGATGCGTGGCATCGATGTCTTTTTTCGGGAAAAAGTATGGGAATTTCGGCGACAGGATTCCGAGTCTGTAAGCAAGCGCCTGAAGTTCGCAATTGCCGCTCTTTTCGCAAAACATACAAAAATGATTGCCTTCGATAAAAAGCATATCGATTATGTTTCGTCTGTGCTCCTTAAGTTCGGGCGTATCGTTCTCAACGGTCATTCCCTCGGCAATCGGCTGGGTGCAGGCGGTTTGCGGTTTGCCGTTAACGATAACCGTGCAAACCCGGCAGCTTCCGTGCGGAACAAGCCCTTCCATATAGCATAATCTCGGTATATAAATGCCCGCCTCGTCAGCGGCCTGCAGAATAGTCTGGCCTTCTTTGCCTTTTACTTCGACGCCGTCGATTGAAAACGTTATCTGTTTGCTCATTGTTTATCCCTTATTTCGTATAAATTACCGATTGACGGTTTGCAATTTTTTCCGCATCCGCCAGCGCTTTTCTGATATCGAATGTCGGCTGCATACCGTCAGGATATTTTTTGACTTTATTTTCGTATAGCGGGCGGAAGTTTTTCAGGGTAGTTAATACCGGATTCGGCGAGGTCTGCCCCAATCCGCACCGGCTCGTAGTTTTTATGCTTTCACCCAACTCCTGCATCAGGTCGAGGTCCTGCGGTT
>PGYD01000125.1 GCA_002839495.1 Planctomycetes bacterium HGW-Planctomycetes-1
CAAACAGGACGGGCAAAGATTGAATTTCCGAGAACTGATAATCTGCCGATGGACGGCAAGGCCGATTATTATCTTGAGGAAAACAGGCTTAACAAAAGAGGCGTGAAAATTCAGCTGGACTTTACAGATAAAGGCGGATTCGGACTGAGCAGCTTCGGAAACAGTGATTTCGGATATGACGGCTCTGCCGCGATTGGTTTCGGAAAAGGAGATTTTGGTCTCGGCTGGTTCGGTTTTGATACAGATTTGCTCTGCTGGCAAAGCGGGCAATTACAGGCCGACAGGTATAAATTCGATATTAAGATTACTGATAATATGGGCAATACAGCAGATGAGCGGCAGACGGAACAAATGACGATTATTCCGCCCCCGACGCCTGCGGAAAAACTGACAATAAAATTTTTTGACAAACAGAACGGCAAACTGATTTTGCAAGTTGTATAGGAGAATTGAAAATGGCAGAGGTTTATCCAACCGATAATGAGCTTTTAAATATCGTAAACGATACGGAAACAGGCGTTGAATATATCACAACGGGCAAGGCGCCTTACTATCTTGAGTTTCGCAAGATGCTTTACAGGCTGATTCTTGCGGCAAAGCGTGCAAATGATTTACGGGTCTTCGACGAGGGCGGACTGGATATCGGCGTCAAGAGCGGAGCATTCTGGTGCGGGACAACACTGGTTGAATATGCAGGTTCGAGCGGCAATACGCTGGCCGACGACAGAGACAATATTTATATCTATCTTGATTCGGCGGGCAGTCTTGTCCTGAACGAATACAGCGCATTTCCGAATATGGAAACGACACCTCATTTAAGACTGGCAATCGTAACAACAAGCGGCGGAGATATTACGTCTATAACAGATGTCAGATGCAATTTCTATGTGCCGAATAACGGAGCTTAACAATGGCGGATAAATTCGTATCATCGGCAGGACCAAAAGGCACGGGTGACGGCAGCAGTGAAGAAAACGCCTGGAGTCTGGCAAACGCATTATCAAACACCTCGGCGGGCGATTATATATGGCTCAAAAATGACGGCGTTTATGCCGGTACTTTTACAGTCAATTGCTCAGGTTCGTACACAGCAAATACGCATATTGTTTTTATCGGCTATAACGACATCAACAACTGCGATTTGGTAAAACATATAAGCGATATGGATTACGGTCAGGCTTTCTGGGGCGGGCCGCTTAAGCCGAATGCTGAAAACTGCTGGGTTAATATCGACGGACAAGGCGCGGCAGGAAATGTGGTTTATCAATCCTCGAAACATAATATACACTGGCGCAATGTGCATTTTCATAACACTAACGGCCTGTCAGGCAATGACGCTTATGAATGCCGTGCATCAAGAAATGTAACGTGGACAAAATGTAAATTCACAGATGCTTATTTCGGATTGTATCTGGAACAGACCTGCCATAACGTACTTGTTGATTATTGCTATTTCGGGAACAATATTCGGGGCTGCCATTTCGGTTCCGGGTATCATTCTGCGCTTCGCAATTGTGTTATGGTGATTCCTGCCGGCAATGTCGGTCTTATTATGTATGATACGCTGTGCGAGAATAGTGTATTCATCGGCGGTGCATACGCAATAGGAGCACAGTATTACCGCAATACGGTTCGCAACTGTGTTCTTTATAACCAGACTTCTTATTGTGTGGTATATGGACATAACACTTATGTGAGCGGACTGATAGAGTTCAATAATATTTATTCGCCTCTTACTAAAGACCTGCCTGCGATTTATAAGGAAGCATCCGGCTCTATAACTTACGGCGGATACAGTTGCGCATATTGCATCGCAGATGACAGCGTTTTGGATACGCCTTATGACGGCCAAAATGGAATGAACGTCAATCCGATGCTGATTGACCCCGACAATATGGATTTTAGGCCGAGGAATCCTGTTGTACTTCGCGGCGGCAAAGGTGATTTTACCGGCGAGCCGTCTCAAATCGGAGCGGTTCTGCAAAAATATCAATTCATATCCAAAGCAAGAGCCGTCAATCTCGGCAGATTAGCAATAATCAGATAGGAGAATAGTTATGGCAAATACGGCAATAGATATTCCTTTTTATGTTTCAAGAGACGGGCTGCCGCTGAGCGGAGCCGCGGCTGAAATGGAATTTGAATCTCTCAAAACCGTCGATGGGACAGACAAAATCGCATCTGCTCCGTCAATTTCCGAAATCGGCGGCGGATGGTACAAATTCAGCACAGCTTACGGAACAGAACCCTTCGACAGCAGCGACCTCATCGGCGTTATAGACGCGGATAAAGACGCAAACAATAACCTTGCAAACACTGAACGCTATATCCCCGTTGAAGTCAGACTTGATTTTTATGCGCTGGCAAGAAGCGTCTATAAAATGACACAGGATAAACTTACCGGAAATATGGAAATCAAAAACTCAAACGACAATACAATTCTGAAACTCGATATTACAGACAGCGAAAGCCAAGTTGTCAGGGAGCCAGACATAAACTGATGGAAACGAAATTTTTTAACAGTTTGTTCGGCGGAGACTGTGCCAACGGCGCAAAACTGTGTATGGGCATTACGGAAGGGGACTTTTGGGCAAGGCCCGCGGGAGTACAGCTTTTGTATCATGGAGAGGATATTAACGATGTGGATTTCGGCCGGATTGCCGCAGCCTCAAATATAGATAATGATTCTATCGAGGCCGAATCCGGCCTGCCTTTAAGCAGACATCTCTATATCCTCAGACGGGTCAACTGCTGCGGCATAGAAGAAAAAACACTCTCGGCGGCGGTAAAAGCCGTATTTGACAGCGGGGGAAATCTGATATGAGCGGTTCAAACATAATAGATTTTTACGAGGCTGAAAAAGATTTGCTCGCTGTCGGCGCAGAGTCGGCAAAAGTATATCTCGACGGACAATTATGCGATGAAATTATCGTCGAGAATATAACACTGGCGGCAGATAACGATTTCAATCAGGCGATATTGAGCCATTATCCCAAAGACAGCGACAGGCTGCCTGAAGAAATAGATTCCATCGTCAGGTGCGGACAGAAAATCATAATAAAAGCCGGCTATGACGGCGGGATAGGCTCAGTACAGCCGCAGCAGATACCAATATTTGCGGGCTTCGTCGAACAAATCAATACCAATATAGCTTCAAAACGGCAGAAGATAACAATTACCGCAAAGGATTTTTCGGCAAAGCTCAAAAGAAAAACTGTTTACGGCAGAAGTGTTCATTCCGACAGCGGAGAGGCAATATTTATCGCGGGAGCAGATACGGTTTTTAATCCGGCAGGAGCGGCAAACAAGGCAAAACAGGTAATACATCAGAACGGCAGAAGTTTTGCAGCCTTTGCGGCAGATGAAAAGACGGCTGAATTTTTTGCTTGTGCCGATGCGATTTATTATCTTTTATGTACAAGTCATCCCAAAACCCTCCGGAGTAAGATGACGATACAACCAAGTTGAATCATAGCGAGAAAGTTTGCAAGATGATATTCGTAACGAACAA